>JAURWL010000170.1 GCA_030654965.1 Dehalococcoidales bacterium | reverse complement strand
AATGGAATGGAATGGAATGGAATGGAATGGAATGGAATGGAATGGAATGGAATGGAATGGAATGGAATGGCAACGGATCATCTGATCGACGAGCGCTGCGAGCTGGTGCATGCATGAGTGCGCGCTTGTTGATATCGCATCGTTGCGCAGTCGACAGCGCGCGAGCAAGCAGCGAACGGGACGGTGCACAGTCAGACCCGACACGAAGCTGACTCCTTGTTGATCCATTGCAGAACAGACACTCCTCTACAAACATGGCATCTGCACGCGATAACGAGATGGTTCAACAGATCGAGCAGGCTTGTCTCGCAATGGAGCGGGCAGCCGACGCCGGTACTCGTGACGCTGCTGATGCTTTCCTGCAGACTTTTCGTGCTACATCTCGTCCGTACGCACTCTGCACTTTCCTGTTGCAAGGTAGTTTCGTATCACATGCACAGTTCAGTGCACTCGACACGATCAAGATCGCCGTGCAGCGTGAAGGTCGAGTACTTGGCGGTGCGTTCCTCGAGGAGTTGAAGAACACGCTACTTAACTGCTTGGTGACACGAGCGGGAACAGGCACATGGACAAAGTTGATAATGAATGAATGTGTACATGTCGTTGCGATTCTATACAAAATGATATGTCTCGATGAAGACGAGGTGCGATTGAAGGCCGAAAAGCAACAACACAAGAAGTTCGATGAACGACCGGCATTCATCGCGATGGCCAATTATGTCGCGAGTCTGTTGCAACGTGGTCAGGCAGCTGTTCAACCTGGCGCTCCTTCCGCGCCTTCCGCGATGTTCTTCTCGATCCTCGCACTCGAACTATCGAAGGCGCTGACAGCCGAGTTCACTCAAGGCACTGCACACTCGAACGCAGGTGTATCCGTATCGATGCATATTCGATGCCATGCAGCGTTTGAACAACATGTACTACTCAATCTCGCTACACTCGTACTTACGCAATGTCTACCAGCGACGCTTCAATCACTCACCGCTCTATCCTCTTCCGGCGCTTCATCCGCCTCCTCTTCTTCATCTCTCATCGATCTGCTGCATGTGCTCCACTCTCTGCTCGACTTCCTCGACAACCTGCTGCAGTTTGAGTTTTCGGATGAGAAGCATCCCGAGCGTCTGGCGATGAAATGGGCTCTCGGAAGTACAGCTTCGGTA
>JAURWL010000164.1 GCA_030654965.1 Dehalococcoidales bacterium | reverse complement strand
ACCGCCAGTTTGAAGCTGAAGGACCAGGTCAACCAGCCTGCGGTAATCCTGTTCCGGAAGCTGTGCCTTGCCCGCTGCCAGAATCTGCTGTATTTTTGACTGGGCCGCCGAGACTATCTTGTCACTCATTACCTTTTGAGGCGAAAGGCCCTGATTTTCTCCGTTAGCTCGTACTCTAGTTTGCCAGCAGCATTAGTGAGATCGGCAGCTATAGAGCGTGGTCCTTCCCACCCTGACATAGAGTATTTGACCTTGTCGTACAACTTATCAAGCTGAGGCTTCAATTGGTGGATTTCCCGTATAACATTTTGGGCAACCCGAATGGCCTCTTCCTCCTCTCGTGTAATCGTTCTCTCTGTTGCAATACGCTCGGTTTCTGACGCAAATGCAGTGACTTTGAGCTTCTGAATTTCCTTCTGAATGCCCTTCGGTACATGCGGATATAGTGGTTTCTTAGACATCTTCGCCCTCCTCGGCTAACTTGGCTTCCGTCTCAGTCCAAGGGCAGAACAGCCACAAGAGATTGAGTTCTTCAAGCCATGCTGCAGAAATCACCTCTGGCATCATAGCTTAACCTTCAGGAGTTTGCACCGATTCTTGTGAAATATTTTAATGATGGTTGCGAGTTCATTCTCAGGTTTGTGCAGTATATCCTTTTCCCAAAGAATAAGACAATCGAACCCAAAGTGCCTGTATTGCATAATACGCCCAAGTTCTGTTTCTTTCCAGCTTCTCACCTTTTTATCTGAGTGCCAATAGTCTCCAAAGACTTCAATAACCTTCTTTTTCCCATTACAATTAACGAAATCAGGGCAAATGCCATTTATAAGAAAACTCCCATCGCCTGTGTATTGATACTCTCCTGGGAGTGTTTTTTCGATGATTGAGAGCAGTCTTACTTCAACTTGATTCGGTCGCCTATTCTGTGCATAATGACTGGCCTCAATTGCTCTAGGACTTGGCTTATTGCCTTGCTTAAATTCTGTAGCAATTCCTCTATGCTCACCCTTTTTAATTTCGGTCAGAGGACTGACTCGTCTCCCTTTCATAGCCTGTTTGTGTCTTTCAAGACTTGATGGATGTTGCAGCGTTCTGGGAATACCTAACTCTCTTAGCCTATCATATAACCACCAAGGCCTAGTGCCTTTGAGTTTAGCAATGTCATATATGGAAAGCCCCTGAACAACATAGAGTTGATATAACTCATTGTAGCTTAACACCCGTCTGTCTCTATGATGCATTTAGTCCTCTTTTCGTTTAGGTATAATCTTTGCGAATAACAAGCCCCCCGCAGCTACAAAAAGAGACCCTACAGTAATAATCCCATAGCCATAGTCCGCATGGGTCGCCAGTTCTACCCCCACGCCTGTGCTGATGCCTATTATGCCTACCATTTCGGTGACTATACTGAGTAGCACCAACTTTTTCCGACTCACTTCGACCTCCTAAGCTATTTCGACTCGTTTTTCCTTGTACCCCACCTCAGGAGAACAGAGATGAGCCGCCCACGCCCGGTACAGTTCCTCCCCGCCGTCCTCACTGGTATAGCAGCAGACCTCCTCCTTGGTCTTGCCATCGTGTTGCAATTCAGCGACGCAACTGGTAACACAGCCATCCTCCCAACACGCCACCCTCACCACTTTCTTGTCCTTGAAGAACTCGGCAGCGTGCTTCACCCCCGGCGCCGCCGGCATATTCCCAGTACTGCCGCAGACCCCCATATCGCGGCAGGCTTGATTGAGTACGGCTAGGGGATCAGGCACAATGCACCTCCAATTAGCTTACCCCGATATGCTCCAAGGAGTCAATCATAGTCTTGGTCACCTTGCGTATGGACTCTAAGTTCTCCTTGAGAACCTTCTCCTCCTTGGCCCACAGGGCAACGTAGGGGAATGACCGTGTCCCCGTGTCAAAGCCGAAGTGCGCCCCTACGGCAAAGGCGGCGCTCTCCGCGATGGTCTCGGCAACCCTCCGCGGTAGGCCAAAGACTCCCTCGCTGAAGTAGTGGCCGACTTCATGGAGAAATGTCTTCAGCTGCTGGGCCCGCGACTCTTCTGGCCTCACCCAGATGCTCTTGGGAAGGTACGACCCCTTGATGTCCGGGTCCTGATCCGGCCGCGACTTAAAGCTGACCTCCAAGCCTTTTATCTTAGCCAAACCCAGAAGTCTCACGAAAAGGTCTTCGTTGGCCTCCCCAGTCAACACCGGCACCTTGAGTTCGGGCAAGGGTTTGCCTTCAGTCTGGCTGACATCGAAAACATAGACCACTTTGAAGTAAAGAGGCGCTGTCTTGGCCTCTTCCCGGGTCAACCTTATAAGGTCGCTCACATCCACCCGCTGGTGAAACTCAGATAGGTGCTTTCTGAGCGACCCTTCGGTAAAGAGGTCTTTAGTTTCACAGATAGGACACTTCAACCTCTCCCCCGACATACATGGGGCCAGAATGGCGATGCCCGTTTCCCCCTTCTTGACCCAGCGGCTAACGTCTTTCCAAGTGTTAAAGCCAGCCACCCTAGTGGCATCCCGTCTCTGGATCGCTATGAGTATCTGATTACCAAAGCTGTACTGATGAAACTTGGACATGGTGAGCAGGAAGTCTCTGAAAGCGCCACTTTCGTGGATGTGAGCCACCCCCTCCTGGAGCTTCTTGAGCACCTCGTCTATCTTGCGCTCTTTGGCCTCAGGCTCGATAGCAAAGCTGTAGTCCGGTAGGGGTATGTTGAACCAGTCCATGAGGTGGTAGTACTGCGGTGATACCACTTCGCACTTCTCGCCGGTGGGAAGAGACAGGGTTCCAGATGGGACTCTCAGTTGTGAGGTAGTCAGACGCTCCCAAGTCCGCCCTTCACTCTCTGCATCAATAGCCGTCTGCCCACCAAAATCCCACCGGACGACAGCCCAGGGCTCCACCTTGGGAAAGGTCTCACCTCCAATGACCACCTCGGGGGCGATGATACAAGAGCCTTCGCGATATTCGACTACTACCCCTGTCACACCAGCCTTCAGCCAAGCATCCTTGGGCCACGTGTCATAGCGGTAGTTCCCTTTGCCAATGTAGCGCACTCGACCTCCAACCTTGATAAAAGTTTCTTTCAAGTGTGAAGGCCCTGCTATACCCCTCTTGTAGGCCTCCAGTTTGAGCCACTTCTTTACCTCAGCCAACCCCTCTGAAGAGCTCAGCCACTCAAGGAACTGTTCGAGGCCAG
>JAURWL010000160.1 GCA_030654965.1 Dehalococcoidales bacterium | reverse complement strand
TTGATATACTCATCGATAATTTCCGATGACAAAACAAATTGGATATCGCCATCTCGCCAAGCCTCTACTATCGCAGCGGGTGGACCGTGGAAAAATAAACCCGAAATCAGGACGTTTGTATCGAGTACGACTTTCACTTTTGTTCCCGGGACTTTGCGATAGCGTTGACAATATCAGCTCTTTTAAGCCCTGCCGCCTTAGCCTGTTTGCGTGCCTTTTTTATTAAGTCATCAAATTCATCTATTGAAGTAGCTGTAAGCGTCTTTAAAATCACAACGTCCTTATCACCTATGACCAGAAATTTGTCCCCGGTTTTCAAACCGAGTCGGTTGCGAATCTCCTCAGGTATTACTATTTGCCCCTTCGAGGACATTCTGGACGTTTCTATAGTTCTCATAATAAATCTTCCCTCACCGATATTCTTACCAGTAAGATTATATCCTTATTCAGGTAAATGTTCAAGGCTACCTTCCGTATTTTAGTGAGAAATGATATGAAACAAACATCCGCTTTGGTGGGCGGTACTGTACGGTAGACAGAACTCGGACATTTGAATTGGCCTTTAGCTTATAGAGTTTATATAGCATCTGCTTGTTTTAGTATTGACATAGCGTAAAACGTATATTCCAGGGTAGGAATACCCATTATGGTGGCTCTTGAGAATCCACCGTTAGGTCGCTGGCATTCCATGACGAACTTGATAACCCGATCCGGATAAACCGAATTTACGCCCAGGTTGGCCAGCCCATTCATCAGCCAGTACAGGTCATCGATGAGCGGCACGGGGAACTGCTTTGATAATGCTCCCATGGAAAGCTTCTGGGGCACCCTGAAACAGGAGCTGGTACATCACCGCCACTACGCAACCAGGCAACAAGCAATGCGAGATATCACGGAGTACATCGAGATTTTCTATAACCGGCAGCGCAGACAGGAAAGACTGGGATTCCTGTCTCCGGCGGCATATGCCCAGAAATTCTATGCTGAACAGCTGGCGGTATGAAAGGTTTGGTGTCTATTTTTGACATCCGACCTCAATTACTTATATAGTCTTGGTATTGGGATAATGCGGGTCAAGTCATTAGTTTTAGAGATAGAAGGTGAATAAGAGATGTACATTTATGCAACACTTGAAAACACATCAGTTCAAACATTGTTTCTTGCATATTTACAAGCATTTGAAGATTTCCCATCAACAAAAAATGTATCCATTGAATCATTTCAAAATATGCTTCAAATAAGGGGATACATTCCAGAAATTTCTTTGGGTGCGTTTGAAAAATCTAATCATATTCTTGCTGGTTTCATTCTAAATGGGTTTAGGACTTGGAATGGAAAAAGTACAGTATATGATATTGTTTCCGGTACTGTGCCTTCATACAGGAGGCAAGGCATAGCAAACACTATGTTTGAAAAGCTCCGGGTATTATTAAGGCAAAAATATGCGGAGCAGTATTTAACAGAAGTAAAGAAAGAAAACACCACCGCCATTGAACTTTATAAAAAACAAGGTTTTGAAATTCGTAGAGGGTTGTCAAGTTTCAAACTTAAAAAAGAAAATCATAATAAAACGACATCGGCTTGTAAGATTGAGTATTTCACAGAGATTAAACAAAACGAGTGGGAACAGCTTAAATCATTTTGGGAATTTCAACCATCTTGGGAAAATTCCATTTCTTCCATTAATGCAGTTAAAGGAATTATGAATTATGCTTTAGTATGTTTAGATAATAATATTATCGGCTACGGAGTGGTTAATAAAAATACGGGGGATATACCTCAGTTGGCAATACACAAAGATTATAGGCGCAATGGAATAGCAGGAAGTATTGTTTCAGCTTTGTTTGAAAAGGTGGCAATGAATCAACTAAATATCTTTAATGTAGATGATGCTTACGATAGCATGAAATTATTTTTACTTAAATTGGGATTTGAAAATACAATTAATCAATATGAGATAGTTTTAACTCTTTAACAAAAATCCTCAACATGACACACCCCGAAAAACGGGCATAAGTTAAAGAAGGTAATACAAGACAAAAACAACCCTTCTGTAGTACGCAGAGTATTAGAGATGAAAACCGCGACACAGGAGGGTTGTTCTATATTTATGATACTCAAAAAAAGTCATCCTCAAAAGCTTTAGCCAATACCGTCACTGAGAAATGCCTGACTTTTCTCAAACCTTTTCTGAAACAACTGGACCACCTGCTGGATTTACCGAAGCCGCCGTCTTCATTTTGAAAAAATGATAAAGCCGCTAGAACGCTCTCTTTGCTGCCGTTTTCGAAGTAGTATTGCCAAACTTCTATCTCAATCTGTCGACCGTTCCTGTGTATCCAGGACTTTACTTCTTGAAAGTCAATGTATCCCATCTTCATCATCTGTCTCATACTTTAGAAGTTCTCTAAATTGTAGCATATCAGGGTGAGTGAAAATAGCTTATTGAGATAAAAAACCTTAAAATTTGGATTTGTTTCGGGTTTCTGATTTCAGTATTCGAATTTGGGAGGGGCAAAGGTGAGGACTGTGAATGGTGGGCGGTACTGGATTCGAACTCGTGGTTCCTGCACTATACATTGAGTATGGCGACAAAATCCTGTTGTTAATTTACAACACTCGTGCTATCTTACTCTATTAGCCTCTCTGTTTAGTGATTTATTCTTATCTATCAAGCTTTGGAGTCGTTTCCAGCTCCCTGTTAAAAATCAAATTATTTTACAAAACGAATCACATCTGACAGGTAATCGTAAAATGAAAAGAAAACGCGGTGCTCAGAAGGGCAATCAAAATGCGCGCAAACATGGCTTCTATTCCTCCACCCTCAGCCCCACGGAATTATGCGAATTCTGGAACATTATTAATCTGGAAGGCATTACCCCGGAAATCGCTGTCCTCCGTATCAAGTTACGCTCTTTACTTCAGCACAACCCCGGTAACCACCGCGTGCTCGGAGAAGCCTCTAAGCTATTATCAAAATTGTATGGCGTAAAATACCGGTTGGCACAAGAAGACACCCACCAATTGAATACATTCATTAAGGGCATTCTTGAACAACACCCCGTTCCAGTACCTTCTCAGCCTGATACGTCCGTTAAAACAGTTGGTTGATTCTTACAAAACGAATCGAGTGTACTTTAACATCTTAAAATATTTGTTTTACAGGTTATGTAATCTTATCACACTCAAAAAGGGCTTTTGTCTCAATAAAAAATCGTGGCTTTTCCAAAACGACTCCGCAGAGTCGTCCTGAGTCCTTCTTAAAAGGACGAATGGACCTCCTCCGCAGAGTCTGTACTGAGCCGACACCGCAGCGTCGTACTGAGTCTGCCTTCAGCAGACGAATGTATCTTGTCGAATGTATCGTCCTGAGTGAGCATTAAGCGAGCGAATCTGACGTCGCAACGTCATACTGAGTCTACATTAAGTAGACGAATGTATCTATAAGCTTATCCCGTGCCTTGTCCCGTACCTGATACGGGAGTACCTCAACAGAGGTTATAAACCGGTGTCTTCCGGCAAACCTAATACAAGGTTCATATTCTGTACGGCTGTTCCGGATGACCCTTTACCCAGGTTGTCAAAGCGTGCCGAAAGTAGAACTCTTCCCTTATCGCCGAAGACAAATATTTCGAGATTATTTGTGCCGTTACAGTCTGTAAAAGTCAGAAAGCCGTCCTTCAGGTAGTCATCGGGAGGATAAGGCATCACTTTAATAAACCGCTCTCCGGCATAATATTCAGCCAGTACTGCCCTGATATCTTCGGCAGAGAGTTTCTTCTTCAGATAGCGTACTACGAGCGGGATAAAGATAATTTCGCCGTTATATACATTGACCACGGTGGGAGTGAAAAGAGGCGATTGAGCCAGACCGACAATTTTAGTCATTTCAGGAATGTGTTTGTGATTCAATGCGAGAGAATATGGGCGGGGATTTTTTATATCATCTGGCGCGCCCTTGCTTTCATAATCGACAATCATGGCTTTACCACCGCCACTATAGCCGGCAATAGCATGGCTGGTAATCGGGTAATCCGGAGCAACAATACCTTTAGACACAAGCGGATAAAGTATAGAAATAAAACCGGTAGCATGACAGCCAGGCACTACAATTCTCTTTGAATTTTTTATCAGGGTTCGCTGCTCTT
>JAURWL010000158.1 GCA_030654965.1 Dehalococcoidales bacterium | reverse complement strand
GCGGCTGCCAGCCGTGGCAATGCAGATGTGACACAAACGGCAAAGGTAGCAGGCAAAAAAGTGGGTAGGAACGACCCATGTCCCTGCGGTAGCGGCAAGAAGTATAAGCATTGCTGTGGGAAGTAATGTAGATTGACAAGGGCTGACGGTAGGGATAATATTGTAGTAGACTACTACAATTATAGGGTGGTAAGAAGGTGGCAGGTTCTTCTGATAATGAATGGGTAAGTGTCCGTGAAGCCGCAAAAGAATGCGGGAAAAATACGGAGACTGTCCGCAGATGGATTTGGTCGGGGAAGCTACCTGCGCAAAAACTAGGAAATCAATTGTTTATCAAAAAAAGAGAACTCATTGGTTTCTGCCGGGAAATCGCGACTCAGAGATACAAAGCGGGACCAAAACCAGATTTTCTGGAGCGAGCTATAGCATTGCAGAACAGGATAAAAAACAGAGGTGCTGAACCGACCAACGCCGCAGAATTAATTCGTAAAGTACGCCAGGAGCGTATGAATGAACTTAAACAAAGTTTGCATTGACGCGAGTCTTGCCGTGTCGTGGTTGTCTTACGAGCGACACACGGTAAGAGCGAATGCTTTGAGGCGATATTGGATTGAAAAAAGCGTAGAGATGGTCGCACCGGCTCTATTTCACGCTGAAGTGGTTTCAGCCCTCAGACAGCAAGTCTATTTCAAACGAATTCTACCTGATGAAGGAGAAGAAGCATTCTCGATTTACCTAGATATTCCGCTTACGGTCATTGATGGACCGGAGATTTATCGCAAAGCGTGGCAGCTAACTAAGGACTTGAATCAGCCAGTGTGCTACGACATGCAATATCTTGCCATAGCGGAACTTGAGGATTGCCTGCTCTGGACATCTGACAGAAAACTTGTCAATGCCGTGCGAAGCAAGACCGATAGAGTCAGGTGGATTGGGGACTTTTCAGGAAAGTAGTATGGTCGCGAATGCTAAAGTATCATCCATATTCCGGGAGCTGGCTGACTTGCTCATACAGAAGAAAGAGAACTGGTTTAAAGTCAGAGCTTACCGTAAAGTAGCGGAAGAGATTGAGAAATCACCTGTGGAATTATCCGCACTGGCAAGCGAGGGCAGGTTGAGAGAAATCCCTGGCGTCGGTGAAGCAATCGAAAAGAAAATAAAGGAAATACTGACCACTGGCAGGCTTCAGCTTCTGGAGCGGTTAAAGGCAGAAATCGGGGAAGGTAGGATTGAACAGTCCCGAAAGCAATAATTCATCGACACAGTTGACCTTGGGGGATGCGGAGGTTATCAGGCGCTTCCGCGAGGCAATCTCCACGGGCAAACACTGGTATATTAGTCTGCTGGAAGCCATCGGGGTGTGGAGTTCAGCGGAAGAGACGTATCAGGGTCACCACTACCGCTATCTCATAGCCGGCGAAGCCTTCGACTGGCAGTTGCTTGCGGAGCGTTTGTGCGAAACCGTTGACGGTCTACTTCCCGAGGATGAAAAGAACGCCCTTCTCCTGCATAACCAACCTCCGCTTGACATAACTAAGGAACAATTCCGAGATTACATCGGGCATACCCGATACCGCCAGTACCTTAATTTTTACTATGGCGTCACTGTGGAGCGGGCACTGGTGCTCGCGGTAAAAGGTGAAATTCGTAAAGAGCGGCACGTTGCTGGCTATATCAAGGACAAAGACAACACCGACGAGGCTTTTAACCGTGTTTATGGGGAAATGGAATCAGTTCTACTGGAGCAGTTCCGTAAGGAGCGCCGCTACCGTCGTTTGAAATCCATGAGTTTAAGCGAACTGAAGGAATTCACTTACTGGCTTTTCAAGTACCGGCTCAAACACAACGATAAAGAGCGGGTCGCCAGCGATACCCGCAAAGCGCTGGAGTGGGTCCAGCGACACGGACTGCCCAACCGCTTGCTAAACGGTCAGCCGACGATTATCATCGAACAGCCGTTTTAACCAGTTTTGCCAATCTGTTGTCGGAGACGTGCCAGCCGGTCTTTTCTCTCTGCTAGCCGTTCTTTCTCTTTGGCGATAACCGGCGCGGGCGCTTTGCTCAAGAATGATTCGTCTCTTAGTCTTGCCTCTAAGCGGGCGATGTCCGGTTCCAATTGCTCAATCTCTTTCCTGATTCGGTCTTGCTCCGCGGCAAGGTCAACCATGCTTGACATCGGGATGACAACCTCTGTCTCTTTAAGCACAGACACAACTGCATTCTCTCTGACCGTGTCCTTGAGACGGCTTTTGTGGAAGGTGAGTGGTTTCGCCCGTGCCAGGGTCTGCATTGCTTCGGAGTAGGGAGTTATGGCAGGTGTTAGGTCGCCGCTATAGATTTCGGCGGTAACCCAGTGGTTGGCTTCCACTTTATTCTCCGAGCGTGCATTGCGAATAGCGCGCACAATCTCGATGATGGTATTTATTACCTTTTCTGCTTCGTCATCCGATGCTTTGACATCCGCAACCGGATACCCGGCAATCATGATGGACTCGGTCTTTTGCCAGTCAGCGGGCAGGCGGTGCTTGAGGTTCTGCCATAGCTCTTCGGTGAGGAAGGGCATAAAGGGGTGGAGTAAACGTAACGAGGTCTCCAGCACGTGGATGAGTATGGGGAGGGGAGAGCCTTCTTTAGATTCAGGACGTAATCGGATTTTCGCCAGCTCGATGTACCAGTCGCAGTACTCGCTCCACAGGAAGTCGTAAATCCGGCTCAATGCTTCCCCGAATTGGAAATCCTCCATCGCTTTGTTTACGGTGGCGATGGTGTGGTTGAGCCGGCTCAGTATCCAGCGGTCTTCAGTCGATAGGGAGTTACGTTTAATTTTCAGGTCAATTTTCTCTGTTGGAATACTGCGCACAACAAAGCGGGTGGCATTCCAGAGCTTGTTGGCGAAGTTGCGCCCGTTTTCGAGCTTCACATCCGTGAGCTTGCTGTCATTTCCCGGAGCCAGTCCGGTCAGGAAGGCACAGCGCATGGCATCCGTGCCGTATTCTTCGGCGATATCAATCGGGTCGCGCACATTACCGCGGGTTTTACTCATTTTCTCGCCTTTTTCATCGCGGATGAGACCGTGCAGGTAGACGGTTTGGAAGGGGATTTTGCCGGTATCCTCAAGCCCCATTATAATCATACGCGCCACCCAGAAGAAGAGGATATCGTAGGCGGTCTCCATAACGGTGGTCGGATAGAAGTAGCGCAGGTCATCCGTGTTGTCGGGCCAGCCGAGTGTGGAATGAGGCCATAGTGCCGAACTGAACCAGGTATCCAACACATCGGGGTCCTGCTCAATGTTCTTACTGCCGCAATGCCGGCAGGCTTTGGGTATCTCGACGGCGACCGTCAGCTTGCCGCAGTCCTTGCAGTACCAGACGGGAATACGATGTCCCCACCATAATTGGCGGCTGATGCACCAATCACGGATATTCTCCATCCAGTTGAGATAGACTTTGTTGAAGCGGTCGGGGATAATAGTCACGCGTCCATCCACGACCGCGGCGATGGCGGGTTTGGCAAGGGGTTTCATACTGACGAACCATTGTTTGCTCGCCAGGGGTTCTACAATTGTATTGCACCGCTGGCAGTGTCCCACAGCATGCGCGTACGGCTCAATCTTAACGAGTTGCCCGCTTTTCTCAAGGTCAGTGACAATTGCCTCGCGGCAGGCAAAGCGGTCCATGCCCTTGTAGTGACCGGCGTTCTCATTCATTGTGGCATCATTATTGAGGATATGAACCAGCGGCAAATTGTGGCGCTGGGCGACCTCGAAGTCGACCGGGTCGTGCGCCGGGGTGATTTTGACAGCACCCGTGCCGAAAGCCGGGTCGACCGCTTCGTCGGCGATAATGGGAATGACGCGGTCGACGGCAGGCAGGATAGCTTTCTTGCCAATAATGCCCTTGAAGCGCTCGTCATCGGGATTCACGGCAACAGCGGTATCCCCGAGGATAGTCTCCGGACGGGTGGTCGCCACGGTAATATAGCCACTGCCGTCTTCGAGCGGATAGCGGACATACCAGAGATTGCCGGTCAGGTCTTGATGCTCGGTCTCCAGGTCGGAGAGGGCGGTGGCGCAACGAGGACACCAGTTGATGATGCGTTCGCCTTTATAAATGAGTCCCTTGTCATAGAGGTTGACGAAGGCGGTGAGCACGGCTTTGCTGGGTACTGCGTCCATGGTGAAACGCTCACGCGACCAGTCCGCGGAACAGCCGAGCCGGTATTTCTGCTCTTTGATGGTTTTAAGATATTCGCGCGCCCACTGCCAGACTCTCTGCTCGAACTTTTCCCTACCGAGCTTGTGGCGGTCGGTGCCTTCTTTGGCGAGCACTTTTTCCACGACCACCTGTGTGGCGATGCCGGCATGGTCGAAGCCCGGCAACCATAAGGTGGGGTCGCCCTTCATCCGGTGCCAGCGTACCATAATGTCTTCCAGCGTCATAGTCAGCCCGTGCCCGATGTGCAGTTCGCCGGTGACGTTGGTGGGCGGC
>JAURWL010000157.1 GCA_030654965.1 Dehalococcoidales bacterium | reverse complement strand
AGTGCCACTGGCAGAGAAACCAGAAACAACAATTGTCACTCACTGTGTGTGTGTGTGTGTGTGTGTGTGTGTGTGTGTGTGTGTGTGTGTGTGTGTTTGTTAGGTTCGATCGTCTCTCGTTGATCATGATGTCGACGACGATGCCGCCGCAGCTGCTGTCCGTCGCTCGTTGCCGTTCCATTCTTCTCGTCACGATACTCATCTCAACCACCATCATCGGAGTACTCGGTGGTGATCTCGCATTCAGCGCGTCCCCCGCGTTCACTACGATCGTGAGTCCGAGCGACTCAGATGTTCTTCAATTAGTCGCCACTGGCGGCAGTCCAACGGGCGATCTCACAGCGACATGCACGGACACCACACTATTACCGCTGGTCGATTCCGGCTCACTCACGAAATCGACGGGATCTCCGATACCGATCATGCAACCGACGCTCGCTGTCAGTTTCGTGATCCTCACGGATGGAACTTTCCCGACCGCCGACAGCGGCGGCAATTTAGGCGAAATTTTCATGTTTGCGGGCAATTTCGCTCCCGCTGGTACCGCATTCTGCAATGGTCAAATACTTTCGATCGCCACCTATAATGTTCTCTACGCCATCATCGGCACAACGTATGGTGGAGACGGCCAATCAACATTCGCTCTCCCCGATCTTCGAGGTCGAGTTCCGATGCATCGAGGCACTCTCGGCTCAAACACTTATTCTCTCGGTCAGTCGAACGCACTTCGACTGCTGCGATTGCTGATGATGTTGTGTATTGTCTTCCATCACTGTCTCTCTCACACTCATTATTTTCCCTCGACTCGACTCGTTGTCTGCTGCTGTCGTCAGGTGAGAAGAGCGGTCAAGAACAAATTACTCTCACTGCGGCAAATTTACCGTCTCACAAGCATCAAATCACGACAGTGAGTCAATCTGGAACGAGATCTACGGCGTCGGCTGGATTTGCATCACCGACTGGATATCCGATCATGCAACCGTATCTTGGACTCGTCTGGTGTATCGCCATTCAAGGCTATTTCCCATCCCGCAATCGACGCCGTTTGCTGCAAGCGGGTACCGATTCTCCGTACATCTCCGAAATACGATTGATACCGCACAACTTCATCGGCACGAACGATTGGGCCGAGGCGAATGGACAACTTTTGGTCCGTCCACAGCGAGCACTACTGCTGAGCCCGATCTCATCATGTCGCTAACCTGCATTCTCATGTTCTCTCAATTTGTCAGCCCATTGTTCAAAATCAGGCGCTCTTCTCACTATTAGGCACAACGTACGGTGGTAATGGACAGACTACCTTCGCTCTACCCGGTCAGTTTTGACACGATGCCGCTCTCGACGTATTTCTCGATCCGATCCGTCGCTCACACGGCTGTGTTGTTGTTCAGATCTGCGTGGTCGCATTCCGATCGGAGTTGGCAACGGCTTTGTGCTCGGTC
>JAURWL010000150.1 GCA_030654965.1 Dehalococcoidales bacterium | reverse complement strand
TATCTAAAGGTTTGATGACATAGTCATTTGCGCCTGATTCCATAGCTACAACGGCGCTATTGATACTGTCTTTACTGGCAATCATAATGATGGCTGTTTGGGGATATTTCGCTCGAACAGTCTTCAGCAACTCGTTGCAGTTCTCCCCCGTTAACGCGAGGTCAATAATAACAACATCATATGCTAAGGCCGAAAGCACGGAAAGAGCATCATTTGCGCAGGTAGTCAGATTGCAGAAATATCCGGAATTACGCAGAAGATTTGCCAGGGTGATGCTTGCTTCATGGTCATCACTTACTATGAGCACATTGCCTCTGGTCGTATATTCCTTACTCACCATAGCTGTCTAATCCCTCGATTATCCAGATAAAGACAAGCTTAGATGTGGTTTAGTCCCCACGATAAATTCTTTGAACTCGCGCAGTGTGGTAAAGACGCTTTTTCATCTTAAATTACATAACCATCGTAAACGATTACCTCTTACCAATCTCTTACCAGAAACGGAAAGAGCCTAAATTGAGCTTGTGTGACCAATAAATGTTCACCCGTCCAATTTGACACCCGCCTTTTCCAAGTAGCATAATAGGTCGTCATTATTACGAGAGGAGATAAATCGTGCTAAAAACAAGAGTCACTGAAATGCTTGGAATCAAATACCCCATCATCGCGGGACCTATGGCTTACATCTCCGGACCGGAACTGGTAGCGGCAGTATCCAATGCCGGCGGGCTGGGTGTGATGGCATCGCTCTCTTACCCTAATACCCAGGAGCTTCAGCAAGCCATTAGAGAAACCCAGAAACTCACCAAGAAACCGTTTGCTGTTAACATCACCATGTTGCCTGTCTCACGCCCTGTAAAATACGAAGACTATTTTCAAACCGCCATCGGTGAAGGTGTCCGTATTATCGAGACCTCGGGGCGGAGTCCGGAGCCCTACATGCAGATGCTCAAGAACGCCGGTGTTACAGTCATGCACCGGGCAACACGGACTAAGGATATCCAGACCGCCGAACGTGTCGGTGTGGACATGGTTACGATTCTGGGAACGGAAGCCGCCGGACATCCGGGACAGGAAGAAGTCGGCACGATAGTGCGCGTACCGGTCGCGGTCAATTCGGTCAAGATACCTGTCATTGCCGGCGGTGGTATTGCTGATGGGCGGGGATTCGTGGCGGCTCTGGCGCTGGGCGCCGAAGGTGTGCTTATCGGCAGTCGCTTCATGGTCAGCAAAGAAGCCAATATCCACGATAATGTGAAGAAATGGCTATGCGGTTTGACCGAAGCTGACACGATCCTCATACAGAAATCTATTAAAAATGCCTCCAGAGTGGTGAGAAATGCCCACACGGAAAAAGTCCTTGAAATGGAAAATAGAGGCGCTACCATCGATGAGCTGCTCCCGATGATTAGCGGCACTCGCGGACGGAATGCCTATGCCACTGGAGATTTCAGCGAAGCCAATATCAGTGTCGGGCAGTGCGTTGGGTTGATTAGAGATATTCCCACCGTGAAACAGATTATCGACGGTATTATTAAAGATGCCAAAGTCATCATGAAAAGACTCCAGACTTTGGGCGTCGGCAGTTAACTACTATAAAAACGTTTGATACGTACTGAAGGGATTGAGAGAATAGCACATTGAGGAGGAAATACAGATAATGAAAACAAGGATGACGGAGCTTTTCGGGATTAAGTATCCAATCATGCTGGCAGGTATGAACTGGTTAACCACGCCCAAGTTAGTGGCGGCGGTGTCTAACGCCGGCGCCCTCGGTGTTCTGGCAGGAGCACAGTACAACCCTGACTCCTTGAGAAAGGCAATCCAAGAAATCCGTAAACTCACCAATAAACCCTTCGGTGTCAACCTCACTCTGGGAATTGCTTCCGGACCACTCGCTAACGTCGTCATTGAGGAGAAAGTGCCGGTCGTCAACTACTCACTTGGCAGACCCCCAGAAATTCAGCCATTTATACAGGGAGTGCACTCCTACGGCGGTAAGGTTATCGGCACTATCGCTCTGGTGAGACACGCCCAGCGTTCCGAGCAACTCGGCGCGGATTCCCTCATCATTACCGGTTATGAAGCCGCCTCTCATTCCGGCAATGTCGGCGCACTGGTGCTGGTGCCCCAGGTTGTAGAAGCTGTGAAAGTGCCCTGTATCGGGGCTGGCGGATATGCCGATGGCAAAGGGCTAGCGGCAGCGTTGGCGCTCGGCGCTGAGGGTATCTCTATGGGCACCAGACTCGCGGCTACCAAAGAAGCAGAAGTTTCCGATGCTATCAAAGAGACCTGGGTCAAATCCACCGAAGAAGACACCGTTATTGACCCCACATTCGACGGTATTAATTGCCGGGTCCTGCGCAATAAGAAGGCAGAGGAAATGCTCAAGAAGAAGAGCTTCCCATTGTTTGATGCCTGGTCGGCGGGTATGATGATGAAGAAAGAACTCAAAATAGATTACGGACAGCTCTTCAAAACGGCCAACAGCCTGAGGAAGAGTCGGGGTGGTGGGCTGAAGGGTATGGCTTCGGCAATGCGCTTTTCAGTTGGAGGCAGGTTATTCCGCACCGCTACCGTTGGAGGCGACCCTGTCAATGGCATCCTGATGATGGGACAAACGGTAGGCCGTATTCATGACATTCCCACAGTACAGGAAGTCATTGACCGCACGGTAGCGGAAGCCAAGCAGATACTAAGCAAGATGAATAGGCAAATCGCCGACTAGGTAATTTATAAGCGCTGGAGACTAAACCGCATAGAAAAACGGGCAGGTAGTGTCGGACTGTACTGATGATGCTACCTGCTATTTTTTATAGCACAAGAATTAACTGGAGGTTTGAGATGTTCAAAACGCGCGTCACGGAATTGTTCGGCATCAAATATCCTATTATCCAGGGAGCACTGGGCGGCGGACTGGCAACGGCAGAACTGGTTGCCGCCGTTTCCAATGCGGGTGGACTGGGTATGATAACCTCTCTCAACTACGGCTCGGCTCAGGAACTCCGCGATGCAATTCGTAAAACCCGGAAGCTCACTGATAAACCCTTTGCGGTCAATGTGACGCTTCTACCCACAATGCGCCGCATCCCTTATGAAGAGTACTTCACCGCTGCACTTGAGGAAGGCATGCGTATTTTCGAGACCTCAGGGAGAAGTCCGGAGCCATACATCAAAATGGTCAAGGATGCCGGTGGCAAATTCATGCACAAGGTAGGGAGCGCCCGCCATGCGAAATCCGCTGAACGCATCGGGGTAGATGCCGTGAACATCGTGTGCTTTGAATCAGCGGGACATCCCCTGCCTGACGATGTCGCCGCATCAGTGCTCATTCCCTCGTGTGTCGATGCCGTGAAAATCCCGGTCATTCAGGCAGGCGGTGTCGCTGATGGGCGGGGTTTCATCGCGGCGCTGGCATTAGGCGCGGAAGGTGTCTTAATGGGCACGCGCTTCACAGCAAGCAAAGAGTGCGCATTTCATCCCAAACTAAAGGAATGGTTCACCCAGCTGACTGAAAAAGACACCATGCTTGTCCACCGCACCATCAATAATCTCGAGCGTGTGGTACGCACCGATTTTACCCAGAAAATCCTTGAAATGGAAGAGAAGGGCGCGCCAGTGGAAGAGATTCTACCCCTCATCTCCGGCGATAAAGTCCGTGCCGCTTATGAAACCGGTGAGACCAGTAATGCCATCATCACGGCCGGGCAGACAG
The DNA here is from genome assembly GCA_030654965.1 of Dehalococcoidales bacterium. GTDB lineage: Bacteria > Chloroflexota > Dehalococcoidia > Dehalococcoidales > Fen-1064 > JAURWL01. The sequence goes on along the minus strand of JAURWL010000150.1, from coordinate 4,892 downwards.
TCGGGCTCATCCACGATATTCCAAACGTTAAAGAAATCATTGATAGAATCATTCTGGAAGCGGAAAATATCATCAAACGCCTGAACCGCATCGAGCGCGGTTAATCTTCTTCAGTTCGTATTTCGGAGCGCGCCTCCAACCACTTTTTCTTCTGTGTGAGGCGCGTTTTTTCGTCTGTGGTTTTGTAGCTGGCAAGAAAGCTCTGCCGGAAGGATTCAAATGTACCGTTGAGAATAGCAGTTCTGATTGAGCGGACGAGGTTACTCATAAATGCCAGGTTGTGGATGGTGGCGAGCCGATAGGCAAGCAATTCCCGACTTCTGAAAAGGTGATGCAGGTATGCGACAGAAAAGTGCCGGCAAGTATAACAGGTGCAATCGGCTTCAATCGGTTCTCTCTGCTCACGGAAGCTGGCATTCATAATATCCACCCTACCCGTCTTAGTATACAATGCCCCATTCCGTGCCACTCTGGTGGGCAGGGCGCAATCGAAAATATCTATCCCTCTCCCCACACACTCCACAATATCTTCCGGCGCGCCAACTCCCATAAGGTAACGTGGTTTATCAGGAGGCAATAGCGACGCTGTTTGCTCCGTTATGTCAAATGTCACCCGCTTCGGTTCCCCGATACTCAGCCCGCCGATTGCGTAACCATCAAAGTCTAATCCAGTCAGGGTATCAACCGACTGTTTTCTCAGTTCCGGGTAAGTCCCGCCCTGAATAATGGCGAAGAGTGATTGTTCTCGCCGTTGGTGCGCTTCGAGACAGCGTTCCGCCCAGTGATGCGTGCGCACCATTGCTGCGTAAACCTTTTCACGACTTTCATCATGCCCTACACACTCATCGAGCACCATGATAATATCAGCGCCAAGCGCTTCTTGATATTGAATAGCCAGTTCCGGTGTGAGGGTATATTGACTGCCATCGATATGCGAGCGAAAGGTCACACCTTCATCGGTTACTTTACGCAGTCGAGATAGGCTAAAAACCTGATAACCACCACTGTCGGTAAGAATAGCGCCATCCCAGTCCATGAATCTGTGCAGACCGCCGAGTTTTTCAATGATAGTAATGCCAGGTCGCAGGTATAAGTGATAGGTATTCGCCAGAATCATGTCCATACCGAGGTCTTTGACCTCTTGCGGTGTGAGTGTCTTTACCGAACCCTGACTGCCGACGGGGCAGAGGACAGGTGTGGAGATGACGCCGTGTGGAGTCGTTAATACACCGGCGCGGGCTTTACCAGAGGTTTTCAGAAGACGGAAATTATTCATGGCATATCCTAGACCCGATAAAAATTACCATTCCAACACAGCTTGTCCTGGCTGTATAATTGTCCGTGTTACAAGTTACCATTTATGACTTGATTGTTGCCTGATAGTTGATTATTGATGATTGTAATTTTCCTGTTATATCTGACGGTTTTCTAATGGTTTTTCGTTCAGGTATTCCTGTAGAATAATTGCCGCTGCCATAGCATCATAACGCGTTTTCCTATTCAGTTTTCTGGTGCTGGCTTCTTGCTTCAGCCGTATCGCGGTGACAGTAGTCAAACGCTCGTCGCGGTATTCAACCGGAACAGTGGTATGCTGTTGCAATGCCTCAGTAAATGACTGCACCTTCTCCGCTTGGTGACCGATACCGCCATCCATTGAGCGTGGCAACCCAACGATAATCCGTGCCACCCCACGTTCAGTAACGATTCTGAGAATGTCATCGATTGCCTCATCATCAGTGATGCGGTCGATGATTGTCAGTGGGCTGGCGAGAATCCCCGTGGGGTCGCCCAGCGCCACGCCAATACGTTTATCGCCGATATCCAGCCCGAGGATACGCGTCCCCACGCTAGATTAGACTCCTCACGAGCTTTAGGGCTTCATCTACTTTGTTTTTATCTTTGCCGCCGGCTTGTGCCATTGTTGGTTTACCCCCACCCCCACCCCCTACAACTTTAGCTACCTGTTTTATTATATTACTAGCATTGTATCCTTTACCGACAAGGTCCTGGGTCACAACAGCCATAAATGAGGGCTTATTTTCATATACCGTGCCCAAGACAATAATGACGCTTTTCAGTTTCTCACGAAGATAGTCAGTAATTAAAAGTAATGTCTCCGCATGCAAAGGTTTAACGTGCGCAGTGATCAGATGGATATCTTTAACGTGCTCTACTTGTGTTAACAACTGTTCTGCGATCAAGTGTGCATAATCACGCTCAATTTCCTGCACACGCTTCCTATCTCGCTCAGATTCTGCAATTTTGACAGTCAATTTTTCGAGGACATCATCTCCAGAAGCCTCAACAGCTCTGGCAATTTCCCTCCTCTCAGCGGACAATCTTTCGATAAACTCCTCTGCTCCCCGACCTGTCACCGCCTCGATACGGCGTAATCCTGAGCCGATACTGCTTTCCGTGAGAATCTGAAGAAACCCGATTTGCCCCGTCGCATGGATGTGCGTGCCGCCGCAAAGTTCAACGCTCACCGGCGGCTTACCCACCTTGAGCGCTCGCACTGTATCTCCATATTTTTCATCGAAGAGAGCAATCGCGCCTTCGACAACCGCCTTTTGGTAAGGCAACACCTCGGCGTATACCGGCAGGTTCTGACGAACGAGGCCGTTGACGATACGCTGTACCTGCTGTAGTTGTTCCGGGCTCAAAGCAACCAGTTGTGAAAAATCGAAGCGGAACCGTTCCGGTGTGACCAGTGAACCTCTCTGCTGTACCTGCCCACCGAGAACTTTACGGAGCGCGTACTGGAGAAGATGTGTTGTGGTATGGTTACGCGCAATGTCCATTCTGCGGTCGGTATTTACTTCCGCGCGTATCTTATCATCTACCACCAGACTGCCCTTCATCACTTTTCCCCGGTGCAGAATAATGTCACCGCTTTTGATTCGGATAGTATCGGTTACGGCGAAGTGTCCCCCTTTGCCTTCAATTTCTCCGGTATCACCCACCTGGCCGCCCATCTCGCCATAGAAGGGTGTAGTCTCAAGCACAATCCCGGCTTCCTGTCCCTCATGCACCACACCCACCGATTCTCCATCAACAAAGATTGCCACAATCTGTGAATCAGCGACAAGCTGTTCATAACCAACGAATTTGGTCGGTTTGGTGTCAAGCTGGAGTTCTGTATTTATCGCAGAGCCTTCCACTCCCAGCCGGGCGGCTCGGGCGCGTTCTCGTTGTTTCTCCATCTCCTTTTCAAATCCGGTCATATCCATAGTAAATCCATGGGAAGTCGCGATTTCCTTGGTCAGGTCAACGGGGAAGCCATAGGTATCATGGAGAATAAAAGCATCACGTCCTGATATTATCTTTGATGCGCCGCCCTGTTCGCTGGTGCTGGCAATGATGTTCTCTAGTATTCCCCTGCCCACGGGTAAAGTTTTTCTGAAGCTCTCCACCTCAGAGCGGATGACATTGATAATATGGTTACGGTTTGTCACAAGCTCAGGATACACCGGTCCCATCTTCTTAACGACCTCTTCTGCTACCGTGATAATGAAAGGCTTTTCGTGGGCAAGCATCTCCCCGAAGTATTCGGCGCGGCGCAGGATACGGCGGAGCACATAGCCCCGCCCCTCTTTGCCGGGCATAACGCCATCGGCAAGTAAAAATACAAGACTCCGGCTATGTTCCACCACCACCCGCATGGCATTGTCACTAACAGCATTCGTGCCATAATTCTTCCCCGATAATTCAGCCACCTTAATGAGTAGAGGTGAAAAAATATCGGAATCATAGACTGTGGACTTGCCCTGCAGGATGGCAGCCGTGCGTTCCAAACCCATGCCTGTATCGATACCCGGTTTGGGGAGCTTAGTGCGCGTGCCGTCCTCAGCTTGATTGAATTCGGGGAATACAAGGTTCCAGATTTCAGTAAAGCGCTTGCAGTCGCACCCGGGCTTGCAGTCAGGCTTACCACAACCATATTCTTTACCCAGGTCGTAATGAATCTCACTGCATGGGCCACAGGGACCTGACACACCTGCCGGGCCCCAGAAATTATCTTTTTCGCCGAGCCGGACTATACGTTCTTCAGGGACATTCTGACCGCGCCACAGGTCGTGGGCGACATTATCATCATAGAAAATAGTTACCCACAGTTTCTCTTTGGGAAGTTTAAGTTGCTGAATTTCGAACTCCCAAGCCCAGGCAATCGCTTCTTTTTTGAAATAGTCACCAATGCTGAAGTTGCCCAGCATTTCAAAAAAGGTAAGATGGGTAGGGTCTCCGACCGAATCAATATCCGTTGTGCGGAAGCATTTCTGACAGGAAACCATACGCGGGCTGGGCGGAACCATTTTACCTGTGAAATAGGGCTTGAACTGCACCATGCCGGCGCTGGTAAGCAATAGCGTGGGGTCGCCATACGGAATTAAAGAAGAGCTGGGGATAATCTTATGTTCCTTGCCTTCAAAGAACTTTAGATAAAGGCTTCTGAGTTCATCGCTTTTCACGTGTGTTCTGATTCACTCCAATAAAGTAATTACCATTGATTTTATGCTAACTGGTAGGGAGTGTCAATGAATATGTAGTAGTTCAGATAGATAGGTGACACTATATAATGGTGTCATGAATCCTTCCGCTGAAGGATGAAGATAAGAAGCGCCCTGGTTCCTGGTAGCCTTGCCCTAGGCAAACGGATAGGGGATATTTCACCCGATGCCAGTAATCGGCTGAAGTGGTTTGATTACTACCGTGCCCACGGTAACAACGCTCGCTTGACCTGCCGGCATTTCGGCATCTCCCCGCAGACTTTCTACCGGTGGTTTAAACGGTATAACCCCAAGGACCTTAAGACACTGGAGAGCCGTTCTCATCGTCCCAAACATGTCAGACTGCCCACCTACTCAACGGAACTGGTCAATGCCGTCCTGAGA
>JAURWL010000144.1 GCA_030654965.1 Dehalococcoidales bacterium | reverse complement strand
ACTCAGTTTGCGCATGCGGACCTGTTCAAGAGCAACAATGGCTGCGATGTAATTGGCGGTTTTGCACTTGTTCTCAGATGCGGTTCCGCCACCTGTTGAGCCATGAAAGGCCGCCGTGCTCGAGCGCTGTTGAACAGACAAGAACAAATCAAGAGTAAGATTCTCGAAATCGTAACGACACTTTACGCAATCACAACCTTCAGTAGCATACCTTTCTGTTTCGTACGCGTGGTGCGTCTTCCTCTTCCTGTTCTTGATCCTCTTTCTTGCTGGCTGCAGCGTCGATCCGCTTCGCCGACTTTCCAAGCGCATTTCGAGCAGCTTGCGCCGAGGAGGACTGCGACTTCGTCGGCTTCGGTACCGGTTCGGTCTGATGAGTCAACACAACGAAGCGACACATGAGAGTTGGAGCGGGACGCGTGAGCAGCTGAATGAACACAGTACGTACGCATTCAAATCGTTGGTTCGCACGCAAGGTCAGTCGCAGCCACGGTCTTGGTAGAGCGAGATATTTGAGCGCACCGTCTTCACCGTTGGAGATACCACCGAGCGAGGCAGTGACGGTCGAATCCTCGGTAGCAATCCAGAGTGGATTTCGCTCAGTCTTAATCTGTTGAATGAACATCTGATCCCCCAACGATGCGGTCACCATCGTCAACACCTTACCACCGATATCATTCGGTAGGAAGATCTCAGTGTCAGCGCCGATCATACCGAGTCGGATGGGATGCGGCAGTGTTTCGGTGAGGAGCGATTTGGCTTGATTGAGATAGTCACTTGGCATACGAATGTAGTCGAGGAAGATCTGACGATAGGGGTCGCGAAAGAGATTTCGCACGATCAAACACTGTTCGTCTCATCATCGGTCAGTAGTTCATTTCTGCAGCGAAATTTCAGTGGCGCACAACTCAATCATTCGATCACTCATTCACACTCTCCGTGTCTCTGCTCTCCATATGCTCGATCGATAGGTTGAGTATTGATTTTTGTCCACCCGTGAGTCGCTTCGTCAGCTTCCATCTTCACCGTCTCGATGTCGAGTCAACCAGCAGCAGCAGCAGCAGCGGCGAGCGTGCCAATCCGGTATAGTCCGAGGAAACACGCGAAAAGAAAGCCAGTAGAGGAGTCAGAGGTAACGAAGAAGTCAAGAAAGAGGTGAGGAGGAGAATACGATGTGGATGCAGTTGTCGCACGATGCAGAGTGCTTACAAGCTTTCCTTGCTTGCTCTTGCAATCATTGTAGAGGAAAGAAGAAAGGAAAAACCGCAGGTACAATTCAATGCACCTGTCGCGGATGCATACAGGAGTCTGATGACGGCGTCTGGATGAGTAGAAGGCTTGAGCGGAAACACATGCGGCTGTCAGAAGAGACTCGCAAAATTGTTGGTCAGTTGCGATTTCCAGATTGAGGTTACGATTTATGAACGTTCTGTTCTCACGTTGTGTTCGCCTTTGTTGTTGGTCAGCTCGTGATCCTCCGCCGCAGTCGACCATGCATATGCTCGTCTCTGGACAGGCACAATTGGCCGTGGCACCGATATCCATTGATGAAGGTTTTGCGAATTCATTTGGCGAAGGTCCGGACGATGACGATGATCGTCAATCTTCGGCGTCTGATTCGGATGATGATGATGATTCGAAGCGTGGATCGACTGATGTATCCTCAGCATCCGACTGCGATTCCGATGATTCGATGGAAGATGAGTTGCCGGCTCCTATTCTTCCCGATTCCGAATCTCTCGGTGCCGCAATACCAGCTGTCTCTGATGAGTCTCCGCCACTCGCACCAAAACCGATCGGTCGACCGAAGCAGGTGATCGATATGTCCGCACCGCTATTCACGAATCTGAACAAAACGAATATCGGTGATTTTATGCACGCAGTGCATGAAGTACTGTCGCGCAATAATACCTCTGAAGCACTCGGTAAGGAACTACACGCCGTGTTCCAAAGACTCGTCAACCCAAATCTACCGAGCTATCTCATGACGGTCAAGGTGCTGAGAGACTCGACAAACAAACCGAAGATTTATCCAGCGTGTCCTAACGATTGCTACGTGCATGACGTATCTATGGACGAACTCTCTGAGGCGGTTCTCGGGAAGATGCGTTGCAGACACTGTCAGGCAGACTTCGCTGGTCAGGACAAGAAACCGAAGAAGGTGAGCTATTATCCGGGCTGCACTAGACAACGAGGATGAGCGATTTGGATCTTCACTCCACTTTACTCACTTTCCCTCGCTGCAATTCATGCACCTGCTCCTCAGGTGTTCTACTATCTCGGTATCCGAGATCGTCTTCATACTCTACTCAGCGATCCTCTCATTTCGCAGCACATGTTCAATATCGCGAAGGTATACGATCCGAAGGGAGATGTACGCAACATTCAACAATCCAAGGGATGGCAGGAGCACATTACGAATGATGTGCCATTCGCAACCGGCAATGGAGGGCGCAACATCGTACTACAAGGGCATATGGATGGATTTCAAGCGTTTCGGCACAAGGTGCACACGATGACACCGATCACGTGTCAGATACTCAATCTGCCAGAGAATCTACGACACCGAGCGGAATTTATCATACTCGTGGGTCTCATACCTGGACCGAGAGAGCCAACCAACTACAATGCGTACACATCGGTGTGGGTCAAAGAATTACAGGATCTCTACACAGATGGAATGGAGATGGACGATCCGCTCAACAAAGGAACGAAGATGACCATCAGAGTCAAGTTGTTGAACTTATGTGCTGACTTGCCAGCATTTCAGCATCTCCTCTATCAGCAAGGCTCGTCTGCGCATGACGGATGCTTCAAATGCTACATCAAGGTCAGTTGCGATTTCGTTATCATGCGTTACGATTTCGTTATCATGCGTTACCTGACGTTGCATTGCGATATGGCTTGTTTCAGGGCTTCCAAGCATCGAATCGCACCTGTTTCGGCAATTATTCGGAGCTGAGTCAAGGATCTCCACCTGCGTTGCGTACTTTCGCTGAGCTGAAGTCTGCCGCTGAGAAAGCATCTGCGTGGATCGCCGCTCATCGTGATGAAGACTTCGATCCGAAGGTGCACGGCACGAAGGGTGTGACCGGTCGTTCTGCCTTCTTCGATCTCAGCTATTTCGATCCTGTTCGTCAATGTACTCTCGATATGATGCATCTGATGAGTCTGTCTGTCTGTCTGTCTGTCTGTCTGTCTGTCTGTCTGTCTGTCTGTCTGTCTGTCTGTCTGTCTGTCTGTCTGTCTGTCTGTCTGTCTGT
>JAURWL010000142.1 GCA_030654965.1 Dehalococcoidales bacterium | reverse complement strand
AAGGCTCGACTCAAGCCTCTCGACGTGGTTCCGTCATGACTCGTCTCTCTATCCTCGATGGTCCACAGTATTCTGGCCATGCTACTCCGAAGCCGGGTCGTCGTGCGAGTAACATGCCTCTTTCTGGTGGTGGTGGAGGAGGTCAAGCGCAGAATGACGACGAACTCGCGGAGATCGAGGAGAAAGTAGAGGAAGGAAGGTACGAATCGAATAAACTCGTGCTACTCAATCTACTCAACCCGAGAGATCTTAAAGAATACATGACCGAACGATATAAGGTCGATAAGAGCATCCTTGAACAAGTAATCGACGGTAAACAGAGCAAGTTCGATGCAGGTGTCGCGAACGATGATTTCGAGGCGACCTTGGCGAAGATGAAGATCTTTGCGCATTTCACCGACGGAGTGATCAAGAATCGTAAACAGGAAGATCCGAATCTCGGCTCGTATGATAAAGAGAAAGTCGAGTTCGAACGAGAGTTGTACAACGATTTCGTCACGATTCGTTCGAAGTGTCATCGTCGTATCACTCAAGTGACTCGTTGTTCCCTCGCGACACTCGGTAAGTATTCGAGTGAATTATTCAATCCGGCGCATGATGACACATATTGGCACAAAATTCGAGAGATGGAGGAGATGAAGTACTCCGAGGATGACTCACGCAAGATCAACGTGCGACACGATGCGTATAACACCGATCGATTCCACAAGGTACATAAATGTGCCGAATGCAACCTCATGCATCCGTACAATCCGCAACTCGACACATCCGACGGTGCGAACGCTGCAGCGAAGAAGCCAGCCGCTGCAAAGTCGAGTGCACAACAGATGGCCGAGGAGGAATTTCGAATGACGACCGAAGATGCTCTCGCTCTATGGTCTGTGTTGAATGAACCACAGAATCGTACGATCATTGATCAAAAAGCTGGACCGATCGCATGGAAAGAGGTTGAAACAGAGTTGGAGAAGATGATCGCCGTGTATAAGCAAGGACAATATCGTAATGCGATCATGTCAAATCGATATCAACAAGCGAAGATGCACTTTGGCCAGTTCAAGGAAGCATGTGATCCGCGCAATGAGAAGAAGCGCGTGTTGGTCTACTTCGGCAGCGATGCACAACACTCCGTCGAAGGATCATCGATGGAGCTGGTCAATGTGTTTCAACAGCTGACGCACATGTCGACCACACTGCAAGTTGAGAATCAAGCGAACGACTCGAAGGTGCTCGCTGTGCAAACCGTATTACAGCACATGGCTGAGGAGAATAAGTTGCTCAACGAGACGGATGATCGTATGACTCAGGAGTATCGTCAGCTGCATTCCGACACACCGAACAAGACAGCCATCTCCGATACGATGTACAAGCAGCTGACACCGTTCGAGCGAGATATCTTTCAGCGTGAGGTCATCGAAGAGAATATCGGCGAGTTGAATGTGTACATCGACACGAAAGGCCAAATCTACATGCACTCGTACAGTCAACTCATCGGCAATGGGGTGCTCATCAAAGTAGACACGGATCCGTCCAACTTCAGCGTGTGGACTCTCGGTTGTCTGACATGGCCATGTTGTGTTGCATTTGCCGAGAAGGAGGATACGAAGTTGGCTCGTTTCTTGCAGAATCTCCATTTCTGCTTCATGACCGGCACCGAAGAGCACTATCTCGTCGATTTCCATCTACGACACTCGAACAACTCCAAGTTGTACTCGACGACACTCGATCTCCGAAACCTCGCGAAAGACGGTGCGTCATTCTCGTTCGTATATGAACCGCGAGGTGACAAGGTCGAGATCCAGGATCGAGTCGAGTTCACATTCGATCGAGAGAATCTGTATCAATTCTGCAAGAAGATGTCCAGACCGAGATTGCATAAGAAGGGAGCAGGTCTCGGCGAAGTCACCGGATTGGACCTGCTCGGCTGGGATTCGTCGAAGTTCAAATAATGAACTCACCACTTCACATCTGCATCCCTATCGCGCCTCGTCGCTCATCGTACATGACGTTCGCTCAGCATCGCATGGTCACCCCGTTAGCAGCACATGTCACATGCATCAACATGCAACAACCATACATGAGCATCAACAGGAACAGATTCAATTCATGAGAGCACGCGCGATCGCGATCTGCAACAGCTGCAGCATATGCATGCGCGCGCAATTCACGAGCTCTAGATCTCGAAAGATCGATCGACATATCGCGCGCGCGCGAATTCGAACAATCTTTTTATCGCACCGCACCGCGCGCGCGAATTCGAAGCTTGAAGGCGCATGAGTTGATTGAATTTCGAAAGTTGTATGGAATTTGCTGAAACAATTGGTGACAGTGTTGAACAATGATCGTGTGCGCAGCGGCACACAGCTGAGTACGCTCGTATGAGGTTACTCCTTGTGCGCTTGCACGAGCTGTCCTTGTCGAATGAGCATCTCCGCGTCTGTGCGCTTCATGAGGACTTCCGAGTTATCGTCGACGTTGACAGGTCCTGTCGAAGTCATGAGATCGTTGAGTTGCGTTCCTTTGGCTGCTTGTACTGCAACGTATAGGTCTTTCGGTGGTGTCTGATCCGCTGTGAGGTCTGTCAGTGCGCTATCGTTCATATATTCCGACATGAGTGCATCGTATCCTTTGAGAAATTGTTCTTCATGTCGTGATAGGACGGATTTCAGCTCCTCAGGCAGTGCAAGACCAGTATCCCACCATACTGATCTCAGTTTATCTACTCGGTAGTTGAGGTATGCGAGTACACACCGCTTCTGTCGATGTACGGACATGAGGTGTGACGAGGTGGTGACAGCGACGGAGGGAGGAATGGCAGCGTTCGGATCCTCACGACGAGCGCGAAGATTAGCAGTGTGATGACCTTTCATATAGTCCCAAGAGGCCTGCACGTCTTTGCGAACTTCATTCAGAGCGTTCTCCTGCACGCGACGGCGACAGCGAAAGCAGGCAGAGTGAGCATCAATCATATTGCAGCGGACGAATCGCTCGCATGCACTGATCAGCAGTCATCTCTGCGACTGACATTGTACGGTGGCAGCCATTTCTTGCTGCGTTTAATATCTCGCAACATATCAGTTGCGGCATTGCAGAACATCGCGTCCAGGGATCACTCGCGGACGCGTGGCGATTCGAGAGACCGATTCAGAGCGCGACGATTGCAGAGTGGAATGCGTCTCGTGTGGATTTGTTGTGCGTGTGTGTTGTGCGATGCAGTATCTACGAGTTGGTCCTGTAATCGCGTGTTCGTTGTGAGCATGATTGATTGCACTCTCCTCGTTCGAACGAAAAGGCGCGATTCGTTCGATTCAAATTGCAGTGTGCTCAAGTCTCTCTGCTTCGGGTCTGCACTCGAATCGCTAAGATCGTTCGATCGATTGTATTGTATACATCGCATGTCTATCGCACGATCGCTGCCGTCCGATGTCAGTCGCTGTCGCTGGCCTCACTCCTCACACGCGTGAATTGGAGTGAACGATTTGAACAATCGTTCGATTGATGTCAGTTCAACGTATCGCATCGAGCACGGTGGCGCCGAATCATCGTCGACCTATCGATTGATCTATCGGTGCTTCCACACCTGCACTCGCTGTCTCCTAACTCTCTTGCTCTAGTGAGCTGCTCGTCGTCTCGTTCGTGCGCGTGAGCTCGAGAAAGACGTCCCTCTCGTTTCAATTCGACACAGTCAACTCATACAACACACGCAACGCACACACACGACGAGACACAGGGCAGAGCTGGAGAGGCGTTCATTGGCTGACACTAATTACTAGATCAGATGGGTGGAGGTGAGGCAACGACAGGACACTGTGATCGGCAGCCCGTCACCGTCGCCGACCGGATCGGCAGTGGGCAGCGACTGTCGAGCGGTGACCAGTTCGAGCACTCGAACAACATGCACGCGAGACATATCAGCAATACGCAAACGCGTTAGCTCGATTGATGGGTCCGTTCGCTGACTCGTGCTCCTCTCGCTGTGTCATTGTTGTCACCTCGTCACCGCCTGTGGTCGGATTGGTTGCTGATCGTCGCCAACTGCAATAGCGATCAATGGATTTCACAAAATCACATATCCGAACGGAGACAGATATGAAGGTCATACACGCAATCGCACATGACAGAACAGCGCATGCGAGTCGCATCGCCAATCAGCCCGCTCACTCACTCGCTCGCTCTCTCGCTCCTTTTCGTTTTCGTCACGCCGCTGTCACCACGTACTGCTTGACGTCATCACGATCAATGGCTGCTGCGATCATCATGCAACAATGACGCTACCATCACACCGCTGCATATTCATTCTCTCCACGCCCGCTGCTGTTTCTGCTGCTGCTGGACTTGATGCCTTCGCGAATCGAATCGACAGGCGATTGGATGAATAATCAGGCACAGGGCCGGGGAAAATACATCTACGTTAACGGCAATCGATATGAGGGACAATGGAAGAACAATCAGATGGATGGACACGGAAAGCTGTGGTTCGCAACGGGAGATCGATACGAGGGCGACTTTCGGAGTAACAAATTAGAAGGGCACGGCAAATATACGCTAAATAACGGCGATTGTTACGAAGGCGAATTGAAACAGAATATGATGCACGGATACGGCATATGCACCTACGCCAATGGTCAGTCGCTTCTTGCAAGGAGAGATTCGATGATCATCACAGGGATTGCCGTGTGATCCCGTTTCGTGGAATCAACTGGATGCGATGCCTTGCATGCGTCCGATCGGGCTATCAACTGGCTGGCTGGCTGGCTGGCTGGCTGGCTGGCTGGCTGGCTGGCTGGCTGATTGCAACGAGACGAATGTTTCTCATGCTTGCGTGCTAATCTCGATTCTTTGTTTTGCTTGAGCAGGCGATCGATACGAAGGCGAATATAATGAAAACAAAATCAGCGGCATCGGCGTATTCTATTACGCTTCGGGCGATCGATATGAGGGTCAGCTGATCGATGGAAAAGCGAAAGGCAAAGGCACATGGTACTACGCCAACGGCGATCGACACGTCGGCAAATGGTCTGATCACCTCGCACACGGCGAGGGCACGAGATACGCACCAGATAAGTCGTATTTCATCGGTGTGTGGGAGAACGGCATGCTAGTATCGCGAGTGAAAGAAGTCGGTGCGGGTGGAGTCGCATTGACAGTCAATACGAATACGACACAATCATCATCGACCGGATCGCCTGGGCCAGCTGCAGCAGCGACGCTCAAATCATCTGCATCCACCGGTTCGACACCTCGATTAGGACTCGGACAGGAACACACGCTAGCCAGTCCGTCGAATATCAACGGAAATGACCACAGCCATGGAAATGGATCTCTCGCAACGCCGAACAGTGCGGCATTATCGTGAGAATCGAAGTCGTCTACACTTTTTCTTTCGGCGTGGACCGACACCGCCACGCTGCGACAGCTTCATCACCGCTGCGATCTACCCTCGATGCCTCTACTCTACTAGTTCATCTCTCCTCCCTCCTCTACTGCTTTACTTCACTCCAACGTGTGCATACGCTTCGATGCAAGCATTTCCATGACTCTCACACCACTGTTCACCACTGCGATACTGTCGCATCAATCATCCATCGCACTGCGATCGCCTCCGCTTTAGTATGAACACCGTTTCACAAAACGTTTCACGTCGATGCACGGATCAACACATACATTTTCGGGTACAGCAGATCAATTCAACACAAATGCAAGACTTGTACATATCCTCGCGATATCGATCGATCGAGCTCGCGCACGCGACAGCTGCTAACAGTGTGAATTCGAACAGAGTGCACGTGTATGATATCGATGTTGTCGCGAAACGGGCTGCAGCTGCGTGTGCGTGCGCGCGATCTTCATGTGCGGTG
>JAURWL010000139.1 GCA_030654965.1 Dehalococcoidales bacterium | reverse complement strand
CCCGCCGATTAGTCGCTTTGGAAGTCTGGCACAGGTAGCAGGAATATCCCTTGAGAGAGAACCAGCCTAATGACCCGATGGGGAATGTCACTGACAAAATCGCTAAACAGTAGGACTGACATTTTCCCTTGACAGCAACAGGCGAATGGCTCAGTTTCCAACCGTTGCGTCCACATGGCCCTGGTATAATGGCTATCATATAATACAGACATGGATAGTATTCAATCAAAATTACCAATTTAGTGTAGGTGGCGGGGGAGGTACTTACGATATTCAAACAGTAGCGCTTCATGAATTTGGTCATTGGTTGAAGTTAAATGACTTAACTGCTATTTGGGATTGGTATAAAGTCATGTATGCCTATTTGGGTTACGGTCAAAAAAGATCACTCAGTGGTGATGATATGGCTGGAATCATCGCTATTTATGGCTACCGCGAGTAAATAGGTACTGGAGGAGAATAAGATGAGAAAAAAATTACTTCTAAAAAATATTCCATCTACGTTGCTAATTCTCTTAATATCTCTCATATGCATCGTTACATCAAGTTGTACTTCTAATGTAAGCAAGACTAACGATATTGATGAGCTCACAAAAGGATTACCGGAAGGTACCATTTACCAAGTGATTTCCGGCTCTTTGGAAATGTTTGATATCGAAAAACTTATTAAAGGGGCTGAGGTTATCGTTGTTGGTAAAGTGAGCACGATATTGCCTTCCGAGTATGGTCCGGGTTTCAATCCGTCAAGGACGACGACAATACACACAGATGCCATAATTGAGGTCTATCAATATCTGTACGGGCAATCAGAAGAAAAACAGCTTGTAGTTAGGACACTGGGTGGACGGGTTGGTAATGATGTGCTAATTATTGAAACACAACCGCAATTCACGGTTGGGGAAGAAGTTATCCTTTTCCTGACTCATGTTGATTTGCAACCAGACGAGATACCTGAGGGAGCGCAATCCGTATACAAGGTTGTTGGAAGCATGCAAGGAAAAGCTGAATACACAAACGGGAGAGCTGCCTCCTCTATATTGGGTTTTAACTACTCTATTGCACAGCTCACAGATATTATTTCAAGAGCAAAGGGGGAGTAATCACGCTACAAATGGGAGGATGGAGAAAGGAGGCTCACCATTTTATGCTCACTAACGATGATGGTGAGACTAACAACTACTATGTTTCTAGTGGAATGGAATACGTAACCGATTACTATGGCTATAACTTCAACACCATGTTTGAAACAGCTTCGTGGAACTTAACTGTGTACAATATCTACCTTGACAGGCCTTTTGTTATGGGCATGGCAGATTACCCTGATACAGGGGTTGACCACGCAGTATGCGTATACGGTTATGACGATACCGGAAATGATTATATAAGATGTTTCAACACCTGGGAGATTGACTATAACTTCTATATAGCGTGGAATGACTGGTCTGCTGCTACAATGCATGACGTACATCCGTAAGTTGTAAAATGCGCACCCGCTGCAAGCTAATTGAAGGTGGCTGATTTTCGCTGCGGCCACCTTCAATTAGGTAGTTGATTAAATTTTCAATTTGAGTTAATAATGTAAATGATTATCTGCCCGGGAACTGAAGAGGAAATGTTTCTAGGGCGACAAGAGACCTACTAAATCGGAGGGGACATTTGAAAATGCTGGCTGTTTTGCAGATAGTCTTCGGTTCATTAAGCGTCTTTTCCTCTTGGCTTCTGGCAGGGAATAAAGCTCACATAGTTACGACTCCGCCCTCAAGCAGCGATGAAATAATACTCAACTTTCGTCCCCCGAATGCTGTTTTTGAATTTGTGTTGTTATTCTTCGGCCTCGCGATCCTTGCCTGCGGTTTTTTCCAGAGGAGGGCTCATGTAAAATATGCTGGCTGGCAGATAATATTTGGGCTGATTATGACTATTATCTCCGCATTTTTTAGTGTCAGAGCAGCAACTATAAGTCATGGAGAAATTTCCATCATTTATTATGTGATGTATTTGTTATTAGCTATAGGCATACTTATAATTGTGACCGGGTTTGCCCAGTTAATAATTAGGGTGAGAAAGGGCATCTTCCAGAAACAGCGCTAACATTTGCCCCTCGTTCTCGCACATCTGCTAAAGCAGGGTATCGCGGTGAACCTTTCAACCTTAGTAAATCGGAAATAGTTTGGCGTAATTAATCTGCTATAGGTTGTCTCGTTATTGGGAGCCAGTTATTCAATTGAACGGCTGGAGACCATAATCTCACAACTTAAGTAATCAAACATCTTTAAATGAATTCTGGAAAGCCATCGACCTTGACTCACTTTCCCTAAACCAGTAAACTAATTGTGGAGAGAAACGATGCCTATTTACGAATACGTCTGCAATAAATGTCAGAACAAGTTTGAGTTAATGCGCTCGTTCAGCAAATCAAGCGAACCGGCTGATTGCCCTTCCTGCAAGGGGAAAGCCAAACGAATACTGTCCCGCTTTACTTGCATAACCACCAATGAATATGGAGACCCAACACCCGTTAGCGGGGGCGGATGCGCCGGTTGCAGCTCCTCAAGTTGCGATACCTGCAATAACTAGTCGAGTGTCTCTGATATGACGCTACCCGGGTCGAGACGCACTGGAGTTGCCAACCTCCCGCTTCATTATGGCAAAGCGCCGCGCTGGCTCTTTGAGCGGATGGTGAAACTCGCCCGCGAAATCACCATTGTCATCGTCGCCGATTTCGGTCCGGAAGAAATGCTCCGCCGCCTTTCCCATCCCTACTGGTTTCAGGCTTTCGGCTGTGTGCTCGGCTTCGATTGGCATTCCAGCGGAGTTACGACCACGCTATGTGGCGCGCTCAAAGAAGGCGTCAAGGGACTGGAGAAAGACATGGGCTTCTTTGTCGCTGGTGGTAAAGGCGGCACTTCCCGCAAAACACCTGCGGAATTAGAAAGTTGGGGGGAGACCATCGGATTTAATCCGGCGCCGCTCGTGTATGCCAGTCGGATGTCCGCCAAAGTGGATAACAACGCCGTACAGGATGGCTATCAGCTTTATCACCATAACTTTTTCTTTACGTCTCGTGGCAACTGGGCAGTGGTCCAGCAGGGGATGAATGAAACCAATCACTACGCGCGGCGCTACCACTGGCTCGGGGAGACGGTCGCCGATTTCGTGAACGAGCCGCATTCCGCGATTCTCTCCGAAACAAAAGGAGCGACCCTGAATCTGGTCGCTGGTGAAAGTTCTCCCGCCCGTGCCACCATCACCGAAATCGCTACGGAAACGAAGCCGGAAAATCTAATGACCGACCTGAAAAAACTGGCGACGCTGACACTGCCAGCCCACCACCCCCTTACAGTTGCAGATATTCACCCGGATAGTCTGAGCAAGATTCTCCTCAGCGTCTACGAACGCCAACCCGAAGATTTTGAGCAGTTACTGGGAATGCAAGGCGTGGGCGCAAAGACACTGCGGGCGCTCAGTCTGATTTCCGAGCTGGTCTACGGTGTAGCGCCGAGCTACCGCGACCCGGCGCGCTACAGCTTTGCCCACGGCGGAAAAGATGGCTACCCCTATCTGGTTGACCGCGAAACCTATGATAATTCCATCGAGTTCCTGGCGAAGTTAGTAAATAAAACACGGCTGGGTATCGGGGAGAAGAATGAGGCTATGGTGAGACTCCGCCGGTTCATGAAGTAACTCACAAATTTCAATCATCAACTATCAAAAACTATCAGGTTTGATGGGTGTGACTTAATTGCCTTCTCCAAATAACCAGCATTGTCATTCCAGCCACGTATCTATATCAAACGACATAAATAGTTGTGCATATTCGATTTGTCCGGTGTTACGTAAAGCAGGGTGGTAAGGGGGCGAAGCCCCCTTACACATTCTGTCCCTTCCCTGCGGGGAAGGGATAAAGGGATAGGGCGTTGTGCGAAGAGACATCTTCATGAAATACCAAAATGGTATGCGGAGGCTGTGGATTCCAGCCGGAGTTTACCCCGTACCCGATAAGGGGCTGGAATGATAATTACGAGGCATGTAGAAAAAGAAGAGGGGAGCGTTTCCACTCCCCCAATTTGTGTTTTTCTTATTTGAATTTGGAATTTGTTTGGTACTTGTTACTTGGAATTTGGGATTTCATACTAAGCGGGTAAAGACACGGATGTGATAATAAATCCCAAGAAACCAGAAAACTCTATCGCTTCGTATACTGTGGTGCCTTGCGGGCTCTCCTCAAACCGGCTTTCTTGCGCTCCTTAGCGCGGGGGTCGCGGGTCAATAGACCACCCTGGCGCAGTTTGAGCTTGTTCTCCTGGTTTGCCTGTACCAGAGCGCGCGCGATACCGTGGGAAATTGCCGCCGCCTGACCAGTGATGCCACCCCCCTCCACCTTGACCACCACATTGAATCGATTCATGCTATCGGTCACGATGAGAGGCTTGGTGATAGCCCGGCGGTATTCGGTACGTGTGAATAGCTCTTCGTATGGGGTGCCATTGATAACAATAGCGCCCTTCCCCGGCAGAAGCCGCACACGAGCGACCGATGTCTTCCGCCTACCGGTTCCGTAGAAATAGTGCTCCTCCAAGAGTCCCTCCCTATGTGTAATTCAAATTACGGAAGCTAGTTGCTTCCTGTTTCACTTACTGGCGCTACTGCAGATGGCGGCTTTCCGTAAGGATTATCAGCGCCGGTAAAAATCCGGAGACGCTTCATCATTCTAGCATTCAGCCGATTCCTGGGTAACATCCCTTTGACCGCATGCTCGATAATCCGCTCCGGGTATTTCTCTACCAGCTCTTCCAGCTTCTCGCTTCTCAGTCCACCGGGATACTGTGAATGCCGGTAGTACATTTTCTGTTCGGCTTTCTTGCCGGTAAAGCGGATTTTGCTTGCGTTAATAACAACGACGAAATCGCCGACATCCATATTGCGGGCGAACAGGGGCTTGTGTTTTCCGGAAAGCAGTCTCGCTACCCGGGTTGCCAGCTTTCCCAGAATTTCATCCGAGGCATCGATTATATGCCATTCACGTTTGATATCGCTTGCTTTGACACTATAGGTTTTCATCATCTCATTTCCTCAATTGCACAGGGATAATTGACCTGCACCAGGCAGAGTCCGCAGGCGGGGAGTGTCGGTCCGGCCAGGCCGGGTTGTTTCACCTCGAGGAGGTGATTAAATTCAGCCGCGCTCATTTTGCCCAGTCCCACCTGTGCCAGCGCGCCTGCTGTGTTCCGCACCTGGTGTCGCAGAAAAGCATTCGCTACAATTGTAAATATAATCATCTCGCCGTTTCTCATCACATCCGCCCGCCTGACGTTCCGAGAGGTGCTCTTTTCCGGTTCGTCCCCCATCTCACTGGCGAATGAAGCGAAATCATGGATACCGACCAGCAGCTGGCAGGCACTGTTCATCGCCTCAATATCAAGTCCGCCAGCGATACGGTGCGCAAACCTTGCTGTGAGCGGCGAACGCGTGGCACTGTTTAAAATAGTGTAGGTGTATTCACGGCTGATTGCCATCTGCCGGGCGTTGAAAGAAAGCGCCGTTTTATGTGCCGACCGCACTGCGATATCGTCCGGCAGGTAGTGATTCAATCCGTGTACAAATGCCTCCAACGGCAGCGTTGTCGTCGTTTTGAAGCTGACGACCTGCCCGTGGGCGTGAACGCCGGTATCTGTCCGGCTCGCTGCCGCAATGCGCACTTTCTCACCCGTCAGGTTTTTCAGAGCCTTTTCCAACTCTGCCTGAATGGTAGGTTGATTTGCCTGAAGCTGACTGCCAAAATAATTTGTACCATCGTATTCCACAACCAGTGCAATGCGCGTGGCAGTTTCCAGATTTACTGTTTCTTTCACTTCAGGTCTCGTGATTGCCACAACCATTTATTTCACCAGTTCCAACTGCACCATCGGGGCACCATCGCCTTGCCGTTGCCCCAGTTTTGTGATGCGTGTATACCCACCGACGCGTTCGGCATAACGTGTCGCCAGTTCATCGAAGACCTTTGCCGAAACCTTTTCATCGAAAATGACGGAGAGTGCCTGACGGCGGGCGGGGAGCCCCCCCTTTTTTCCCAGCGTAATCATCTTCTCTGCCAGACCGCGGACTTCTTCGGCTTTCGCCTGGGTGGTAGTAATTTGCTCATAGTTAAGGAGGTCGGTAACCAGGTTGCGACGGAGCGCCTTCCGGTGCCCCGATGACCGTGCCAATCTCCTGCCATGTAATAATTTCTTGCTCATGATATTTCACCTGTAGAATCGTTCGGATATATACTATGCCGTATCTGTTTCGGTATTTTCTACCGCATTCTTTTCAGTCTCTCCCCCCTGATTCTCCTCTGAAACTACGAGAGTGAGTCCCAGGTCTTTCAACCGATCTTCCAGTTCCTGAAGTGATTTCACTCCGAAGTTGCGTAGTGTCATCAAACCCTTCTCGCCTTTGCTAATCACCTCGCCGACTGTGGTGATGTTACCCCGGCGCAGGCAGTTCATAGTACGAACCGAGAGATTGAGTTGCTCGACCGGCATATTGTAGAGTTCCTGAGGTATTGCCAGCCCGGTAGCTTCTTTCTCCGCCTTGACTTCAGTCACCTGTCCGTAATTGGTAAAGGGATTCAGCAGTTCGGTTAATAGCCGGGCGCTCTGGCTCAAGGCATCCGATGGTTCCATGGTGCCATCTGTCCAGACTTCCAGGTACAGACGTTCGAGGCTGGTCTCACGCCCGACATGAACTGGCTCAATGATGTAATTGACCTTTCGTGTCGGTGTGAATATCACGTCAATGGGAATGGTGCCAACGGGGAGACCATCCGATGATGCTGCTTGTTTAAAACCGACTCCTAGCTCAACATCGAACTCAACATAGAGTTTGGCATCAGCCGAATCCATGGTTGCCAGGTAAAGCTCCGGATTTACAATCTCAAAATCCGCCGAAGGTTTGATATCTGCCGCCGTGACCCTGCCTTCTCCAGAAACATCCAGGATTAGTTTCCCCGGATGGTCGGTGAGCGATTTAATCCTGATTGCCTTAACATTGAGCAGGAACTCGATGACATCCTCTTTAATATGGGGGATGGGTGAGAACTCGTGGTGAATGCCATCAATCTTGACGTGCGCGATTGCCGCACCAGGCAAATGACCTAGCATAACGCGTCGCAGAGAATTTCCCAGCGTTACCCCGACCCCTTTTTCAAGAGGTTCGGCGACAAACCGCCCGAAGTTCTCGCGACTTTCTACTAATTGAATCTTAGGTACTGCCGACAATCCCTACCTCCTTATCGCGAGTAGTACTCAACGATGGTCTTGCCATCAAACTTAAAGCTGGCTTCATCTAGTATTGGTTGAGTGACCACCTGCCCAATGAGCTTGACCCTATCCAGGCTCAACCAGGCTGGTACCGTCTTCGCTTTGATTTCTTCAACCAGTCGCTTAAAGTACTCGTTGCGGGTGCTGGCTTCTTTTACCGCGATAGTATCGCCTTCTTTTACCAGACGAGAGGGTATATTAGCCCTCCGCCCGTTGAGGGTGAAGTGACCATGAAGAACCAACTGGCGCGCCTGGGAACGTGAGTCCGCAAATCCCAGCCTGTAGACCACATTGTCCAGTCTTTTTTCCAGCATGACTTTGAGGTTGTCACCTGTGACACCAGGCTGGCGCGCGGCTTCCAAAAAGAAGCGGTGGAACTGCCTCTCCATCATTCCATAAGAGAAACGCCCCTTCTGCTTCTCTATCAGCTGTATGCCACGGTCGGACAACCTACGCCGGCGTCCCCGTCCCATGGTCACACGACGTCGCCGTTCCATTGTACACTTCGGTGTCATACACCGACTCCCTTTTAGCATTAACTTGTCACCACAACGGCGACATAGGTGACAAACTGAACCTATATACCTTGCCATAATACCATCCTTACACCCTTCTTTTCTTGGGCGGACGACAGCCGTTATGCGGAATGGGTGTGACGTCTTTAATACTGGTGACAGCGAGACCGGCGCCCTGGAGAGCACGGATTGCCGCTTCACGCCCACTACCCGGACCTTTCACAAAAACATCTACCTGCCGGATGCCATAGTTCTGGGATTTCTTGACGGCATCCTGCGCGGCAAGCTGGGCGGCGTATGGAGTGCCCTTACGGGAACCTTTAAAGCCGACCGTCCCCGAACTCCCCCAGCTAAGCACGTTACCTTCAGGGTCAGTAATAGTGACGATGGTATTGTTAAAGGAAGACTGTATGTAAGCACGCCCCACCGGTATAATCCGGCGTTCCCTTTTTCTCGCTCTGCTCTTTTTAGGTCCTGCCATTCTTTCCTCCCTGTAATGACCAGTTTACTTCTTAGAGGTGCCGCGTTTCTTACCCCTACCGGCGACTGTCTTTTTAGCCCCGCGGCGTGTGCGCGCGTTGGTGCGGGTTCGTTGACCTCTTACCGGCAAATTGCGGCGATGCCGCTGTCCTCGGTATGAACCAATCTCAATAAGACGTTTAATATTCTGATTGACTTCTTTGCGGAGTTCCCCCTCGACCGTGTATTCTTTATCGACGAGGTCACGGATTTTAGCGAGTTCTCCATCAGTGAGACTATCTGCTTTTGTTTCCGGACTGATACCCGTTTGCTCCAGGATTTTCTGGCTGGTTGTTGGACCGATGCCATAAATGTACTGTAAAGAGAAGTATATTTGTTTTTCTCTCGGAATATCTATACCAGCAATACGCGGCATGGTTTTTCCTCCCTCATTAAAAGATTAACCCTGTCTCTGCTTGTGCTTGGGGCGCGTGCAGATTATCCTGACCACCCCATGCCGTCTGATGACCTTGCAGTTTTCACATCTGGGTTTGACTGATGCACTGACTTTCATTATCTTCCTCTTTATTTGAACCGATAGGTAATTCTGCCCCGGTTTAAATCATACGGGGAGAGTTCAATAAGTACCCTGTCTCCCGGCAGAATCCTGATATAATTTACCCTCATTTTCCCAGAGATATGCGCCAGCACTTTATGGCCGGTTGGCAGTTCCGCCCGGAACATTGCATTGGGCAAAGACTCCACCACTACACCTTCAACCTCAATTGTCTCCTTCTTCGCCATACTCTCCTTACCTAAGCACTGGTCAACACCTCGGGTTCGCCGTCCGTGATTGCGATAGTATCTTCAAAGTGTGCGGACAGGCTCCCGTCTCTGGTGCGTACTGTCCACATATTATCATCCAGTTTTGTCTCCCAGCCTCCGATGTTCACCATCGGTTCCAGCGCCAGGGTCATGCCCTTTCTTAATACAGGTCCTGTCCCTTTCATCAATCCCAGCACCGATTTTGTGCTATTGGGCACTTGTGGGTCCTCATGCATCTGGCGGCCAATCCCGTGGCCCGTGTATTCACGCACCACCGAGTAGCCGCATGATTCGGCGTACTCCTCAATTGTGGCACTGATATCCCCGAGCCTTGCCCCGGCTCGTGCCGCCGCGATACCCGCTTTCAGCGCCCCGGCGGTTGTTTCCATTAATCTCCTGGCTTCAGAACTGATAACGCCCACTCCCACCGTGCGCGCACAATCACCCTGAAAGCCTTTGTATATCACCCCAAAATCTATTGAGACTATGTCTCCTTCTTTAAGGATTCTCTTGTCCGGAATCCCGTGAACGATCTCGTCATTTACTGAAACGCAGAGGTTTGCCGGATAACCACGGTACCCTTTGAACGAAGGCTTGGCGCCGTACCGTTTCGTTTCCTTTTCGGCGATAGCATCCAGCTCCTCGGTGCGCATACCTGCTCTAACCGACGCTGTCACCACATTTAGTACCTTTGCTGTTATCTTGCCTGCCTTCCTCATTAAGGCAATTTCCTCATCCGATTTGATGATAATGCCCATCCCTACTTTCGCCCCGCGCTCCTTCTTTTCAGGGCGTTGAGAATCCCCTTCTGCACTTCCTCAACTGTCCCCACGCCGTTCACCTCGACCAGCTTGCCGGTTCTGGTGTAGTAGTCAATCAGCGGTGCGGTCTGGGCAAAGAACACCTTCAACCGTTCCTTGATTGTTGTCGGTTTATCGTCATCGCGTTGATATAATTCGCCGCTACAGCGGTCGCACTTCCCCTTTATCTTTGGCGGTGACGTAACTTCGTGGTAAGGTGTCTGACACTGCCGGCAAATCCAACGTCCGCTCAACCGTGTCAGGAGTTCTTCTTCAGCCACCTTTATAAAAATAACCTTATCAATCGCTTTGGATTGTTTTACCAGAGACTTATCCAGCGCCTCCGTTTGCGCCAGTGTCCGGGGGAAGCCATCAAAAATGACCCCCTGCCGGCAATCCGGCGCCGCAATTCTTTCCAGCAACATGGCGACCGTAATTTCATCCGGCACCAGTTTGCCTTTTTCCATATATTCTTTGGCTTTCAAGCCAAGCGCCGTGCCCTTTTTCTGTGCATCACGGAACATATCGCCCGTGGCAATATGCGCCAGCTTTAATTCTTTGGCGACTTCTGCCGCTTGAGTTCCTTTGCCTGCTCCCGGTGCGCCCAGGAAAATAACGTACACCGCTAACTCCTTATTTAATGAACCCTTCGTATTTCCGCATCGTCAACTGCGCTTCCATCTGCTTCATCGTGTCCAGCACCACGCCCACCATAATGAGGAGACCCATACTGGAGAGTTGAACCGCCTGGACATCGGTAATGCTACGAGTAATAACGGGGATGACGGCTACGATGCCGAGGTAGAGAGCGCCAGCCAGGGTAATCTTGGTAATGATATTATTCAGAAACGATTCCGTGTTTTTGCCCGGTCTGATACCGGGGATGAATCCACCCTGTCTCTGGAGTGTACCCGGCAGGTCCTGTTGCTGGAAGATTACCATCGTATAGAAGAACGTAAAGAAAACCGTGAATCCAAAATAAAGTACCCAATATACCAGCCCTCCCCAGAGAGCGTCTTGTGGTCCCGGGCTGAAGATATTGACGATATGGTTAGCGAGATTCGGGTTGTCTGCGGCCGTCGGGTTGGCAAAATAGCTGGCAATCATGCTTGGAAAAACCACCAGCGACATGGAGAAAATGAGCGGTATCATACCAGCAGAGTTAACACGGAGAGGGATATGGGTGCCGCCGCTGGCGCGGTACATGCGTCCGCCGCGGAATGAGGTACGGGCGTATTGCACTGGAATGCGGCGGTGTGCCTCTGTGAAAACCACGATCATCACGATGGTTGCCAGAATGAGCAGTATAAAAACAACAATCCCTATGAATTGTTGTTCGGCGGCCAGCCCAAGACGACCTATCATTGCCGGATAACCGGTGATAATACCAGCGAAGATGAGGATGGAGATGCCGTTACCGATTCCGTACTCGGTAATTAATTCCCCGAGCCACACCAGGAAAATGGTGCCCGCGATGAGTGAAATAACCATGGTCACTGTGGAAAGAGTATCAGCGCTGGCAAGAACGCCGCTGTTCTGGAGCAGAATCATCTGTCCGTAGCCGGCAATGCCTGCCAGAGGAACTGTCAGCCAGTGGCTGATGCGGTTCATCCTGTCGCGTCCTGCTTCACCTTCCTGTGCCATGTTCTGGAGAGCCGGAATGACCGGTTGCATCAATTGCAGAATAATGGTGGATGTGATGTAAGGATAAACGCCCATTGCCGCCACGCTGAAGTTTCTCATGGCGCCGCCGCTGAACATATCCATCATACCCAGTAGTGCATTATCCTTGAACATCTCTCTTAGTGCTTCCGCATCAACGCCGGGCAGGGGCACATGCGCCACAAAGCGTGATGCCACGACTAAACCAAGTGTAAAGAGAATCCGCCGCCGTAAGTCAGGCAGACGGAAGGCATCAAGCATTGCCTGGATAAGTCTGGGCCTAGTCGGCCTCTGGCGCATCGCCAACCTCCTCTGCTTTTCCGCCCGCCGCTTCAATCTTGGCGCGGGCGCTGGCGGAGAACTTATGCGCTTTCACAGTGAGGGACTGGGTTATCTCCCCATTGCCGAGCACTTTCAGTGGTTTTTGCGTAGATTTAATAATGCCAGCTTTAACCAGTTCTTCGATGGTCACAACTGTGCCGGCGGCGAAGGTTGATAGGTCGGCAAGATTGGCTAACGCATACTCGGTTTTGAAAATATTGGTAAAGCCGCGCTGACTGGGCAACCGTTTGATAATGGGTAGTTGCCCGCCTTCAAAGCCGGGTTTCATTCTGTGCCCACTGCGTGATTTCTGACCTTTACAGCCCCGCCCCGAAAAACTCCCTTTATTACTTCCGTCACCCCGCCCCACTCTTTTGCGGTCTTTACGAGAGCCTTTCGCCGGAGAAAGTGTATCAAGTCTCATTACTCTGCTTCCTCCACCTTCACGAGGTGTCTTACTTTTTGAATCATGCCTCTGATTGACACGGAGTCCTCATGGACAACACTCTGATTAAGACGGTGAAAGCCCAAAGACCTCAGAGTTGCCTTCTGGTCTTCCTTGTAGCCAATGCCGCTTTTTACCAGGGTAACCTTCAATTTAGCCACCGGTTGTCGCCTCCCCAGCCGCAGCGGCTTGTTTTCGCTTACGGACTTCTTCCTTAGGGTACCGCAATTTGCTCAAGGCGAGGACAGTGGCACGAGCAACATTGGTCTTATTAGATGTGCCCAGAGATTTGGTCAGAATATCCTTGACGCCCGCTAATTCCAGAACGGAGCGCATACTGCCGCCGGCGATAATACCGGTGCCCGGCGCGGCAGGCTTCATAAAAATCTTGGCGGCGCCCATCTTGATTTTAATTTCATGCGGGATAGTGGTGCCATCAAGCGGAACAGTGATAAGGTTCTTACGCGCGTTGGCGCCTGCTTTATTGATGGCAATCGGGACCTCATTTGCCTTGCCCAGCCCCACGCCTACATGACCGCTCCCATCGCCGGTGACTACCAGGGCGCTGAAACTCATGCGTTTGCCACCTTTCACTACCTTGGCGACACGGTTAATGTAGAGCATTTTGTCTGTCAATGTCAGTTCTGATGGGTCAATCTTACTACTGCCTAAAACCATTTTTCTGTCCTGTAGTTATTAATATTCCTAGAATTTTAATCCTTCTTTACGTGCGGCTTCGCCAAGGGCTTTCACACGGCCGTGATACCGGTACCCACCGCGGTCAAAGGCAACCTGTGAGATACCCTTTTCCATGGCGCGTTTAGCGATTACCGTACCCACCAGCTGGGAAACTTCGGTCTTTTTCTTGCCATCCAGCTGTCCCTTTACGTCCGAATCCAGAGATGATGCCATCACCAGAGTTGTGCCTTTAACATCATCAATCACCTGGGCGTAAATATTGTTCAAACTCCGGAAGACACAGAGGCGAGGACGGGAATCTGTCCCTTTCACCCTTGCCCGGATACGGACGTGCCTTTTAGCGCGAGCCAGTTTGCGATTAAACTGTGGCATTTATTTTCTCCCTATAGCCTTGCCGGCTTTGCCCGGCTTCAAACGGACAAGTGAACCGGCGTAACGTAACCCTTTACCCTTGTAATCGTCATGGGGTTTGATAGCTACGATTTTTGCCGCCACTTCACCCACCAATTCTTTATCAATTCCAATAACCTTGATACGGTTAGTGCCTTCAACGGCTAGTGTCACTCCCGTCACCAGCGCCAGTTCCACCGGATGCGAGTACCCGACATTCATCACGATTTTATCGCCGGTCTTCTGGGCGCGGTAGCCGACTCCGACAATTTCAAGTGTTCTTTCAAAACCTTTTGTGACGCCTTCCACCATATTAGCCAGGAGGGCGCGGGAAAGGCCATGGAGGGCACGCGCCTGCCCGCTATCACTGGCGCGGGAGACAATCAGATGCCCATCCTCCAGCTTAATGGTGATGCCTTCATGAAAACGGCGGCTCAGTTCGCCCTTGGGACCTTTCACGGTCACCGAACCACCCTCGATATTTATTGATACCTCTTTGGGCACCGGTATGGGCAATCGCCCGACTCTAGACATAGGTAATGCTCCTCAATCTATTACCACACGTAGCACAGCAATTCCCCGCCAATTCCCTCTTTCCAGGCTTTGTTCCCGGTCATCACTCCCTTCGGGGTGGAGAGAATGGCAACACCGAGTCCGCCATAGACGCGGGGGATTTCTTGTTTCTGAACATAAATCCTCAAGCCCGGTTTGCTAATGCGTTCCAGCCCGGCGAGTACTGACTGATTCCGTTCCTGGTACCTGAGATGAATTTTAATGGCTTTCTGAGGTTTGCCTCTCACAACCTCAAAGTCCTTAATAAAGCCCTCCTCCTTGAGAATTTTGGCGATTGCCAGTTTCATTCTCGAAGAAGGCACCAGCACCGAATCGTGCCGCACTAGAGCGGCATTCCGAATTCGGGTCAGCATATCTGCAATTGGATCAGAAATAGTCACCCTTGCTCCCCCTTTGACCGTACTGTCCTTACCAGCTCGACTTCCTCACACCAGGGACCTTACCGGCGAGGGCAAGTTCCCGGAAGCAGATGCGACACAAGCCAAACCGGCGCATATAAGCGCGCGGCCTACCACAAGCCTGACAGCGATTATGCTGTTGCACCTTGAACTTCGGCGGACGTTTCCATTTTGCGATTTCAGATTTCTTTGCCATGGAACTCCAATCAATCCTTACTGAAGGGCATTCCCATCATTTCCAGTAAAAGCCGGCCGTCTTCATCCGTTTTGGCGGTTGTAACGATTGTAATTTCCAGACCACGTACCTTATCGATTTTGTCGTACTCAATCTCTGGGAAGATGGTCTGCTCTTTGAAGCCGAGCGTATAGTTACCACGACCGTCAAAAGAATTGCGGGGAATCCCGTGGAATTCGCGAATTCGTGGTAGCACAACATTCACAAGACGTTCGACAAAATCATACATACGTTCGCGACGAAGAGTCACCTTCATCCCGATGGGCATTCCCTCTCTCAGCTTGAAATTGGCGATTGACTTCCTGGAGCGTGTGATGATGGGCTTCTGCCCGGTGATGATGGGGATGTCTTTCTCAGCGCCTTCCAGTGCTTTGGCATTGGTAATTGCCTCGCCAAGTCCAATACTGACAACAACTTTCTCCAGTCGCGGTACTTCCATGATATTATGGTAGCGCTGTGTCTCCATGAGCTTGGGCGTAATCTCTTTTGTGTACTTTTCCTTCAAACCAGCCATATTAGTCTAAAGCCTCTTTGCAGGAGCGGCAGATGCGCACCTTGCGTCCATCATCCAGGATTTTGAACCCGACGCGCGCGGGTTTGTTGCAACGGGTGCAGACGAGCATGACATTGGAAATATTAATAGGCGCTTCACGCTCAATCAGCCCCGCCTGTTTGACCTGTTGTCTCGCTCTGCTGTGTGTTTTAATCATGTTCACGCCTTCGATAAGTACCCGGTTCTGCCGTGGGTACACGAAGCGAATTTTTCCTTTTTTGCCCTTGTCCTTGCCGGCGATAACGAGGACATTATCCTCTTTCCGAATTTTCATCTTTCTTCCTTATAAAACCTCCGGCGCCAGCGATAAAATCTTGGTGAAGAGCTTGTCACGTAATTCCCTGGCGACAGGACCAAAGATACGGGTGCCCTTCGGGTTGTTTTTCTCGGCAAGAATCACCGCCGCATTATCGTCAAAGCGGATGTAGGTGCCATCCGCTCGGCGTGTCGGTTTTGTGGTGCGGATGACGACAGCACGGACGACATCCCCTTCCTTTACAGACCCGCCGGGAATAGCTTTTTTAACCGCCGCCACAATCACATCACCCACATGGGCGTATCTGCGTCCGCTTCCACCGAGCACATTGATGCACATTATCTGTCTCGCCCCGGTATTGTCAGCAACCTTTAATCTGGAGTAAATCTGAATCACGGTAGTACACCCCGAATGTTAATTTTGCTTCGTTTCTGCAGGTTTTTCTTCAACCGGTTGAGTGTCTGTTGCCATAGTTGCCTCCGGCTCAGGCTTTTCACTCACCATTTTGGGTTCTATCTCTTCCGGTTTCACATCAATCGCCGCGGCTTTTATCATAACTTCACTGACGCGCCAGCGCTTCTCCTTAGAAAGGGGACGGGTCTCCACAATACGTACCGTGTCCCCAATAGCGCACTCGTTCTTTTCATCATGCGCCTTGTATTTCACCACATTGCGGATAGTTTTCTTATAAATAGGGTGATGGCGGTAAGATTCAACGGACACGACCACCGTCTTGTCCATCTTATTACTCAGTACCTGCCCCACCTTCATTTTTTTCATTGCTGGCATAAGTTTAATCCCCTCTTTTTACGCCGGGCGCTCCTGGCTCTCCAGTGCACGTTCCCGTAGTATGGTTTTTAGCGCGGCAATCTGCTTCTTGACACGCGGAATCTCACGGTGGTTTACCAGTTGCCGGGTATTAGCTTTCAGGCGTAGGTCCCACAACTGTTGATAAGCCGCCTGAAGTTGCTTGTTCATCTCCTCGGTGCTCATCGCCCGAATTTCATTTGCTTTCAACGGTCGCTAGCTCCTTGGCTTTACTCGTCCCGATAATTGTCGACTTCCGGGCAACAAATCTGGTGGGCACGGGCAGTTTATTGGAGGCGAGACGTAACGCTTCTTTAGCCAGCGCCTCATCCACCCCGCCCATTTCAAACATAATCCGGCCGCGTTTGACCACGGCAACCCAGTGGTCGGGGGCGCCCTTGCCGGAACCCATGCGGGTTTCTGCCGGTTTCTTGGTAACTGGTTTGTCCGGGAAAATACGTATCCAGACCTTGCCACCACGGCGGATATGGTGGGTAATAGCACGGCGTGCCGCTTCAATCTGGCGTGCTGTCACCCAGACGGACTCCATTGCCTGTAATCCGTAATCGCCGAAGGTTACTACGTCGCCGGAGTGGGCGGAACCTTTCCGGTTTCCCTTCTGGACCTTACGAAATTTTACGCGCTTAGGTTGTAGCATTACCTTCTCCCTGCTTGTCCACGGATTCAGTCGATGCTGACGGTTTTTCTGCTGCGTCCTCGCTCTTTACTTCCCTGGTTTTGGCGGTAGCACGAGGCGCTTTCCTCACGGGCGCCTTTGTTTTCTCTTCAGTGGTAGTTTCATCGGCTTTCGTATCAGTTGTTACTGTCTTCGGTCTGGCTGTTCTCCTCACGGTTGCCTTTGGTTTTCCTTCAGCGGCTGGTGGTGTTTCACCGGTCGTCGTTGCTTCGGTTGTTGTGGCTCTCGGTCGCGGCGCTCGTCTTACGGCTCTGGGTTTTTCTTCCACTGGAACTGGTTGTTCCACCGGTTTAACTTCGCTAACCGGAGCTTCAGGCACTGCCGCGATTACTTCAGGAGTAGCTGTCGGGGCTGTTTCCGCGACCTGTTTTGCCTTTGCGGCTGGGGTCGTAACAGCCTGTGGTGCCGCTTCAACTGCTTCAGCCTCTTCCTTTTCCGGAAGGATGTCGCCCTTATAAACCCAGACCTTCACGCCGATTCTGCCCATTACGGTGCGGGCTTCGGTGAACCCATAGTCAATGTCAGCGCGGATAGTGTGCAGAGGAACACGTCCCTCATGCATAATTACTTTGCGGGCAATTTCCGCGCCATCCAGACGTCCGGCGCAACGGATTCTCATCCCTTTAGCGCCAGCCTGCATGGTACGCAGTAACGACTGTTTCATAGCACGGCGATAGGCAACCCGACGTTCCATCTGGTCGGCAACCGACCGTGCTACCAGGAAGGCATCGAGTTCCGGCTGTTGCACTTCCCTGATATTCAATTGGATTTTTTTACCGATGAGCTTTTCCAGCGAATTACGCATTTCATCAACCCGCTGACCGCCGCGACCAATGAGAATGCCGGGGCGGGCGGTATGTATTGTCAGGGTCACGTTGTTTGCCTGACGGTCGATTTCCACCTGGGAAACCCCAGCTTCAGGATACATTGACCGGATTGCCTTGCGGACTTTCAGGTCTTCCTGAAGATAGGTAACATAATGTTTATCAGCATACCATTTGGAATCCCATCCGCGGATAACACCAACTCTGAAACCAACCGGGTGTACCTTATGTCCCATTAACCCTCCTGCTCACCGACGACGACGGTAATATGACTGGAACGTCTGTGAATCGAGCTGGCACGGCCGCGGGAGCGCGCCCGGTAGCGGCGGAGTGTAGCGGCTACATCCGCATGAATTTTCACAACCTTCAAGTCATCTATGGTGAGGTTGTGGACATTCTCTGCATCCGATGCCGCGGCTTTTACCACCTTGGCAACAAGCCGGGCATGAGGTGAAGGCGTGAATTTAAGAATAGTGAGCGCATCATTCACACTCTTGCCCCGCACCAGGTCGACGATTACCCGCATCTTGCGTGCTGAAATTCCTATATTTTTGGATACGGACTTGACTTCCATGTATCTCCTAAGCAACCGGCTGTTTCTTTACTGGGGCGGCTTCTTCCTTCATCGAATGCCCTCTGAAAGTGCGTGTGGGTGCAAACTCACCCAGACGGTGCCCGACCATGTTTTCTGTGATGTAGACGGGGACATGGCGTCTGCCATCGTGGACACCGATGGTCAACCCGACCATTTCGGGCAGAATCGTGCACCAACGCGACCATGTTTTGATGATTGTTTTCTCGCTGGCACGGCTAACCGCCATCACCTTCTTCACCAGCTTTGCATCAACTGCCGGTCCCTTTTTAGTTGACCTCGACATAGTCTACTTCTTCCCCCGACGTCTGATAATCAGCCTATCGGAATATTTCTTATCACGGGTCTTATGGCCCAGAGCCGGTTTGCCCCACGGTGTTTTTGGTCCGGGCATGCCTATGGGAGTGCGTCCTTCACCGCCGCCGTGTGGATGGTCGCGCGGGGTCATGGCAGAACCTCTCACGGCCGGCCGCCAGCCCATATTACGTCTCCGTCCGGCTTTACCGAGACTGATGGTGGAGTGTTCCAGATTGCCTACCTGGCCGATGGTCGCCATACATTCGGCGTGGACCAGGCGTATTTCTCCCGAGGGTAGACGGACGTGGACGTGGTCGCCTTCTTTGGCGAGGAGCTGTGCCGCATTACCGGCGCTCCGGACCATCTTACCGCCTCCGCCCTTTATCAGTTCAATATTGTGTATCATGGTGCCGGTGGGGATAAGCCGCATCGGGAGGGCGTTACCCGGCCTGATTTCGGCGGTCTCACCAGCCATGATAGTATCTTTCACATTCAGTCCGATGGGCGCCAGTATATAGCGCTTCTCGCCATCGGCATAGAAAATGAGCGCAATGCGTGCCGAGCGGTTGGGGTCGTACTCAATTGCTGCCACTTTGCCCGGGACACCAATCTTGTCACGTTTGAAATCGATATTGCGGATAAGACGTTTCGCACCGCCGCCCTGATGACGCACTGTAATTACACCGCGGTTGTTCCGTCCGGCTCTATTCTTTCGGGGAACGAGCAATGACTTCTCCGGCTTATCCTTGGTGATTTCTTCAAAGGTATAGCCGCTCATTGCCCTTCTACCGGGCGAGGTCGGACGATATACTTTCAGTGCCATTCAAGTCCCCTTGTTACTGAACGTTCTCAAACAGGTCTATTTTATCGCCTGACTTAAGGGTGACGATCGCCTTTTTCCAATTGGGGGTAATGGCCATCCCTCTTCCCATCCTCTTGCTTTTACCGGGCATATTCATCACGTTGACACCCATCACCGTAACCTTAAAAGCTGTTTCTACCGCTTCTTTGATTTGCATTTTATTGGCGCGCTTGTCCACCTCAAAAGCATATTTCCCACCCATCTGGAGCGTGGCATTCTTTTCGGTGACTAACGGACGCCGTAAAATCTCATAGAGTTGCATCACTTTTTTCTCCAGAAGAATCCTTACCCCAAAGCTCTTCAGCCTTGCGTACCGCCGCCACTTCCATTATCAGAGCTTTGTGTGCCAGGATATCAACGACATTTAGTAGATTCGCTGGTAGAGTTTTGATGCCCGGGATGTTATTGGCGGATTTAACCACGTTTGACTCTGCTTTTGAAGTCACCACCAGCGCCGAGCTTTCTACTTTAAGCGCATCCAGAACTCCGGTCATCTGTTTTGTTTTCGGTTCGTCAAATTTTAATGTATCCAGTATCTTTAATTCGCCGTCACTTGTTTTAACCGAAAGGACACAGCGAAGAGCCAACTGGCGCATCTTCTTGGGCATCGCCTGATGATAGTCCCTGGGGTGAGGCCCAAAGACAGCGCCCCCACCCTTGCGGACGGGCGATTTTCTACTGCCGGCGCGGGCATTGCCGGTGCCCTTCTGCCGGTATAGCTTACGGGTACTGCCGGCGACTTCGCCGCGGGTTTTGGTGCTCGCGTTCCCCTGACGGGCGTTCGCCTGCTGTCTGAGTACCGCCTGATGTACAATCCCTTCATTGAACGGCACGGCGAAGACGGCATCGCTTATCTCAATGTTCCCCACTACTTCCCCGGCAAGATTATATACTGGAGCCTGCATTTGCTTACTTCCTCTTCGTCGTCTTACTGATTAATAGTAAACCATCGCGGTTCCCCGGGACCGCTCCCCTCACGAGGAGCATGTTCTTTTCCGGGTCGGCCTTGAAGACTTCCAAACGGCGCACGGTAACACGTT
Source organism: Dehalococcoidales bacterium (assembly GCA_030654965.1). Taxonomy (GTDB): domain Bacteria; phylum Chloroflexota; class Dehalococcoidia; order Dehalococcoidales; family Fen-1064; genus JAURWL01. The sequence continues at coordinate 4,776 of JAURWL010000139.1, read as the reverse complement.
CTAGGCCCATGTGTCCAGCCATTCGTAGTCCTTTGAGGACGCGACCGGGAGTGGTGGTGGCGCCGATGGCGCCCGGCGCGCGGGTGCGGTCGGACTGACCGTGTGTCTTTGGCCCACCCTTGAAGTGATGGCGCTTGACTACACCGGCAAAACCTTTGCCTTTGGAAATCCCGGCTACATTGACGACATCACCCGCCTGAAAGACGCTGACATCTACCTTATCACCAACCTTCACTGACTTGGGGTCAACAATCTTGAATTCACGGAGGTGTTTGAATTTACCCAGTTCTTTAATGTGCCCCTGTTCTGCCTTGGTCAGTTTTTTTGCCTGTCCAAAACCAAGCTGAACGGCATTGTAGCCTTCTTTGTCAGCCATTTTGACCTGCGTGATGGTGCAGGGTCCGGCTTCAATCAGAGTAACAGCTTCCATTTTACCGTTGTCTCTGAAAACCTGGGTCATTCCTATTTTTTTGCCTATAATCCCTGGAATCATCATTTAATTCATCCCGGCATTTATTACAGTTTAATATTCAGCTCCACCCCGGACGGCAGATTCATCTTGGTCAGCGAATCAATCGTCTTGGAGGTGGTCTCCACAATATCGATAAGGCGTTTATGGGTGCGCACTTCAAATTGCTCCTGCGAGTTCTTGTCAATAAAGCTTGCGCGAATGACGCTGAACTTTTCGATGCGCGTGGGCAGAGGAACGGGTCCGATGACAACCGCTCCCGTCTGCTCTACCGTCTCCACAATCTGTTGCGCCGATTGGTCGACAACCTTGTGGTCGAAACCCTTAATCGTGATACGAATCTTTTGTTTAGACATATTTCGCCAATCCTGTTCTCTCTGCTACCTCTTTTGTCAGGGATGCGGGAATTTCCTGATAGCTATGGAACTCAAGGGTATGGGAAGCCCTGCCCTGGGTCTGCGACCTGAGGGTGGTAGCATAGCCAAAGGTCTCAGCCAGCGGGATAAGTGCCTGAATAATGCAGATATCGCCATGGGTTTCTATGGCTTCAATGTGTCCTCTACGGGAGGTGACATCGCCGATAATATCGCCAAGGAATTCTTTCGGCGTGACCACTTCCATTCTCATAATCGGTTCAAGAAGTATCGGGTTGGCTTTAGCAGCGCCATGTTTGAGCGCCATAGAACCAGCCATTTTGAAGGCAAGCTCTGAGGAATCAACCTCATGGTAACTGCCGTCAAAAGCGGTTACTTTAATATCAACGAGAGGGTAGCCGGCAATGATACCGCCTTCCAGCGCCTCGCGGACACCGGCTTCAATCGGTGGGATAAATTGCCTGGGAATTGTACCGCCCTTAACCTTGTTAATAAATTCAAATCCACTACCACGAACAGCCGGCTCAATATCCAGCCAGACGTGTCCGTATTGCCCGTGTCCGCCGCTCTGCCTGATAAATCTGCCTTCTGCCCGTGCCGCAGTGGTGATGGTTTCCTTATAGGCGACACGGGGTCTGCCCACTTTAGCCGTGACACCGAATTCGCTGAGCAAACGGTGCACAATAACTTCTAGATGAAGCTCACCCATACCGGCAATCACAATCTGTCCTGTTTCTTCGTTGAAGTTAACCTTAAAGGTGGGGTCTTCTTCGGTGAGCTTTCTGAGAGCATCACCCATCTTATCCTGGTCGGCGCGGGTGCGCGGTTCGATGGCAACGGAAATAACAGGTTCGGGGAAGCGGATGGATTCAAGGAGAACTGGTTGAGTCTGACTGCAGAGTGTATCGCCGGTGAAAGTGTTTTTAAGACCGAGTGTGGAGATGATAGCGCCGGTATCGGCAACCTCAATTTCATCACGTCGGTTGGCGTGCATGAGGAAAAGGCGTCCGATACGCTCCGTCTTACCGCGTGTGGAATTAAAGACCTGGTCGCTGGCTTTCACCTGTCCCGAGTACACACGGAAATAGACCAATCTCCCTACAAAGGGGTCGGTGACAACCTTGAAAGCGAGCGCCGTGAAGGGTTCATTATCTTTTGCTTCGTGGATAATCGGGGTGTTGTCTTTAATGGTTACGGCGTGTACCGGCGGCATATCCGCAGGTGACGGCAGGTAATTGACTACGGCGTCAAGCAGGAGGCGCACGCCGCGATTACTAAGCGCGCTCCCGCATAAAACGGGTACGGCTTTGTTTGCCAGGGTGATACGTCTCAATGCCGCCCTGATTTCTTCCGGGCTGATTTCGGTGCCATCCAGAAAAGCGATGAGTATCTGGTCGTCCAGTTCCGCCATCTGCTCGATTAATTTATGGCGTAGTTCGGTAGCCTTCGGTTTTTCGGCTTCCGGGATGGGAATTTCAATGGGTTCGTTGTCCCGTTCGCCGTCTACCGACCAGGCGCGATTTTCAATCAAATCAATAATACCCTGGAAATCCGCCTCAGCACCGATGGGTATTTGAATTGCGAGTGGTTTGGCATGCAGGCGGTCGATAATCATCTTCACGGTGTTGTAGAAATCTGCGCCGACGCGTTCCATCTTGTTGACGAAACAGATACGCGGCACATTGTAACGGTCAGCCTGCCGCCAGACGGTTTCGGATTGTGCTTCCACACCCTGAACGGCATCGAAAATAACAACGCCGCCATCGAGCACGCGGAGACTGCGTTCCACCTCGGCGGTGAAGTCGACATGACCCGGCGTGTCGATGATATTAATGCGGTGGTCGTTCCACGAGCAGGTGATTGCCGCTGAGGTGATAGTGATACCGCGCTTCCTCTCTTCTTCCATCCAGTCCATGACGGTAGTGCCGTCGTCAACCTCGCCGATTTTGTAGGTGACGCCGGTATAATAGAGGATACGCTCGGTGAGCGTGGTCTTACCTGCATCGATATGAGCGATGATGCCGATATTCCTCACTTGCTCCAGAGGTATTGTTCTGGACATAGTTTTATCCTTTATGGCTGCAACCGGGTTAATCTTAGCCTCCCTGCTTACCACCGGTAGTGTGCAAAGGCGCGGTTTGCCTCTGCCATCTTATGTGTGTCTTCGCGCTTTTTAACCGCCGTTCCCTGCCCTTTTGCGGCATCGCTCAGTTCGGCGGCGAGTTTTTCCGCCATTGACTTCCCGCCCCGCGACCGTGCTGAATCAATCAGCCAGCGCATAGCCAGGGAAAGTCCAACATCTGCCGGTACCTCGATGGGCACCTGATAGGTAGCACCCCCCACCCGGCGCGATTTCACTTTAAGTTGGGGGGTAATATTCTTGATGGCTGTTTCCATATCCGTAACGGGGTCCTTGGAGCCTTGCTGGCTCATCAGGTCGAATGCCCCGTAAATAACGCGTTCCGCAGTACTCTTCTTGCCGCGTTTCATAATGCGGTTAAGGAGCTTGGTGACCGTGATGCTTTGATACCGGGCATCCGGTGTAATCTTTGGTCGTTTGAGAGCGTGAGAACGCCGTGGCATGATTCCTCCTAAGCCTGTTCCGCCGTCGCCTTGGGACGTTTGGCGCCGTACTTACTGCGTGACCTCTTGCGGTTCTGAACGCCGGTGGTATCCAGCGCGCCGCGGACAATGTGATAGCGCACGCCGGGCAGGTCCTTGACCCTGCCGCCTCTCACCAGCACTACGGAGTGTTCCTGCAGTTCATGACCTTCGCCGGGGATATAGGCAGTGACCTCAATCCCGTTAGAAAGGCGCACCCTGGCAATCTTCCGCAATGCTGAGTTCGGTTTCTTGGGGGTCATGGTCTTGACCTGCGTGCAGACACCGCGCTTCTGCGGATTGCCCTCTCCCCAGTGAGTGCGGTTCTTCATTGCGTTATAGTTATAGTGCAGGGCGGGCGCCTTGGATTTTTCACCCTTGGTCTTGCGACCTTTGCGGATAAGCTGGTTAATGGTCGGCAAGTGTCTCCTCCTGTGCCTACAAATAAAAAGATGAGCCGCAGCTCATCCCCTCAGCATTTCATGAGCAATTTTACCTCTAGAGGTTCAAGTTGCCCGCGTCACTGCCGTACAAGTGAGCACAAATAGTAATAATAGCAGACTGGAGATACGTGTGTCAACATTTACAGAGAGGGGGTGGGGAAAGGGGGACAAAAACTCTAAGCACTAAACACGAAACTCTAAGTCACCCACCCTTTCCAGTACTGTCATTTCAGCGAAGCTTGTCCCGTACGTAATACGGGATACGGAATGGTACTACTGACAAACCACCTCCCCAAGCTCCAATAACCAAGTAACAAGAAGCAAATTACAATTCAAATTTTGTTGTTAAGGTACATTTGTTTTTTAGAAACAGAAACAAATATTAATGTGTGTGCAGAGGCACTCTCATTTCAGGGATAATGAGAGGCAATTGGGCTTCCAAACCCAATATAACGCGAACTGCCAAGTTTTTGGTAAAAATCCCTCTCAATCTCTCCTTCGACAAGCTCAGGACAGGCTCTTTACGAAAGGGAGAATATATCATGGGGGGAACTGCCGTACTGGCAACATGACGAGTTCCAATATTTGTCCTTTACTGGATGCTGCGGGGCTGGATTCTGACGTACATTGCCGCTTTCTTAACGGTCATGAACTAAGGGCTCTCCCAGATGCCCTAATTGACCCCAGCGGCCAGAATCTGACGGCGTCTTTAACCGGAGACCGCCACGTTGTGACATTATGATAAAACGAAGGGGAATAAAGAGGCAAGGGGATTTTGTCGTAAAAGGGGGGAAATACTAAACTCTAAATCCTAAACACTAAACAAATTCCAAGCTCCAAATCTAAAATTCCAAAAGCCCCTTTTCCCCTAAGGTGTCAATAGGGATTG
>JAURWL010000125.1 GCA_030654965.1 Dehalococcoidales bacterium | reverse complement strand
GGATTCGTGTAGGATTCGATCGCGACTTGAAGTCCGATACACCGCACCACACTCGACGACGCCTCTCCGTTCGACTGTAGGCACGCGTTGAGTGGTATGTTTGCGGCATCAGTCGTCGGCGCGCTGCTGCATCCAGCTGGGCCGAAGGATCTGAAATGCAAGGTAGTAAACGGTTCCGGCATCGGCTCGGCCGGGCCAGTGGAAGACGATGAAGGAGCGAACTGCGGCGGGCACCGCGACGAGCGACAATGCTGTGCTGGCATTCGGGCCGACCGACTTACACACGCCGGATACGAGCGGCAACGAGCCGAGGAAGGTCGTGCACGCAGCATCGGAGTAGGTGTCCACCGCAGCGGTGGCGCCATCCAGAGAACAGGAGTACTGCTGCGACGTCTGTGACTGGCCGTTCGTGAAGCAACGGCCGAGCGGTATCGACGCTGCCGAATCGGATGCCGCACCGGAGCAGTCGGAGTTTGCGTACGTGCGCAGCCACATGCCTCCAGTGGTCGGCTCGGACGTCGGTGCCACTGTCGCTTGAAACACGCTGGTCGACGATGCGGTCACCGCGTCCATGATAGCGCCGCCGCACGTGACGGAGCCGGTGATCGCGCCAGACAGTGACGCGTAGATCGCGCACTCGCCGCTAGAGTGAGGCACAGCGGTCCAGGACGAGGTGCAGTCGAAGGTAGTGAACTGGCGCTCGATGACAATGGTGCTGTCAGAGTTACACTCACGAAACAAAGCACAGAGAGAAGGATGAGAAGTCAGCGTGCAAGGAGCACTGGCAGTGCGAGGGATGCACGCGACTTACCGAAAATGTTGATGCAGTATTTTGCCCCGTTTGCACGCACATCGTGCTCGGTACATTGTACCAGTGTCATTCCATCGTCGCAGATGCACGAACGTCCCGGTCGGATTGACCGCAGCATCAGCGACAGCACAGGTGAGCCGCAGTCCGTTCGAACAGACACCGTTTTGGAGCACCGCGTACGAGCCGTGAATGGGACCACTGCAATCGACGGTGAGGTATGTCGTAACGAACGCGAGCGACCCGTCCAGTGAGCACACGAATGTCGCAGCGGTGGCCGCATCATGAGGCACGCATTGCGTTCTGCTGGCGAACGTTGCGTCGATGTCTGGCGTGACGGCAGCCTCACACGTGGGTGACGTGGAGAAGAATTCCGTGTGCAGCGTCGCAGCTGACGTCGT
>JAURWL010000113.1 GCA_030654965.1 Dehalococcoidales bacterium | reverse complement strand
ATACCCAATAGTCCCTAGTAATGGCTCAAAGGAGATAAACTTTACATTTGCCTTCACTTTGTTGAGACAATCAACACGCTTGTAAAAATCATCCTCAAGACCAGTTAGGGACGTGCCCACCCAGCAATTATCGGGGAATGGCGACCATTTCCGCAGGTTCTGAGGGCACTTGGTCAGGAAAATGAAGGTATGCTGAGGAGTGCGTTTAATGACCTCAATAATGACTTCTTGTAAAGTTCCCTCGCTTAAGTCACTCATTGCCCACATGCGATTTTCGGGAATCCAAACAGTACCCGACTTTGAGCAGACTTTCATTTTGGGGTCAACCCAGTCCCCGAACAAATCCCCCATGAAGGCGCAGCCTATTCGGGCGGGCTTCTTGAATTTCAGAGGCTCCATAAAGGCTTCGGGGTAGAATGTCGGCTTAAACCCGTTGGGATAATTTTTCTCGAACCGCTTGGTGATGCTCTTGGCCCAGCAGTGCTTGCCCACCGCACAGACACCGTTCTGCCAGTTGAGGCAGCCAGAATAGAAATTCCACGTGTGGGTGAGATAGTCAATTTTTGTCCTATGAAGTCTCATTCCTCACCACCATCTCCATGATTTCATAGCAGGTCTTTCCGGTTGCTGATAACATCGCACAATCTGACACATCTTTGCGGCAATGCTCGTTGAAACGTTTCAGATACTCAGGCAACACTTTGGTCTGGATTAAAACTGCATCCCCATCCGAAAACACCACTCCAAGGCCGTCCTTTAACACCGACCAACTTTGCCAAGAGGGGACGCACTTCCTTACAGGCTTTGCCCAACTGGTGTCCTCTTTGTCCCCCAGAACTATTAGTGGTTTCTTACGCTTCATGCTTTTACACCTGTACCCTTGTTAGCCTCCTTACATCTCCAGCAAGGCCAGCACTGGTCACACCCACATCCAGCAGGATGATACGGCTGCCACTGAGGCTGCAAGCTTGGATATACGGTTGGATAAAACACTTTAGAACCGCCTACAGTTATGGGATACACAATTGTTATTGGTGTCGCCATCTCAGCCTCCCACTATCTGCCCCACCAAGAGCAATGTCATAAAAATAAAGATGCCCCCCAAGCCCATGAAAATGCCCACTTTACCCAGTGATGAACGTGCAGTACACTGGGTCACTCCTAAGTCATGAGAGATAGTACTAAGGCACAGCACAAAGAAAGGTAAAGCCCACAAACTCAGACAAGTCTCTGCCTCCAAAACATGGGACAGCACCAGCCCAAGCTGGCAGATGTAAGCCAGGCTGAAAAAGAGGCCCAAGACCGGTGCCAGATAGCGATCCCGAGGGTCCTTACGGTACAGCAATGCTCCTATGTTCTTGAGGCCTTTGGGAATATTGGGTTCAGCATCCAGCCATTGGTCTGCAATCTCCGCCGCGTAGCCGAAGAGCAGGGCAAAAGGCAGACCCGCCAAGAACGCATCCTTGAAATCTGGATGGTGGGCTGCCGAGGCACCGAGCATCACCGCCAAGGGGCCAAAGCCAAGACCCAAAGCAGCTTCACAAAAGTAGTGCAACTTGCCATAACTGTAGAGGAAGGTACACAACGCTAAAGGAACCCAGATAGCCCAGATTATGGGGGACACTTTCCACGACACCACCGCAGCGAAACCAGCCGAAATTGCAAGATAGGCCAGCCCTGCGGCAAACACCTCTCTGGGAGTCAGTATGCCGTCTGCGATCACTTGCTGGCCGAAGGTGTAGGGCTTGCCCTGGCTGCGCTCCTCTTTGGCTCCCCGGTCCAGGCCGGTCCAGGAATAGTCCAACAAGGCGTTGAACGTGTGGGCATAGGCCATCTGGAAGATAGCGGATAGAGTAACCATTGCCGTCAGCCAGCCCCAGTGACCGCCGAGGGCCACCCCCAGCAGCACCGCGCAGACGGCAGCCGGAAGGCCGAACCAACGGGGAAGGGTGACTAGATAGGCAAAGAACTTTCGCTTCATATCTTGTTTTTCCTCTCAAAGTCTAGCTGCCTCATCTTACCACCGCCATAACCAAGACACTCAGAATCGGTATGGAAAGATTATCGTCTGTAATAGCTGTAGTTGGTGTGTACTTTTCCGCCAGCACTGCCGCTCCCGCTCCCACAGCGCCCACCCAGTACGGGTGAATAAAGTATGCCAGCAACAGGCATGTAGCGAGCATCCCTATGCTCCCGTAGTTACCCTTGACCTCTTTGCCATAAACTTTGCTTCGGATCAAGCCAGTGATCCCATCGCCAAATCCGACAAAAGTGATCGGCACAGTACCTAACCACGGCTCCCCCAGCCAGCCCCAGCCCACCGCAATACTGACCACCGCCGCCAGAGGGAAATTTATCTCTGCCAAGGCATTGGGCCTGCCCGATCCTCCCGCTCCCCGGAAAGTGTCCGGCTTATAAAAACGAGCCGCCACCAGCAACAGCATAAAGGCCGCCGTCAACCCCAAGGGCCACCAGAAGCTATGGAACAGGAAGGGACACAACAGGAAAGCAACACCCGCCCCGATATGTGCCACCTTGCGAGTAATATACTGGGGGCATTTGTAGTCGTAAAAAAGGTTGCTGAGATACAGGGAAAGCAGTACGCCCCCAGAAAGCAAGACGGCGTACGGTATTTCATTGCTCATTCCTACTTCACACCCTGTTTGATCTCCCTTACTATGTCCCCCAAGGGCAATTGAGCCAGCGCGTCCTTGGGCAATAGCTTGACCAGCTTCAGCAAGTTGCCTGTTATGTCCTTGATCGCCTCAAGATGCTCAATGTCGGTGCTGGCGATAGTCTTCACCAAGTCCTGCACCATGGTAAGTTCCTGCTCACTCCCCTTCACCTTGCCCGCCTCCCGCAGGATAGCCAGAACCAAGCCCAACCTCTTCTCATCGGGCACACTCTTGAGGATCTCTATAAACTCCGTCAGCTTTGGCACTTTCCCCTCCAGAAATTGCTGCACTTCCTCACCTACTTTTTGGTTTATACCTGATGAAGGTTTTGAGCCAATCCGAATGTCGCAGCATTCTCACCACTATGAGTAACTGAAGCCACAATGCTTGCCCACGAATTAGCATCAATCTCTATATCTGTATCAGCTATCTTTTCTCCAGGTGGGATATGAAATATTCGAACTGCCCCATTCTCAAGTCTCTCAAAATACCAGCCATCTTTCCAATGAAATGCCATCTTAACCTCCTTAATTCTTCTTTGTCGAGAAAATTGTCTTTCCAGCCAAAGGACAAAACCCGACAAAAAGATACGTGGGCCAGGCTGGTCAACCCTATTCATAGGGTGCTCTGGATGTCTACAACCTAAACTCCAAGTACTATAAGAACAATGCGGTTTTGCCTGTTTAGTTGCCATCTCCCTCTCCTATTGTTTGATTTCTTTGCCATCCTCATCGCCTTTATCGTGCTGTCAAGGGATACCTACTTTTACTTTTTCTTTTGCGTCGTCCTGAGTATACCCTGAATGACCACCGGAAAGGCCAGCGTCAGAACGACCTTTTCCAATATCTGGGCTAGCTCCTCAGAGTCCACGTCCGCCTTGTCCCCGCTTATTCTTATGGAGCCGTTGGCCAGCGCCTCCCGGAAGGACAGCCTGGGGTGCAGGCCCACTGCCGCCTTCTCAATGCCGTCCCGCTCCACCATCTTCACCAACTCACCCAAATCCACCTCCGGCGTGACCAGGTTAAATAACGTGTTCTCGGTGAGATATACTATATTCTTAACAGGCACGTCCGGAGGCTTGAGGCAGATACCAGTCTCAGCAAACATCAGGTCGAACACCCCACCCCCAGCCCCGTCTATAATCACCTTGGCCGCCCGGCCATACCCCAGCACCCGTTTCTCTTCAGCATAGGTGGCCAGCACGTTCACCTGCTTGTCCATCAGGGTCTTGAGAAGCCGTTCTGTCCAAGTTGTCATACTCTCTCCTTACATGCTGGGGTTTTTCATCGGACTCTTAGCTTTTCTAATTCCTGATTTATGGGAAACCCATTCTCGAAATTGAGCTAGTATAGTGTTAAACTCATCATGTGTTTTCCGTTCCATTGCCTCAGATGCAGGCATAACATTTCTCTCGAACCAACCTTTATCATAGAACCACCTATGCAAACAGTTCCAAGTAATATATCTTACAACTGTACTCCCTAACTCAAAGAGCTTGTCCTTAATCAGCAAATGCAAAGGAACAGTCCAAGCTGCTTCTCTCACAGATGATTTAGTGTAGCCTAAGAAAGGGCATTTTTGTTCAAGGTCATTACACAGACAGAATTCGGAGACCGACTCTTTACCGCAAGGACACTTTCCTTGCTCAGTATCGCCATATCCCCAACTGCCTAGGCAATATCCTTCAACTATAATATAGTTCCACATACTCCTGTATTTCCTTAAGGTGTTAGTCATCCTTGCTGAATATGCCTTTGACCAGACCCTTGAGGGTAGCGTCCTGGAGCCGCTGCGTGAAACTCCTCTGCCATATCTTCACCGGCTCTTGCGCCAGCACCTTGTCGGCTAACTCTTGGAACACTTTGCGATGTATCTCGGGGTCAGGGGTGAAGGGGATACTGGCCAGATAGGGTATTCCCCGCCGCTGGCAGAAACCTTCCAAGTCCACCCCGGCATCCAAGAAGGGGGAGAACACCTCACCGCTTTTAGGGGCAATAGCCACCACCATGTTGCCCACCATGCCCAAGAGTGGCAGCTGCTTGACCTCTATCATGTTGAGTGTCCTCTCGATGTCCTGCACCGCCAGGTTAGTGGGCTGGCAGACCAGGACCAGACCCCAGAGGTCTCGCAGATGCTCCCACAGAGACAGGGTTTCGTCACCACTATTGGGCGGTAAGTCCAGAAGTAGAAAGTCCAATTCGGAAAACTGGACATTAGCCAGCATCTGCCTCACCAGCTGGTAGCGGCCTGTCCCCGGCAGAGCGAAC
>JAURWL010000111.1 GCA_030654965.1 Dehalococcoidales bacterium | reverse complement strand
ATATCCGTTTTTCTCCGCAATTGCGGTGCCGACCACATTGGCGGAAGCTCCTATTGGTGTCCCATTACCACCGATGTCCGTGCCCAGCGCCAACGACCACGCCATGGGATGCAGGTCAAAACCACCGGCATGAGAGAGATTGACAATAACAGGCACCATGGTCGCGGCAAACGGGATATTGTCAATAATCGCTGAGGCAAAGGCAGACACCCACAGAATTATCGTTACGACAATGATAATATTGCCGCCGGCAGCATTTCCAATAAAACTAGCCAGTGCTTCGAGAACACCCGTTTCTTCCAGTCCACCAACACAAACGAACAATCCGAAGAAGAACAGGAGTGTTTGCCAGTCCAGCCGTTTGATGATATGAATGGCGCCATGACCGTGATTCAGGAAAGCGAAACCGATAGTCAATAGAGCCGCGATGACACCAATTGACGCCACAGAAATGCCTGTCTGCGCATGCGTTACAAGCAAAATAATGACCAAGATGAAGATACCCGTGTTAATCAAGAAATGTGTTTTATTCGTAATCGCTTGCCCGGGTTCTGGGTACTGACTGGTATCGGCATTCAGAGTGTCTTGTGAAGCCTTGAGCTGTTTCCGGAATGCAAAGTAGAAGAAAATGAGCACAAAAATCATACCTATCCAGGCAATAAGACCGGTATTAACTACAAAATCAAAAAATGAATAGCCCAGAGCCGTGCCAATGATGATATTGGGTGGGTCCCCGGACATCGTAGCGCTTCCACCCACATTGGAGGCAAAGATTTCTGCAATAATAAGAGGGATGGGATTGAACTTTAGAAGACGTGCCAGTTCTATGGTCACGGTCGCCAGAAATAGCATCACCGTAATACTATCGATAAACATGGATAAGAAGGCAGAGAGTAGCATAAAGGCGACCAGAATAGGGACAACTTTATACTTGACCAGACGGGCAACAAAAAGACACAACCAGCGGAAAAAACCGACCTCACCCAGACCCTCTACCATAATCATCATACCGCCGATGAATATAATGGTCTGCCAGTTGACGCCGTGGGATACTTCTGCTTCATGACCCGGATACCAGAAATTTAGCTGTCCTATTTGACCGAAATTGAGGACTGAAACGATAGCCTGAGGTTCTTTGAGAATAAGAAGGAAGACGATGAGGATGGTCAGCGCGCCTCCGATAAGGGCAGGGATATACCTGGGGACTTTGCCGGTGGTGATAACGATGAACATGATAATGAAGATAGCAAGTGCGGCAATCTGGCTGAATGTTTCCATTGAGTGAGGCTCTCACGCCCCTTTCCAAATACAACGGTAGCGTGATTAATTATAACACAGGACTCTTTTGATATTAAACTTGAAAAATATTTGTTGGCAACTTAAATCACACTGCTGGAAATGAAAAGGAGATAAGCGCCATAAAGATACAGAATTAAAGGGAGAGGTAAATTATGTCTGACACGCAACCCTGTTAAATAATTTTGGCATACCCTCTTGTCATTTCGCTACCCTTTGCATTACAATATGACCGTCTTCTATTTATTACAGGCACGATAAATTTGGTGTGGAGAGCGGAAATGCAGAAGATTGCTAAGAATGTCTATGCGGAAACAGATTTTCGAGGGTGTAATCCCGGTTTCGTAGTCACCAGTGATGGCGTGGTGATGATTGATACCCCGCAAATGCCCACTGATGCCGTCAAATGGCGGGATATTATCGCCAAACACGGTCCGGTCCGCTATCTAATCAACACCGAACCGCACGGCGACCATTTTAGTGGAAACTTTTTCTTTAAGGGCACAGTGGTTGCCCATGAGGGTACACGCCAGGCAATCCTTGCTTCATCAGCCGTGCAGACAAAAGAGCGACTCAAGCAGACTTCACCCCCGGATTTTGCCCTGATGAAACGCTTCAAATTCCGCCCGCCCACTATCACACTCACTGGCGAGATGACCCTTTATGTCGGCGACCACACTTTCAAGCTTATTAGTATTCCCGGGCACACTCCCTACCAGATTGCTGTCTTCATCCCGGAGGAGAAAGTCGTCTTCACATCAGATAACGTGTTTTGCAGAGTCCAACCCTGGCTCCAACAGGCAGTCCCATTCGAATGGCTGGAGTCACTAAAAAGACTTGAAACACTGAATGCCAAGGTCCTGGTACCCGGTCACGGCGATATTTGCGACCCTACGTATCTGCCGGAAATGCACCGTATTATCAAAGCATGGATTGATACAGTTGCGGATGCAATTAAAAAAGGCTGGAGTGTAGAAGAAGCGCAGGAAAAAGTTGAACTTCCGGTGAAATATCCTATGCTTCCCGGCAGTGAAGCAATGGAGCAAATGATAAAACGTATGAACGTAGCACGTCTCTATGAGGTACTGAGGAAGTAATGATAGACATCCCTAATTGTCTACTCGAAAATAGCAAAATAAAAAAATGTGAGGTGATTCATGGCGGCAAAGACATATCCTGAGTACAGCAGTCGCTACCCGCTTCTTATCAAGAACCTGATGATGAGACCACTGCGCCTCTACCCGGATGACATTGGCGTTGTTTACCGGAACGACGCCGGGCAGTATTTCCGATTCACCTGGAAGCAGTGGTATGAACGCACCTGCCAGCTTGCTAATGCTTTAACCGGACCTCTCGGTATTAAACCGGGCAAACCTGGTGTGCCGGGTGACAGGATTGCCACTATGGCGCTCAACCACCACCGCCATCTGGAGCTATGCTACGCAAGTACCTGTATCGGCGCAATATCACATCCCATTAACGTCCGGCTTTCTATGGACCATATTGCATATACCATCAATCACGCTGAAGATAAGATTATTTTCGTTGACGACCTTATTCTACCTCTAATGGATTTCATCTGGGACAAAATCAAAGATACTGTCAAGATGGTGGTCTACATGTCAGATAAACCGGGATTGCCCCAGACACGCATCCAGCCTTTATATGAATATGAGGAGCTCATTAAGCAACAACCCAAATCATATGACTGGCCTAACCTGGATGAGAATACATACGCAGTTCTCTATTACACTACAGGCACCACCGGTCTCCCCAAGGGTATGCTGTTCACACACCGCCAGCTTTATCTACAGACGATACATCTTATAGCCACCGTGGGAACAGCACCACGTACGCCGGATGCTCCACAGAATCCCAAGGTCAATATCCCGATGGTCAATGTCCCGCTTTTCCATATACACGGCTGGGGAGCGCCTTGGTACAACGTTTACTCAGCAAGTAAAATTGTTTTCCCCAGTAGATTTTCGCCTGAAGCTTTCTGTGAACTGGTTCAAACAGAAAAAGTGACATCGTCTGGGCTGGTACCTACCATGCTTGCTATGCTGATTGAATACCCTGACTTCAAGAAATGGGATTTGAGCAGTATATTGACCGTCAGTACCGGCGGGGCGGCTTTGCCTCCAGGTCTGAAAGCAAAGGCAGAAAAAATGTTCCCCAATTTCAATGTCGGCTCCGGTTACGGTATGACGGAGACCGCCGCCGCATCAATCGGCGCTCAGATTAAGCGCTGGATGGTGGACTGGCCTAAGGAAAAACTGGACGAAATCCGCGTTAAAACCGGTCTACCATTTGACGGTATTGAAGCCAAGATAGTGGATGATAAAGGCAATGAGGTTCCTCATGATAATCAGACTCAGGGCGAAATAGTATTGCGGGGACACTGGATTATGGAACAATATTTTAAGGACCCGGAAAGGACTGCAACTGCCTGGCGGGACGGCTGGTTCCATACCGGCGATGCCGCTACAGTTGATGAACTGGGTTACATCCAGATTGTCGACCGTATTACGGATGTCATCCGCAGCGGTGCTGAAATGGTGCCCACTGTGCTATTGGAGAACATCACCTGCACTGCCGATTTTGTTCTAGAAGCAACGTACGTGGGCGTCCCCGATGAAAAATGGGGCGAACGACCAATGGCAATCGTCAAGCTTATGCCCGGCGCAAAGCAAAACCCCAAAGATGTCCTTACTTTCCTTGAGAAGGAGGGTGTGGACAAGGGGAAGATAACCAAATGGATGTTGCCTGATTATGTGGTTTTCTCGGATGATATTCCCAAGACCAGCGTCGGCAAGTTTGATAAGATAGCTATCCGCAAGAAAATGGATGAGTTTGTCAGTAAAGCAGTGCGAGTCCATAAAATGTAGGGAACTTATTATGGTTCTCTAATACTATAATCGGATGTGAACCGCGCGGAAATTGGAGAACGCTCGCAGGCTTCAATACAAATAAAGGATTTCAGGAAGGCACCAAAACTTTTCAGGAGAAGCGACCAAAAGGCTGGGAGGGGAAATGGGGTGAGTATCATCCCCTCATTTCCTATTATCTGGATATATCTTCTGCATGAACTGGATGAACCCTTCCAGCCATTTTGTTTTTTGTTCATTAGTCCATTCAATTTCATAATCAGGAAACTTATCCAGAAGCTTGCCCAGTAATTCCGTATGTTCTGGAACTTTTAATATCTGTTGTGGAACTTCCATTGTTTTGGCATTTCTGGAACTGGTTTTTCGGGCAGGAAGTCTTGTCGTATTGTTACCCCGTGCCATTCGGACTTTTTTAGTAACGTGCGGAGAAAGCGGGATGTCAGCATCTTGGGAGAGTGAAGTGAAGAATTTAATACACTTCCGCCGCACATCCCCATCCACTCCGCAATGGTCATGGAACAACTCTTCCAGTTGTGCGTATGTGGCTGTCTGCAAATCTACAGAGCCATTATTGAGTATAAAACTGTAAGCACTATTGGCGATATCCTTAAACCGTTTCGTTCTTTCTTCCCCTGACGACGCAATCAGTAGCTTCAGATGGTGAGTCGGCTTGTTTAGAGAATCGGCAAGGTTCAGATACCGCAGAGCTGACATAATCTGCGTGCTAGTACTGCCCGAATGTAGTTCGTCAAGATAACTGCGGTCAATACGGTCCGGCAGGTTCTTCTGTAGCTGTTCAATCAAATGATGGAAGGTCGTTGGGGAGATATAGGGAGGTGTCCCTCTTCTAGAATTTTCTGCGGACATTCTACGCCTCCCGTTTAGTGGTTTAATTATATGCCCAAAAAAATGCCATTTCAAGGGGCATTTTTGGCAATCAGACGGAACCAGTAAATTATTTCCCACGCCGCAGGTTCCAACAACTTTAGTTTGCTTAATATTTATGGAACTTTATGGAACTTTATGGTAACGGTAAGGACAAAATTTTACTTTCCTTTTTAGCAAGCCTACGATAATAGATAACACTCAATAAGATTGAGGGGATATTTTAGGGGGTGCGCCAATGTCAACCGCAATCGAGTACGAAAGGCTCAAGACAGGCATCGTGGATTTCAATCTCAGTATCGCCGAGGAACCATCACCGGGTGTCCGCAGCGGCGATTCACCCAGCGGCTTTCTCGCCGAATGCTACCTTGGACACGAGGATAACCATCATGGCACGCTCGATTCCAACTGGCATATTCATTATCGCGAATAAATTTCTTCATATTCATATATTCAAAATCGAGGAGGAAGTAAACACACAATGAAGAGAACAAAGGTTTCGGCTATTGACGTCGGCACGACCAAAGTCTGCACCGTCATGGGCGATATTGACGAAAAGAACAATGTCCGCATCTTGGGAGTCGGCATTGCACCATCTCTGGGTCTAACCAAGGGCATGGTCGTCAATCTGAACGAAGCCCGGGAATCAATCCGTGACTCGGTGCGGCGCGCCGAGCGAACGGCTGGCTATAAGGTGGAGTCAGCCTATGTTGGCGTTACCGGCCGGCACATCAGCTCCGTGAACAATCGCGGCGCTATCGCCATCTCCCGTAATGACAAGCTGGTCCGCCCGGAAGACCTGAAGAGGGTCCTCGAAGTAGCGCGGTCGGTGGAAGTTCCTAATGACCAGAAAGTTCTGCATGTCATCCCCCGTGCCTATTCAGTAGACGGACAGGACGGTGTCAAGAACCCCGTCGGCATGCATGGTTTCCGGCTGGACGTTGAAACGCACATCATCACTGCCGCGGTGACCAGCATCCAGAACCTGACCAAGTGTATCCGCAGTATCGGCATAGAGATTGAAGACCTCGTACTCGAGCCACTTGCCAGCGCAGAAGCGGTCCTCGCCCCGGAAGAGCGGCTGGACGGCGTTTTGCTGGCTGACATCGGCGGAAGTGCTACCGATATAGCCGTCTTCAAAGATAACGCCATCTGTCACACGTCTATTCTACCCGTCGGCGGCTATCAGATTACACGAGATATCTCCATTGGACTGGGAATAACCTATGAAGCCGCAGAAGATATTAAGAAGAAGTATGGCAATGTCACCCCGATGGGGAACGCTGAAACCACTGAAGACCGGACTATCAATGTCGGGCAACAAACTATCTCTTTGAATGACCTGAGTGAAATTATCCGCGCCCGTGTAGACGAACTTATCCGCCTGATTGTCATGGAATTGCCGCAGAAAGATTATGCGCATTTCATCCCCTCCGGACTGGTCATTACCGGCGGCGGCGCCAATCTGGGTGGCATGGTCGATATGGCTCGCGAAATCACCCGCTTCCCTGTGAGACTGGGCATACCGGTGAACTTGCCCGGTGTTTCTGATGCACTCTGTGACCCGGCTTACGCTACAAGTGTTGGCCTCTTACTCTGGCGCATCCGGAACAATAACGCCCAGAGTCCACATGCCAAGGGTGGCTTTCGCGGGATGGTTTCACCGTTACTCCGCCTATTCCGTTAAAAGATTTTACCCAGACTTGTCACGGCAACCGGGCAATCTGATATTAAGGAGAGACTAAAATGTCAAAAGCAAATTTTGTCCCCACTGGGGCGAGAATTAAGGTCGTCGGACTAGGCGGCGCCGGGTGTAATGCCATTACTCGAATGGTGCGCGAACAAATCCGCGGCGTTGAATTTGTAGCAATGAATACTGATGCCCAGCAATTGGCATTCACCGAAGCGGCAATCCGTATCCAGCTTGGTGAACGCCTCACCCGCGGTATGGGCGCTGGTGGTGACTCTGCAATAGGTATGAAAGCCGCTGAGGAAAGTCGCGACCAGATAAAAGAGGTACTCTCCGGTGCCGACATGGTGTTTGTGACCGCCGGTATGGGTGGCGGTACGGGCACCGGGTCGGCACCGGTTGTGGCTGACATTGCCAAACAAAGTGGCGCTCTGACGATTGCTATTGTCACGAGACCATTCGGCTTTGAAGGCAATCATCGCCGCAAGACCGCTGAAGCTGGTATTGAGAACCTGCAGGAGAAAGTGGATACGCTGGTTATTATACCCAATGACCGGTTGCTCCAGCTCTGCGACCAGAAGGCATCCGTTGATAGCGCTTTCAAACTGGCGGACGAGGTGCTTCATAATGGCGTGCAGGCAATCGCCGAGGTAATCACCGTTCCGGGTCTCATAAACCTGGACTTCGCCGATATCCGCACCATTATGAAGGATGCCGGACCTGCCTGGATGTCCATTGGCAGAGGTACAGGTCCCAATCGCGCCGTGGATGCTGCCAAGCAGGCGCTTGCCAGTCCGTTACTGGACGTCTCTATGGAAGGCGCTAAGGGTGTACTCTTCAATATCACCGGCGGTTCCTCACTGACGCTCTTCGAGGTCAATGCGGCGGCGGAAGTTATCAAGCAGGCGGTTGACCCGAATGCCAATGTTGTCTTCGGCGTAGCGCTGGAAGAGAACTTGAATCAGGAAGTGCGCCTAGTCCTCATCGCCACCGGTTTCGAAGGTATGTACAGTCTGGGCAGTGCGACACGCGAGAAGGAAATCACCAAGGTTCTCAAGAACCTCAAGACTGAAGACCAGCTTGATACCCCGTCCTTCTTGAGACAGCGTGAATTGCCTAGAGTGCGCCAGATGCCCGTAGAGACAAGGCGTTAACCGGCAGTCAGAAGCATCCGCATCAGGGACAATACGAATTAGTCCTGGTGACAAGCCCACCAAACTTGAACCAGTTAGGAGGAAACATGGCTACCGCACAGGCGCCCGAAAGGGAGTTTCTGTGTCAATTGATAAAAGAATATAGTGATGACCCCTATTGTCTGGAGCTTATCCAGTTCTTTGGCTGGCATCCGAATGCCCGCTTCAGCGGACTGGCAATTCTTCACGCTCTCAGTGTCAGCGGCGAACGACGCTACATCGAGAAGGCATTGAGACAGCTCATTGACAAAGGCGTGGTGAAAACGTATAGTGAAAATAACATAGCTCTCTACTGTCTCACAGACGATGAGGCATTGCGCCAGGCGGCGCTGGATATTGCCAGACTGGACTGGAGTCAGTGGCAGGTTATGTTACGGCAGAGCTACACACATCTCTGGAGCTACCTGACCCGGCGTAAGCCATCATCAGCATCTGCCGTCACCAATAGCTAAAGTCTGGAGAAGGTAATGGGGAGAAAGCAAGACAAGGCACAGCAGAGAAAATCCTACAAAGACATGTACAAGGGTGTCAAACACGGACACGGCGGACGCAGTATCCGTAAGAAGGACGAAGCCGCTCTGGGCAAGTAGTCCGGCGGGATTATATAACACACTCTCTGCAGAAAACTGAAAAGGAAGACGACCGAGGGGAGTTCCGCTCTTCGGTCGTCTTTTATTGCACAAAATCTTCCGGATTCCAACTTCCGCCGGAATGGACTCTATTTCTTGTCTGGAAAATTGATGCCCGAGCGGGAAGTCTTCCTCTCTAAGAGATTACAACCCATGAATATCATTCCCGCTCCCCGCTCCTCAATCAAGGTGGCGGGGAAAAGGGGGGATCAGGATTTAGTATTTCGATTCCTGAATCCAGTTCAGGACAGGATTCGGATTTTCTCCTATATTATTCCATCCCATAGCTTCCGCTCTTCGCTGAATGGGTCATTCTCTATCCGGCACTCGGTGTTGAAAATCACTGTAGCGCGCTTTTCTTTATCGTAAGTGGGCCACTTTATCATTCCCTTGTGGTTCGGGTCGCCGCTCTTCGCAAAAGTCGTCCACGCGCCGCTCATCGTCTCCGCCAGCTTGAAGCGTTCTGGCTTGTCTCCGAGGAAAGTAACCGTCGGGTCATGCATATAATTGAAAACAAAAGGAATCTCAAACGAATGAGCCGACTTCAACCTACCCCGCCAGGCGAGGCTTTCCCAGGTAAACAGGTACATATAAGCTGGAACTCCTCCAGCCGCTTTCCGCTCCGCGAGACGGATGGAAGCGATACGCATCCGGTCACTGCCCACAGCGACCAGAATATCGTGCGGTGTCGCCCCGGGACGAGTGCGGCGATATCCTGCAATGAGATTATCTGCCATATCGGCTACTGCTTTACTGCTGGTTCTCTGAGCGAGAGTGGCAATAACACGCTGTCGCATGGTCGCCTCATCGAACTTCCCGAACAGTGGGTCGCGCATCAGCATAAAAGCTGTCTCATCCCGGTTACAACCCACGATGACCGGCACGTTTGCGGCAGTCGGCGCCGCTACGGGGTCGAAAGGATGCACCGGAATAATTTTCCCATCGCACACCGGCCCCATTTCAGCCCCGGCTCTATCCGCGCTGCGGGACATTGCCATATAGGCATAGAAAATATTATCCGCGCGATTATCATGCAACTGGTTAATCCTTTCGGGAGTAATACGTACAACATCGAGGAATTCACGCGCGTTGCGGGTGGCATCTTCCGGATTTTGTGAACGCAGACTGGGACCGCTCTGAATCACGGCGCGGTGGAAAAGACCTTTTGCCGATGGCATCGCCAGCAGGGTACTCACCTTAGCACCACCTCCGGATTCACCGAAAATCAAGACGTTGCCGGGATTCCCGCCAAATTGAGCAATGTTATCCCGCACCCACTTCAGTGCTTCCACCAAATCGAGCATGCCGTTGTTCCCCGAAGCGGCATACCTTTCGCCGAATATCTCCGCCAGATACAAATACCCGAATACGTTAAGACGGTGATTTACAGAAACAACCACGACATCATATGTTTTTGCCAGCATCGCCCCATTATAAAAGGGTGCTTGATTCGCCGAGCCTGTGCGATAGCCACCGCCATGAATCCAGACCATCACCGGCCGCTTACCGTTATCCTTAAGCCCTTTCGTCCACACATTGAGGAAAAGACAGTCCTCACTCATCGAGTCAACACCATTCGCTCCCCAGTAGCCCATCCTCACGTTGCCTTCAGACGGTTGCCAGCAGGCGTTTCCGTACCGGGTAGCATCTCTTATCCCTGCCCATGGTTTCGCTGGCTGGGGCGGCATAAATCGATTCTTACCGCTGGTCGGCGCTCCGTAGGGTATGCCCTTGAAAACGTGAATTCCGTCTTCTGTCGTTCCCTGTACCTTCCCGTTAGTGATTTCCACAATTGGTTCTGCCATATTCAACCTCCGATATTCTTATGCGACTTCGATAATTCGGCTCAATTACAGCACATCGGACTGCGGATTGTCAATTAATTCTCTGCGCCTGGAGATTCAAGACAATTACATGCCAGCGATAAACGAACTGCGGAGTTGACCGCACCCTGCATCAATGTCCTGCCCCCTGCTTAACCGGAGAGTACAGTTGATGCCTGCCAGTTCCAACTGTTGTTCGAAAGCAAGCACCATGGTACGGGATGGTGGCTGAAAGGCGCTATCGGCGGTGCGGTTTGCCGGGATAAGATTGACGTGGCAGTTGATTCCAGTAAGGAGTCTGACAAGTGCCCCGGCTTGAGACAGTGAATCGTTCACCCCCGCAAAAAGAACATATTCAAAACTCACCCGGCGGCCGGTTGTACTGGCATACTCGCGGCAGGCAGGGATGAGTTCTTCAAGAGAATATCGCTTGTTGAGCGGCACCAGCCTGTTCCGGAGCGCATTATAGGGGGCGTGCAGAGATACTGCCAATCCCACCCTCACCTTCTCCCGGCTCAGCCGGCGAATCTGCGGGACCAGACCCGCCGTGGAGATGGTAATATTCCGAGGGCTAGTTCCGAAACATCTCGGCGATGTCAGCACCACGATTGCTTGCACCAGCGCTTCATAGTTAGCCAGCGGCTCCCCCATGCCCATGAAAACGATATTGGTGATATGGTTATGTCGGCTATCTTCTCCGGCATCCCTGACCCGGCGGGCAAAATAGAGCGCCTGGTCAATCATTTCGCCCGGCGTCAGATTGCGTTCAAAGCCCTGCTGACCCGTAGCGCAGAACGGACAACCGATGGGACAGCCCACCTGAGTCGAGAGACAAACAGTGGTGCGTGGTCTGCCGGCGCCAGCGGCATAGAGCATCAACGCCGCTTCAATGGTTTTTCCGTCCGCCAAACCGAAAAGAATTTTAACCGTACCGTCCCTGGATTTTATCTCACGCACTGGCACAAGAGTATGGAGGGTGATTCGTTTCTCTAATTTCTGCCGCAATGCTAGGGATAAATCCGTCATCTCATCGAAAGAAACCGCTAACCTTTGATACACCCCATTGAGAAGTTGGTTAGCCCGGTACGCCGGCTCACCCAGAGACTCCACAAGCTCTTCAACTTCTTTAACGGTGAGGTTGGTAACTGCGCTGGATAGAATACTCATCCCTATTATTATGACATTTACGTGTAGAGAAATGCACTAAGTGCCAGTGTCGCTGTTAGGTACCCTTACCCGCACAGACTGATTTTCCTTTGTTAATATCTGGGTTCATAATGTATCATAATGCTAAGGGAAACCGGATTTAGAATAACAGGCGACTGACAGAAATAGAAGGAAGTTTGATGGGCGAGTTTCACTGCCCGATGGGGGCAGCTTTCTACGATGACGATGACTGCATTAATTGCGAGATGTGTTCGGCTGAGACGGACGAGCAGAAGGTTGAAGCCTCGAAAAAGATAAGGGACTACTTGAAATCGCATGCCCCAACCATGAGTCCGCTTAAGAAGATAGCCGTTTGCGGAAAAGGCGGTGTTGGGAAAAGCACCGTAGTCGTTTTGATAGCTAATGTATTGAGAAGCAAAGGATTCAGTATACTGGTACTGGATACCGACGAATCCAATCCGGGGCTTTCCAGACTGTTTGGCTTTGATAGAGAACCGAAACCACTGATAACACTACTGAGTCGCTTTTCCACCGGCGACCGCAGTCCTGATGCAGAGTGGTTGCAACGTGAGCAGATTGCCATACCGGACATCCCCGCCGAGTACGTCCTCAATCGTGATGGCCTCAAATTCATGATGGTCGGCAAGATTCAGGACCCCTTCCAGGGTTGCGCTTGTTCAATGGCAGATATGACCCGCGATTTAATGGGAAAACTGGTCCTCGCAGATAAAGAGATTGCGCTCGTAGACATGGAAGCGGGCATCGAGAGCTTTGGGCGGGGAGTCGAAAGAAATATGGACACGGTGCTGGTAATAGTTGAGCCATCATACGAATCAATGACGCTGGCTGAGAAGATAGTCTATATGGCTCAGGGTATGGGGATTGTTAGAGTTAAAGCCATTCTCAATAAGGTGCCTTCTGAAAAAGTCAGGGAGAGAATGATAGAGGAATTGAGCAAGAAGAGTATCCAGACTATTGGGACGGTATACTTCGACCTTGAACTTAACGAAGCGGGCTTTGAAGGCACAGTACCGGGTGGTTCCAGGGCAACGAAGGATATCCAGACAATTATCGAAATGCTATTAAGCAAGTCTGAGTAATTATGCTAATCGAAATGATTTCAAAACAACAATGAAACCAACGGCAAATAGAAGGGGGCAGGTGTTGTATCGTTTCGCGATAAACTCTGCCCCCATTTTCTCTATTTGATTTTATAACGGCTCTACCGATTTAGATTTTACGTACCTGCTTGGCTTTGCTTACGAACTCATTTATCCGCTTCCGGATGGCTATTTTATCGAACTTACCGACACTTGTTCTGGGAATGTCGTCCGTGAAAAGTACGTAGGAAGGCAGCATCCACTTGGTAATCTTGCCCTTGTCCACACCCTCGGTCTGCAGATGCTTCATAATGTCTTCTTCAGTCTGTTTGGTACCTGGTACACGCTTCACCAGCGCCATTGGTATTTCTCCCCACTTCTCATCAGGCACACCTACATAAGCCGCTTCCAGGACAAAATCGGCATTACACGTCAGATTTTCAAGTAGAACGGTGGGCACCATTTCGGAGGCGCTCCTGATTACATCGGTGATACGGTCGGCAATTATTATGTAGCCATCTGTGTCGACTTTTGCCGCATCCCCAGTATGGAACCAGCCATCTCTCCAAGCCGTAGCCGACCTCTCTGGCTCTTTAAAGTATCGCTCCATAATCCAGTGGCCCCGCAGTATTATCTCACCAATCGCCTGGTTATCGTGCGGCACATCTTTGCCATTCTCATCGACAACCCTGACTTGAATTCCCATTCCCGCCACACCGGTTTTAACCATAATCTCGTCTATTTTCTCCTGTGGCCAATCCACCATATTCCGCCTGATGGTGGAACCGAGAACTCCTGCCAGTGTTTCGGTCATACCATACCCTGAGCCGGCTCTCATCAACGGGAACTTTTTTTCCGCCTTTTGTTTCAAACCAAGAGGTAGAGCGCCGCCGCCGGTACCGATAGCGATCAGACTGCTGAGATCATACTTATCAATATCCGGATACTCAAGGAGCATTGCCAGCATTGTAGGCACCATACCGGCGGAGGTGACTTTATCTTCTTGCACCATCTGGCAGAATGCTTCAGGAGAGAACCGTCCGGGAAACACTATCTTTGATGCGGCGGTTACCAGAGAGAACGGCTGTCCCCAGGCATGAATATGGAATAACGGGATATTCATCATAGGTATATTTTCATTTGGAGGCTCTGGGTCATCAGGTCGTCTCACCCTGAAAGCCATCGATGCGAATCCGTACAGGACATGAAGCATGACCTGGCGATGGGTGAACATGATGCCCTTGGGGAGTCCTGTCGTGCCGGTCGTGTAATAGAGCACTGCATAGGTATCTTCCGAAAAATCAGGCCAGTCATATGTCTTCGGATACTGCTTGATCAGCTCTTCGAATTCATAGAGCGGCTGTACCTTGGTCTTGGGCAACCCCGGTTTATCAGACATGTAAACGAACGTTTTAACCGTGTCCTTGATACGGTCGTATAACGCCTCGACCAGAGGCAGGATAGAATCATCAAAAAAGATGACCTTATCTTCGGCGTGAGTAATGGTATAAGCCATGTGGTCCATCGATAATCTCATGTTGATAGGATGCGATACCGCTCCGGTGAGAACAGATGCCCAGATGTTTTCTATATGGCGATGGTGATTTAGTGCCATGGTTCCCACCCTGTCTCCCGGCTCGAAAGGTCCGCCCGGCTTCACACCCAGCGCCTTGAGAGCATGGGCCTGCTGGCAGGTGCGCTCGTGCCACTGCCGCCAGGTGAACCGGAAATACTCACCGGCATCATTTCTGTAAACGATGCCGATGTCATCCGGATACGTTTCCACCGGTCTCTTCAGACAGTATTTGAGAATTAGTGGTTGGCGCGAACTGTACTCAGGATAGCCTTTGAACTCCATTTCCTTTTCTTCTCCCCTTTCAAAAATATATCTGCCCAGCATTATCTGCTGAATAAGAACACCGCAATAAGTTTGAGGTTTTTATCTCCGACCTTTCTTCGTCTTATCCTCATCCGATGTTCTTGCACCCTAGTATATGGTGTCGTTATTAAAGATGCAACTTTTTGGCATATTATGAAGGAAAATAATGCCGATGTCAAAAAACCGATTTTCAGTCATTGCTACGGGTCACTGGACTGTTGCCGGTAACGGCGTGACACCTGCAAAATGATAGCAAACTTGCCCGATGATGATGTTTTAAGTTAATATTTGAAGCTGGAGAGGTGACCGAGAGGCCGATGGTGCCGCTCTCGAAAAGCGGTTCCCGATTTTTCGGGACGTGGGTTCGAATCCCACCCTCTCCGTTTACCCTGAGCGAAGTCGAAGGACTTACCCTGAGCGTAGTCGAAGGACAATAATGACCCAAGAATGGTTCTTTTATATGGTGAGGTGTAAAGACAACTCATTATATTCCGGTATTACAATTGATATAGAAAAGCGTCTGAGAGAACACAACAACGGAACCGGAGCGAGATACACTTCTGCTCGTAGACCCGTGACTCTGGTTTATTGTGAAAAACACAGTAATCTTTCTGAAGCAAGAAAACGAGAGAATCAGATTAAAGGATGGCCTAAAACAAAGAAGGAACGATTGATTCAGGGGACTCGCCCTGAGTGAATGCGATTTATCAAAGGTTTTCCCTCGACTTCACTCGGGACAAGCGAATCCCACCCTCTCCATTTACCCTGAGCGAAGTCGAAGGGCTTACCCTGAGCGAATGCCCCTCTCCACCAGCTAGTGCTCACTAAATGGAATGAACCGCAGAAAGCCTTGTGTCTATTCTCCGGCACACAAATAATAAGGGGGCAAAACGATGGATGAAAAGGTTAAGAAATACATAGAAAAACAGAAGTCGCCTCAGAAGGAAATCTGCCTCAAAGTGCGGGAAATCATCCTGAAAACATTTCCGGACATAAAAGAAGAGATGAAGTGGGGTGTTCCTACTTTTTCTGGTGGGAAATTCTATATTGGCGCTCTAAAAGACCATGTCAATCTGGGTTTTTCAATTAATGGACTGACAAAAGAAGAGATAGCCCTTTTTGAAGGCAGTGGAAAAACAATGAGACACATCAAAATTAGAACGCTCAAAGACATTGACGAAAAAAGGATTGTGAAACTGCTGAACATCGCCGGGGAATGCTCGGAAGATTGCTGAATTGAGCACAGAAAATAGCCTTTACAATAACCAGCCCCAAAGCGTAAACTTAAAACTAGGCTCATTATCTTTTTGACTGTGGAGAGGTGCTGGAGTGGCCTAACAGGAGCGTCTGGAAAGCGCTTGTAGCCGCAAGGTTACCGTGGGTTCGAATCCCACCCTCTCCGCCATTTACTGGGATTGGATGCCGGACTACTGACTTAATTAATGGAAAAATCTGGTAATAATACAATAGATAGAATCAAGACCTCTACCAGAGAGCTGTTTTCTGGATTGGTGCCGCTCTTCATTCTGGCACATTTTATGCACCATGTGCCGGGATTTATTATTCAATCTGTGCAACCTTCCATACGGGACCACTTCGGTCTGGACTATTTAAAGATAGGCGCACTAAACGGTGTATATAACGCTTCGTACGGTGCGAGTAATCTACTGGCTGGATGGCTTGGCGGCGACCATATTGCACCCAGACTATTGATTGCAGTTGGCGTTGCCGGAGTTGCTATCTTCGGTCTTTTTGTCGGTCTCTCACCAACCTACCTCATGATGCTTGTCGCTTTAATCATCATGGGTATTCTCGGTGGTGGTTATCATCCCTCTGCCTCACCACTGCTTTCAGATACCGTCGCTGTAGAAAAACGGGGTCAAGTCCTGGGAATGCACCAGATTGGAGGAACACTCGCCAACTTTCTCACTCCTTTGTTAACCACCACTATTGCCACATTTTTAACCTGGCGCGGTCCCTTTATTGTGCTGGCAATTCCAACCATTGCTTTCGGAATTTACCTTTATGCCCTCCTGAAGCGCCGTCAACTTGGCGGTACACTAAAACAAGTTCAGACAGATAGTTTTGCCATCCGCATTAATCAACGCGGCTACGTACGACGTATGATAGCCTTTGTCACCTTAGGCACAGCAGTGCAGGTCTTCGTTTTTTCCAGCATCTCGTTTATCCCTCTGCTCGTGGTCGACCAGTATGGGGGATTGGAGCAGGCCGGCGCTGCTTTTCTGGCTCTTGCCCATTTTGCGGGTCTATGGGCGGGTCCTATCGGCGGGTACATCTCCGATCGATACGGTAAAGTGCCCGTGATGCTCACTGTCAGTCTTGCCGCCGGTCCAATTATCTTCCTGCTCAGCCTGGGCACTTACTGGTGGCTTCTGCCATTTGTTCTACTGGCAATGGGCACCTGTATGTATGTGGCTATGCCGGTGTCTGAGGTGTACGTCATCAGTAACGCCAAAGCGAACAATCGCTCTACAATTCTCGGTATTTACTACTTTGCCAGCCGGGGCGGTCCCGGAATTCTTATGCCCATCATAGGAAAGCTCATTGACCAGTTCAGCTTCAGTGTTGCCTTTGCTTGGGTAGGTGCGGCTCTCTTCGTTATCGCCTTGGTCTGCTCTCTGCTTCTCTGGGGAACCAGAGATTAAAATTACTAAACTCTAAACGAATCTTTCTTTCCAATCACTTTAGCTTGAAAAATTCGAATTTTGTCATTACCTCGGATTTAGGGTTTAGGGTTTCGGATTTATATAATAAATTGTTCCTCATTCGGTGCTGTGTTAGAATAGCAATTATCGTAATGATGAATAAAAAAGACCTTAAATATTGGGTTGGCTTCAGTTTTATCCCCGGCATCGGGCGTGTCCGTCTCAATCAACTTGAGAACCACTTCGGCAACCTTGAGTCTGCATGGAAGGCTCCCGCCGGCGAATTGAGACAGGCGCGACTTGATGATGGTGTTGTGCGCGCCATCACCACCTGGCGTCCGAAAATTGCGCTTGATGACGAGATGGAAAAGCTGAAACGCTATGGGGTTCAGTTGCTCACCTGGCATGATGATGATTATCCTGCCCGTCTCAAGGAAATCTATGATTACCCGCCTCTTCTGTACATCAGGGGTTCATTAACCGCCGCTGACGAGTGGTGCCTGGCAGTGGTAGGAACGCGACGGGCAACCGCTTACGGTCGGCAGGTCACAGAAGAAATCGTGGCTGACCTGGCGCGTAATAACATCACCATTATCAGCGGACTGGCGCGGGGCATTGATTCTGTTTCTCATCAGGCGGCGCTGGATGCCGGCGGCAGGACGATTGCCGTTCTTGCCTGCGGGCTGGATATTATCTATCCGGCGGAGAACTTGAACCTGGCGCGCCGAATAATAGAAAATGGCGCTCTTATCAGTGAGTATCCACTCGGGACTAAACCCAAACCCGACCATTTTCCACGACGCAACCGTATCCTCAGTGGTATGAGTCTTGGAGTCCTGGTAACAGAGGCAGGGGAAGGAAGCGGCGCACTCATTACCGCTAACCTCGCCCTAGAACAGAACCGCGATGTGCTGGCTGTCCCGGGGAGTATCCTGTCACCATCCAGCCGCGGCGTCAATAACCTCATCCAGGAAGGCGCAAAATTGGTGCAAAACTGTCAGGATATTCTCGAGGAACTGAATCTGCGCGCCGTCGCCCAGCAACTTGAGTTCAAAGAAATCATTCCGGAAAGTGAGACTGAATCAGTCCTGTTGAAGCGTTTATCCTCAGAACCGGCACACATCGATAATATATGCGCCGGGAGTGGCTTGCCAGTTGCCACCGTGAGCAGTACACTGGCAATGATGGAGTTGAAAGGACTGGTGCGGTCGGTAGGAAATATGTCTTACGTACTGGCGCGTGAAACCAGGGAAATTTATGGAGTAAAAGTTGAGTAGTCCAAAGAAAGAGCTTGTTATCGTTGAATCACCGGCAAAAGCAAGAACGCTCGGTAAGATACTGGGCGATAAATACAGCCTCAAGGCATCGATGGGTCACATCCGTGATTTGCCCCGTAGTAAGTTGGGTGTGGACATTGAGCACGATTTTACACCAAGCTATGTGGTGCCCCGTACCAAGAGCAAACTCGTTAAAGAGTTAAAAGAGGCAGGTAAAAAGGCAAAGGTAATCTATCTTGCCACTGACCCTGACCGTGAAGGTGAAGCTATTGCCTGGCACCTGGCAACTGTTATAAACGTGGCTAAAATACCCTTCCGCCGTGTCGTCTTTCACGAAATCACCGATGAAGCTGTTCAACAGGCATTCAAACATCCTCGCTCTGTTGATTCGCATCTGGTCGATGCCCAGCAGGCACGGCGCATTCTGGACAGATTGGTCGGGTACAAACTGAGCCCACTCCTCTGGCAAAAAGTAAGACGCGGTCTTTCCGCAGGTAGAGTGCAATCTGTTGCTCTAAGAATCATCGTCGACCGCGAACGGGAGATTGAAGGCTTTGTTCCACAGGAATACTGGGTAATCGAGGCGGAACTGCAGAAGAAAGAAACGCCGGCTTTCCGCGCTCAATTAGTGGGACTTATCGATGGCACAAAACTGGAAATAAACACCGAACAAAAGGCGAATACCCTAAAAGAACGGCTGGAACGGGCAAAGTACACCGTTGATAAAATCAAGACACGCAAGGTCGTTCGCCAGCCGGCGCCGCCATTTATCACCAGCACACTTCAGCAGGAAGCTTGGTACAAACTGCGTCTCTCTGCAGGGCAAACTATGGCAATCGCCCAGGAGCTTTATGAAGGTCTATCCCTCGGGGCTGGCGAGAGTGTAGGCTTGATTACCTACATGCGCACCGATTCTACGCACGTTGCCCGTACCGCTATCGCCGAAACACGGGACTTCATCCAGAAAAAATATGGTGAGGATTACCTGCCTGCTCACGCTCGCGTCTTTACACGGCAGGTCAAGGGCGCGCAGGAAGCCCATGAAGCCATTCGTCCTACGCATACTAGCCGTACGCCGGATACGGTAAAAAAATACCTCTCCACCAACCAGTTCCGACTTTACCAGCTTATCTGGAACCGCATGGTCGCCAGCCAGATGGCGCCGGCGCTCTACGATAGCACCACAGTGGACATCGAAGCTAAACCCGGTAATTCGCGGGAAGTTTATCTATTCCGCACAACGTCATCCTTGCTAAAATTCCCTGGGTTTACCATTCTTTATCAGCGAGATGAAGGTAAAATCAATGATGAGAGCCGTCAGTCACTACCATCACTTGACAAAGGCGATGTTCTGAAACTCCTTCAGCTTCTGGCGGAACAGCGCTTCACCCAACCTTCTCCCCGCTACACAGAAGCCAGTCTCATACGGATGCTGGAAGAGCGCGGCATCGGGAGACCAAGCACCTACGCTCCCATCCTTGCCAACATTCAAGAACGTGAATACGTGACCAAAACAAGTGGGGTCTTCAAACCCACCGAACTGGGTATGCTTGTCACTGATTTACTGAAACAGCATTTTCCTGACATTGTCGATATTGAATTCACAGCACGCATGGAAGACGACCTTGATGAAATCGCTGACCAGAAGAAGCAGTGGGTGGATGTTGTCAGAAATTTTTACACTCCATTTGAGAAAGCGCTCCAGAACGCCAAAGAAGGCATCGAGCGCGTGAAAATCGCGGATGAACTCACTACCGAAGTGTGTGATAAATGCGGCAAACCACTCGCCATCAAGATTGGACGGTTCGGTAAATTCCTCGCCTGCACCGGCTATCCGGAATGTAAATTCACCAAACGCTACCAGATAAGAACCGGCGTTAAATGCCCGGATTGCGGTAGTGAACTCATTCAGCGGTTGAATAAGAAGGGGAAAAAGTTTTACGGATGCAGTAATTATCCCAACTGCACTTTTGCCGCCAGCGCCCGTCCCCTTCCCCAACCCTGTCCCAAGTGTGGCGGACTATTGACCGAGTACCGCGAAAACCGCGCCAGGTGCCTGAAATGCCGCTACCGTGGTCCGATTCCGGAAGGAAAAGCTGCTGTAACTGCGGATAAGAGTTGATTCTATGCAGACCATCGTTGACCGTTATGTAAACTATCTCAGGGCAGGCAGGAACGCTTCACCTTATACTGTCCGCACCTATCTCAGCGCTCTTATCGGGAATAAGGTGCGTGGTAAAGAAAAAGGGTTTTTTCAGTTCCTCTTTGCCCGGAAGATAAATTCCTTGGAAGCGGTCAACAAACAGACCATGCGTGACTATATGTACTGGTTGATGCAACAGGGCGTCGCGCGGTCGAGCATTGCCAATAAGGTCTCCGCTATCCGCTCCTTTTACCGCTACCTGCACCGCGAGGAACTTATCAAAGAGAATCCGCTAGAAAAGATTACCTCGCCGAAGCTAGATAGGCGCCTTCCCATCGTACTCACTACTGATGAAATCATCCGCCTCCTGGAAGCGCCGGCTACAGAAAAACCGGTAGGGCAACGCGATAAAGCCATCCTTGAATTACTCTACGCATCCGGCTTACGCGTCAGTGAAATCGTCAGTCTGAACCTGCCACAGGTTGACTTACACGAGAGAGAAGTGAGAGTGGTGGGGAAAGGTAACAAAGAGCGCATTGTGCTGATGGGCAAACCTGCTGCCAAAGCCCTGACTACCTATCTTGAGGATGGACGGCTAAAACTACTCGGCGAGAAAAAGACCGAAGCGGTTTTTATTAACCGTTCCGGCAAGCGTCTGATTGTCCGACGTATACAGAAAATCATCGACCGTTACGCAAAAGCGGCAAACATTACTAGAAAGATACACCCGCACATCTTACGTCACACCTTTGCCACCCACATGCTCGATGGCGGCGCTGATTTGCGTGTGGTGCAGGAATTACTCGGGCACGCCAGTCTGTCCACCACACAAATATATACACATGTCAGCAAAAGTCAGGCAAAGAAAGTATACCTCGCCGCCCACCCGCTGGCGCTGGGAAAGGAGAATAATGACAGCAAATAGACTGGTAAAACTGCGGCAGGAACTGGTAAAAAGGGAAGTGGATGCCATCTTTGTTTCCCAGCCGGGAAACCGCTATTATCTCTCGGGATTTGATGGCTCCACTGGCTACCTGCTCATCACTCCCAAAGATGCTGTGCTCGCCACCGACTTCCGTTATTTTGAACAGGTTAAGCAACAATCGCCACACTTCACCCTTTTTGAGATAAAAGGGCGTACCGCCGAATGGTTTCCCAAACTACTGGAAAGGCGTGAAATACAGCGGCTGGGGTTTGAATCTCCCTATATAACCTTTGCTTTCTACCACGAACTAGCGGCAATTCTGGATAAGGAACGCTCCCGCCTCCGTCTTGTCCCTCTGGAGAATACAGTGGAGAAACTAAGGGGTGTCAAAGAGCCGGAAGAGATTGAATACATACAGCGCGCCGCTAAAATTGGCGATACTGCCTTCGATTCAGTCACCGCCAAACTAAAACCCGGTATCACGGAATTACAACTCGCTTGGGAACTGGAAAAGTCCATGCGCGAATCGGGCAGTCAGAGCATGCCCTTCGGGATTATCATTGCCTCTGGTCCGAATGCAGCCTTACCTCATCATCAACCCTCCGACCGTCCCATCGCCACTGGCGAACCGGTGGTGATTGACATGGGCGCCAAGTTCAGTAACTACGGCAGCGACCTCACCCGCACTATTTGTCTGGGCAAACCGGACAAAACCTTCCACAAGATTTATGATATTGTGCGCCGCGCGCAGGAAGCCGCCATCGACGGCATTCACGCCGGTATGAACGGAGTGCAAGCAGACGACCTGGCGCGGAGTATCATTAACACTGCCGGTTACGGGGATATGTTCGGGCACGGGCTCGGGCATGGGGTCGGACTGGCTACCCATGACCCCGCTCCCCGCCTCAGTCCCCTTGCATCGCCGGATGCGCTCACCGATGGCATGGTCTTCAGCATAGAACCGGGAATTTACCTGCCGGGATGGGGAGGGATAAGAATTGAAGACCTTGCAGTAATGGAAAACGGTAAGGTAAAATTGCTATCTCACGCCAGAAAGTGGCATGATAAGTAACTCCATAACCCCGAGAAAGGACATATTATCTTGCTAAAAGCTGATTTCCACATTCATACCAGGTATTCAATGGACTGCCACAACGAGCTTGATGAAATTGTCATCCGTTGTCAGGAACTGGGCATCAACTGTGTCGCTATTGCCGACCACGATGCAACGGAAGGCGCTTTCAAGTTGAAGGAAATGGCTCCGTTCAAGGTCATTATCGCCGAGGAAATCCTGACACCCAGCGGCGAGGTCATGGGGCTATTTTTAAAGGAGCATATTGCCAGCGGCTTATCAATTGAACGCGCCATTGATAGCGTCCGAGCACAGGGCGGACTGGTTTCGATTCCCCACCCCTTCGACCCCATGCGCGGATTGCGGTTGAATGAAGAGGGCTGGGCGCGAATCATTCCGCAGGTGGACATCCTGGAGGTGTTCAATGCCCGTTGCCCCTTCGGGCGACCAGCGACTAAAGCAAGGGCTTATGCCAGGGAACATAACTTACCCGGTATCGCCGGCAGTGATGCGCACAGTATCGGCGAGATTGGTAATGTTATTGTGGAATTACTCGACTTCAACACGCCGGAGGAATTTCTCGAAGCCCTGAAAAAAGCAAAAATAAACGGGAAACGTTCCAGTCCCTTCGTCCACTTCAACAGCACCTGGTCTAAGATTAAAAATGCGTTCTAAAACAAAAATTACTAGAAGGTAAAACCGGGGATGAGTAATTATATCGCCTTCGACCTTGAGGGGACTCTCTCACCGCAGGATAATACCTGTGACCTGATGCGACTCTTCCCCGAAGGTAATAAAATTTTCGAGGTTATCAGCCGATATGAAAATCTGTTGACCACGAAAGATGAGTCTTACTATGAACCCGGTGATACGCTGGCGTTTATTGCACCTTTCCTCATCCTGCACAATATTACAGAAGCAGATATTGCCCGTTTTGCCAGCGAAGCTACATTGATTCAGGGGGCGCTCGATCTGATTTCTTCGCTTCTCACCAGCGATTGGCGGGTTTTCTGTATTACCCCCGCCTGCGAGCAGTATGCCATCCACATTACCCATAAGCTCGGTATTTATGCTCACAATATAGCCTGCACCCCATTTCCACTGGATACAATACGCCTGGCACTAACCGGGGAAGAAACCGACCTGCTCCACCGTACCGAGAAGAACACCCTGATACTGAATGCGACTGATGACACCGGCATCAAACAAACGCTGGATAAATTCTTCCGGGTGGAACTCCCACAAACCACCGTCGGTAAGCTCATCCAGCAGGTCAAACCAAACGGGGGACAGCGTAAAACCGTCGCTCTGAAACGGTTCGCTGATAAATATCAAGAGCCCCTATCGAAATGGGTGGTAGTAGGTGATAGCATCGCCGATGCTCACATGCTCGCGGAAGTTGACCGGGAAGGCGGGTTGGCTATTGCTTTCAACGCCGACCGTCAAGCTCTGTCTCACGCCACGATGAGTCTGGCATCCACCCACCTCATTGACCTCAAAGACGTGCTTGCGGCATGGAAGAAAGGGCAAAGAAAAGAAATTAAACGCATAGCGCAGGAGCGAGAAAAAAGGAGTGGCACAGGTGACCGCGCCAATTTTCACTGGCTGGCGGAGCATGATAGAACGCGTATCGATGATGTTGTACAACTCCACCAACGCTTCAGGCATCTGGTGAGGCAGTCTGCGGGCAAGGTGAGTTAACGACTAAGGCAATCTACAAGAAAGGGAAATTAGAGGTTCTCTCCCCATTATATAAGAACAACGAACAGCCTATACAAACGGTAGAGTCTCCAGCCTTCAGTCAATTATCCCCTAAATGTCAGACAGTATACAGACAGTGCCTTTAGCTCTTCTTTGCCTTGCCTGCGTCTTTCGATGGTTTGACCAGGATTTCGTCAATCAGTCCGTATTCCATCGCTTGCTGAGGATTCAGATAGAAATCACGGTCGGTATCGTGGGTGATTTTATCCAGGGACTGTCCGGTATGCTTCGAGATGATATTACGTATGATATCCTGAAGACGCATGATTTCCTTGGCGGCAATGGCAATATCGGATGCCTGTCCCTGAGCGCCACCGACTGCCTGGTGCATGTGGATAGTGGAATTGGGCAGAGCGAAGCGTTTACCCTTGATGCCGGCACACAGCAACACAGTGCCCATACTTGCTGCCATGCCAATGCATATTGTAGATACTTCAGGTCGGATTAATTGTATCGTATCGTAGATTGCCAGACCGGCGCTGATAACACCGCCCGGGCAGTGTATATACAGATTGATATCCTTGTCAGGGTCTTCCCTATCCAGATAGAGAAGCTGTGCAACGATAAGATTCGCAACCTGGTCGTTTATAGGCATACCGAGGATAACGATACGCTCTCTCAGTAGTAGCGAATAAATATCGAAAGCACGTTCTCCCCTGGTACTGCTCTCAATCACCATCGGAATAACATTCATCGGGTCAATAGCCATTCTGCACCTCCAACTACACTTGATACTATAATCAGACTGACTTCTACCTACTATTATACAGAAGTTGGAAAAACCGTGCCTGCCTACCTGTTACCCCTCAGATTTGTCTTCTTTTTTCTCCTTCGGGGACTGCGCTAAATCAGTCAAGCACTTAATCACCTTACGGGTGATAAGCGTATTCTCAATCGCTTCACGGTTGTTCTCGTTATTCAAAGCCTGTCGTATTGCCTCTTTATTTTCCTGAGAATTATTGACAGCTATCTCAATCTCAGCGTCAATTTCCGCCGGTGTCGCTTCTATCTTTTCCTGTTCCGCAATTTTCCCCAACACCAGGGACTCCGCAACCCGCTTCAGCGCCGCGGGACGCAATTCCTCCCGCATTTGCTCGACTGTTTTGCCGATAGTCTGAAGATAGTGCTCAATATCCTGCCCGGTCTGTTGGATATATCTGAAGTTGCGCTCCAGCAGATGGTCAATCTCCGCCTCGACAATTACCGGCGGGTACTCTATCTGGCTCATCGCCGTTGCCGCTTCAATGACCTTATCCTCAAACTCGTGCTCTGCCTCGTGTTCCGCCCTCTCCTTCATCTCCTCCATGGCTTTCTGTCGCAAAATCGCTACTGTGGTGAACTCGGCATTTACCTGCGCGGCAAACTGGTCATTCACTTCCGGCAGAATTTCCTGCTTAATCTCATTCACCTTGACCTTGAAAGTGGCGTCACACCCGACAAGCTCCTTCCGGAAATAATCATCAGGGAATTTATGAGTCCACTCTTTCTCTTCGCCTTTCTTTAATCCCACCAGTTGTCCAGCAAAGCCCGGTATAGGACCCGTATCCTCGTCCAATAGCTGATACTCCAATCCTTTGCGGTTGATGAATGCCTCGCCCTTTGCCGTGCTCTCTAAATCAATAGTTACCATATCACCGATGGCAACAGCCCTGTCCACCGGCTCCCAGGTGGCGTGTTGATGCCTTAGTCTGTCTACAACCTTATCAACCATTTCCTCGGTGATTTCAACTTCCCGTGGCTTGAGTTCAATAGTGTGGTAATCACCCACTGTAGTAATTGGTTTCAATGGCACGATTGCCTTTAATACGAGGGGATTTTCTGTCTCGACTTCAATCTGCGGCTGGGCAATCGGTTCCAGTTTCTGGTCATCTATTGCTTTCTTGTAAGCATCCGGGATGAGGTCATCCAGCGTCTCATGGAAAAGGCGGTCCTTCCCAAAATGTCGTTCAAAGATAGCCCGGGGTGCCTTACCGCGGCGGAAACCCGGCACCTCTACCTTTTTCACTAAACGATGATACGCGGTCTCTGTGCCTGCTTCAATCTCAGCGGGTTCCATTTCAATCTTGAGGAATGCTTGCCTGTTTTCAGTTTTTTCTGTGGTTACTTTCACTTCCAGTCCTTGTTTTGTTAGTCTTCACGAAGTCGTAAATGGAGTTCTTTCAATTGCTGTTCACGCACCGGTGACGGTGCCTCCAGCATCATATCCATCGCACTCTGGTTCTTGGGAAATGCGATAACATCGCGGATGGTCTGCTCCCCGGCAAGTATCATCACAATACGGTCGACACCGGGAGCAATGCCACCATGTGGTGGTGCGCCGTATTCAAATGCGCCCAGGAAACCGCCGAACTTCTCCTCAATCTCAGCATCTTTGTAGCCAAGGAAGCGGAAAATACGACGCTGAAGCTCAGGGTTATGGATACGAATACTGCCACTGGCTATCTCCAGACCATTACAGACAATATCGTAACAATGAGCACGCACCTTTCCCGGGTCTTTTTCCAGCATCGGCACATCTTCAGGCCAGGGCCATACAAAAGGATGGTGCTCCGGCTCCCAGTGTTTTGTTTCTTCGCTCCAGGCAAACAGAGGGAAATTTACGATAAAGGCAAAGGCGAGCAGATTGGGGTCAGCTAGCTTGAGCCGTTGTCCCATCTCCCTGCGCAATTCCCCTAAAGCCTTATCTGTAACCTTTGGTTTTCCCGCCACCACCAGAATCAAATCACCGAGCCTGGCGTTAAAACGCTGCGCCATCTCTTTGATTTGTTCCAGAGTCATATATTTAGCGGCAACCGATTTCACCATGTCCTGTGTCAGGCCGCTGATATCTCCGGGCGTAGACCCCAGGGCAAAGGTGAGCAAGCCACCCGCGCCGTAGCTCTGCACAAATTTATTCAGTTCTTCGAGCTGATTACGGGTATAGCCGGCACAGCCTTGAGCGCAGATACCCTTGACCTTGCCACCATCGGCAACAATTTTCTTAAAGATGGAAAAATCGGATTGTCCGGCAATGTCCGTCAGGTCACGCATTTCCATGCCGAAGCGCAAATCAGGCTTATCTGAGCCGTACTTTTCCATAGCATCTTTATAGTTGATACGCGGGAAAGGTTTTATCACGCGCTTGTCAGGTTTGACCTTTTCAATCAAGCCGGTGAAAAGCTCCTCCATCAGTTGAAGGATGTCTTCTTCATCGACGAAGCTCATCTCAATATCGAGCTGGGTGTGTTCCGGCTGGCGGTCGGCGCGGCTGTCTTCATCACGGAAGCACTTGGCAATCTGGAAATACTTTTCTACACCCGCGACCATGAGCAATTGCTTCAATTGCTGGGGTGATTGTGGCAGAGCATAGAAACTGCCGGGATAGAGACGGGATGGTACCAGATAGTCACGAGCGCCTTCCGGTGTGCTCTTGATGAGAATAGGAGTCTCAATTTCAAGAAAACCACGCTCGTGGAGGAAATTACGGAAGTACATCACTACCTTATCGCGCAGGATGAGGTTGTTCAGCATTCGTGTCCGGCGCAGGTCGAGATAGCGGTACTTAAGACGGACGGCTTCATCGACTTCAGACTCTTCGTTAATATAGAATGGCGGCGTCTTAGAAGCGTTCAGAATCTCCACTTCAGCGGCAATGACTTCTATATCACCGCTCGGTAGTTTCGGGTTATCCGTCCCCTTCGGACGTAATGCCACCTCTCCGACGATGTGAAGCACGTACTCATTTCGTACCTGTTCCGCAATCTGGTGGCATTTTTTCGAGACCTGCGGATTGAACACCACCTGGGCAACGCCACTACGGTCCCGCAAATCCAGGAAAATCAATTCGCCGTGGTCGCGCCGCCTGTCCACCCATCCCGCCAGGGCTATTTTTTTGCCAACATGTTCTTTCCGTAATTCACCGCAATAATGGGATTTCAGCATAGGTTAATTCTCCGTGATAATTAGGGCACTCAACCTAAAAGTATAACGTATTATGAGGCGTAGCTTCAACTTTTACGTTTGAGAAAGAGAATCTGGTATGTAAGGTCTTTGACAATAGAAGAGGGTACGACTCAAAATATATCGGTTGTGCTCCTCTCCTTTTAAGGATAAAATGGGGGTCTGGGAGATTGAAATACTTATGACAGAGACAAGCCCAACGGTCTTATGGGACTTCGATGGTACCCTGGCAACCCGCCCCGGACTCTGGCGTTCTTCTTTGATGGAAGCCTTAAATAAACACGAACCCGGCCATCGTGTAGATGAAGAACAGATAAGGCTCTATTTGAGAGATGGCTTTCCATGGCACAAGCCGGAGGAATCTCACCTCCACTTGGTGACACCTGACGCTTGGTGGTTGAATTTAGAGACTGTTTTCATCCGTGCTTATCAGGGGGTTGGATTTAACCGCAAGCGCGCGAGTGAATTAGCGAGGTTCGTACGTGAGTATTGTATCAACCCTGAGAGGTTCATCCTCTATGATGACACGATACCTGCCCTGAAGCACCTTAATGAAAAAGGCTGGAAGCATGCTATTCTTTCCAATCACGTTCCAGAGCTTCCCGACATTGTAAAAGCGCTGGGTTTATCTCCTTATATAGACTTTTGCATAACATCGGCAGCCACCGGGTATGAAAAACCCAATCCCGAAGCCTTCCGGATTGCCCTGTCCATAACCAGTAATCCCAAAAAGGTATGGATGATAGGTGATAACCTCAATGCGGATATCAGAGGGGCAGAAGCTGTCGGTTTACCGGCTATCCTCGTCCGCAATCCCGGTGGTGAGAATGTGAAATACTATGCTCGTAATCTGCTTGAGGCAGCCTCTATTATTGAGGCAAATATCTGAAATCTGTCCCCAAGTATTCAATTATATTTATATATATCTCCCCACCGCCCGCGCGATGATTCTTAGCTCATCCATTAATTTCGCAAACTCGCCGGGATTCAGCGACTGTAAACCGTCAACGAGCGCTTCGGCGGGATTCGGGTGCACTTCAATCAATAGACCATCGGCGCCTGCTGCTACCGCCGCCTTCGCCAGCGCCGGGACGAGGTCGTGATGCCCCGCCGCATGGCTGGGGTCGACAATCACCGGTAGATGGCTGGCTTTCTTAATGACCGGAATCGCCGATATATCCAGCGAGAAACGGGTGCTATCCTCAAAAGTACGGATGCCGCGCTCACAGAGAATGACATTGGTATTACCCTCAGCGAGCAGGTAATCCGCCGCTGTCAGCCACTCGGTAACGGTACAGGAGAAACCGCGTTTCAATACCACAGGCCAGCTGCTCTTGCCGATACTTGTCAGCAGAGTGAAGTTTTGCATGTTGCGCGAGCCTACCTGAAGAATATCCGCTGATTTGGCAACCATCCCCACCTCATGCGAGTCGACAACTTCCGTTATCACCGGAATCCCCACCTGCGCTCTCACATGCGCCAGAAGCGCCAGTCCCACTTCTTCCAGCCCTTGAAAACTGAATGGGGAGGTTCGGGGTTTAAAAGCGCCACCTCGCAGGATAGTCGCGCCCGCCGCCTTTACATGACGTGCCGCCTCCATCAACTGCATTTCGCTCTCGACAGCGCAAGGACCCGCCATCACAACAATCTGCTTCCCGCCAATCTCCACCCCACCCACTTTAACCGTGGTGTTCTGCGGCTTCACCTCCCGCGAGGAAAGTTTGTAGGGCTTCATAATGCGCGTCACCCGCTCCACCCCGGGAAGCACCGCAAAGAGGTCGGTGGCAAGCTGTCCGGTGTGACCGCCCAGCAGAGCGACCACCGTTTTATCCGTGCCGAGATTCAATTGCACACCCAATCCCAGCGATTTGGCTTTCTGTACAACAGCGTCAACTTCAGTCTTGCTGGCGCCGGTTTTCATTTCAACTATCATAGTGTCCTGCCTTGTCTTTTTGAGAAGTTCTGGTTAGCTCTATTAGTAAGATTGTAGCCTGAATTTCAGAGAATGGCAAAAGCTGTCTTCAAGCCACTCTCATTTTGTTTTCCTCCCCACCCATATAAGGTATAATGGGAACGCAAACCACAGAGACTACATCACTCAATCAGTCAGGGGAGCGTAAATGGATTACTTCGCTTACGGCAGTAACCTCAATAAACAGCAAATGAAACAGCGTTGCCCTGACGCCAAACCCAGATTTCAGGCTGTTCTACCCAATTACAAACTTATCTTCACCGGCTGGTCGCGGGAATGGAAAAGCGGCACGGCAAGCATCAAACCCGTCCGGGGTGAAAAAGTGGCTGGTGCTGTGTATGAAATCAGTGAAAAAGACCTCCGGCGACTGGACCGCTACGAAGATTACCCCACCACCTATGACCGCATCAATGTCCTCGTCATCAAGGAGGATGGGGTTGCTAGCCATGCAATAACCTATATTAAGCGCCGCCAGTCTGATGAAACGAAGCCTTCGGCGGAATACCTGGCAATCATCCGGCAAGGCTACAGGGACTGGACAATTGAGTAGTGGGAATAGATGAAGATCGGACTCTCGCTGGGGGGCGGTGGCGCACGCGGATACGCGCATATCGGGGCAATCCGTGCATTGACCGAAGCGGGCATACCCATTGACATAGTCAACGGCACCAGCATCGGGGCAGTGATGGGTGGGGGATATGCTCTATATAAGGATGTAGATAGACTTACAATCCTCATCAGACAGGTTATCCACAATGTTAATATTAACTATTTCAATATCTTCAACCATCAATCAGAGAGCCAGACTTTCCTGCGTAACTGGCTGGCTGAAGCAGTCTGCGATATTGCTTCCCTCCGAAGTTCCATCCAATCGCACCGACATAACCTGAAGGCGCTCCGTGCTATTTTTGGAGAGCACACGTTTGCAGATACAAAAATCCCATTCTCTGCGGTCGCTCATGACCTCATTACCGGTAAAACTGTTGTCATCAGGAGAGGTAAGCTGGTTGAAGGCATCCTCCCCTCAGTGGCGATTCCCGGTATCTTCCCTCCCGTTAAGAGAGGGAAACGCCTCCTGGTCGATGGCTATGTACTCGCCAATATCCCGGTTTGTGAACTCCGTGAGCAGGGCGCCGATTTCATAATATCGATAGAGCTTCGTTCCACAGAAGAAGCTCCCTATCAGAATGGTCTGGACATTTTGAACGGTATCGAAGCCATGAAACAGAATCGCATGGAACGATGGGCAATAGCCGAATCTAATTTCCACATCTGCATCAATTTTAGAAATTATGCCACTGAACGCTTCGATAGCCATGCTACCGCAATAGAACTCGGTTATAACGTCACAAAACGGGTTATCCCCAGGCTTATGAGGAGGCTGGAGAAAAGTGGGTACTGAATCAGTAACACTGGTATTGGGCGGGCTGGGCGTGAAAGGTGTCGCCAGTATCGGCATTCTCCAGGCACTCCACACCCATAATATCGATGTTAAAAAGATTTATGCCGCTGGCGCCAGCGCCCTGGTGGCAGGACAATATGCCATGGGTAAAAGCCCTGATGAACTTACCGATTTGTTTGTGCAATTCTTTGATGGCAACCACAATGCCCTCTGGGGCATGGAGCAAATATCAGGACTTTTCCAGACGCAACGGCGGCGCATCATAGATAGCTTCGGTTACTTTCTTCACGAGCGATTATACTGTCGCGCCAACCTGAAACGCATCAGCATTCTGGATTGGAACATAGTCGAACCTCTTATTTCCGGGGTCTTTGGTGACACAACCTTTTCCGATTTGAAAACCCCCATCTCCATCTCCACGGTTAACCTCGATGCAAAAGGATTATTCCTTATTGACCGCGGCAAATTAAGTGACGCTATGAAAGCTGGCATCGCTTTCCCCGGACTTTTCCCACCGGTTATCTTTGACAAACGTCAGCTGGTGAGCAGTACCCTTTGCTGTGAACTACCATTGGAGGCAATCACCAAAGCCGATTCTCCTGTTCTAGCAATCGATTTCCCCACGACTCTCACACATCAGCGCCCCTCTAACCTTCTTGAAATCATCGCCCGGACCACTGAAATCCGCAGTAATGCCATTAAGAACCGACTACTGGAAAAGGCAGACTATGTAATCCGGCTGGAAGGGATGAACCGCTATCGATGGGGAAGCTACCGCCGGATACCCGGCATGATACAGCACGCGAGAGAGGAGACAGCCAGACAACTTGCTCTCATTCCAGAATTCCGGCATCGGAGCAAACCTCCGGCACTGGCGAAAGGATGAACTTATGAAGACACTGAATATTGCCCACCGTGGCTTTACCAGAAAGTTCCCGGACAACACGCTCGAAGCTTTTTCTGCCGCCATTAAACTGGGCGCGAATGGTATTGAATGCGATGTTCACGAAACCTCCGATAACCATTTCATCATTTTCCACGATAACGATATCGAGGGCAAAAGAATTGCCGAGATGTCCCTCGCGAATGTCCAGCAGGTACGAATTCGCGGACAATATCGGATTCCCACACTGGAAGAGACACTAGAACTGTGTCACGGGCATGTTCTGCTGAACCTGGAATTGAAACTGGTATATTCCCTCGACCGTCTGCTAGAAACGGTACGAGCGGTGATGACCCCTGATGAACTGCTCCTTTCCTCATTCCAGAGCGCGCTTATTACCAAGCTGGCAGACCTGGCGCCGGACATTCGACGTGGTATTCTCACCAGCTTTCCAGCCAAAGATGCCCTTAAATTAATGAGCTTGACCAGAGCACAGGTCATGTTACCCATGTTTGGTTCTACCACGATGGGACTGGTAGATAAACTGCACAATCGCGATTTATCACTCATCGTCTGGAACTGCAACACACCGGAAGATATCCGTACCGCTCTCACGTGGGATGTTGACGGGATTATCAGTGATAATCCCGATTCTTTCCTTCTAGAACTACCCAAACAGAAATAAGACGGCACTCTATACAATTATTTCGCTGATAAAAACGTACATCACAGTAAGGCTATCGTAATGAACCGTCCGGATGCCGTGTAAACTCATGAAGACAAAGTGTACGTCATCCACGCATCAGGTAATTATCTTTCGTCATCGCCGCCGAGGATTTGCGGATGGCAGAGCAGGTAAAGCAACGAACCTACAAAAGTGAGGAGAATGACGATAATAACCCAGGGGGCTTTATGCCCACCAAGGACATGTTTTCTATTAGCGATATCGTTGAGAACGATACCGGCAAGAATCCAGTGAAGAATACTGAAAAGTACAAGCTCCAGTATCCACTCAACATCCAAGTCTTTGGTCCCTTCAGGTCTTGATTGTGTTTATTATATGACAAAATACGTGACAACGCTACTATCTCAATTTAAAATTCGAACATTGCTAACAGGGAGACAGAATTGGTTAAAGAACAGCAAATGTCTAAAAAAGCATGTTATTACCAGAGTTTTAAGAAGAAAAGATGGGAAGCTAGACCTTTTG
This sequence comes from Dehalococcoidales bacterium, assembly GCA_030654965.1. Classification (GTDB taxonomy): domain Bacteria; phylum Chloroflexota; class Dehalococcoidia; order Dehalococcoidales; family Fen-1064; genus JAURWL01. The sequence continues at coordinate 12,684 of JAURWL010000111.1, read as the reverse complement.
GGCTTTCTTGAGGTGGGTGATATTGCGGTAGGTTGACAGTTGACACATCACCCCGTCCGAATCTAAGCAGGGTGATGCCTCCACTTCATAGGTAGTGCCATCCGGAAAGGAATACTCCCACCGGGCGGTCTTTCCTTTTATCACATCCTGAAGCTGGCACTTATCACCACAGAATTCCAGATAATGGTAGATATACTTGTAGCAGGGCAAGCCATTCCCCTCACCGAATGCCTTCTTCATAGCATCGTTGACAAACCTTATTTTATAATCAGGGCCAATAATAACAACACCATCCGTCATTCGCTTCAGGATGTCCAGTAACCTGTCCCTGTCCGCTCTGACTTCAGTCTCAAGCCGTTTAATAAACCGGTTCTGTCGTAAGGTTATCGCGGTTAGATAGCCTATTGCTCCTTCGGCTACAAGGAAGAGCATAGCCCGCAGAAGCGGAGAGGGATAGGGTGAAATAAATATTGCCCTTGGCATCCAGATACCGCCGGAGATAACAGTAATAATAATTGTCGCTTTCAATCCGAAGACGTGTGCCGCATAAAGAATGGGCACTAAGAAAAGGAGCCGATGGACATCATGGACAACATAGAAACCGCTCCATCGTAACGATTCCCATTTTAAATAATCGACAATTTCGCCGAAATAGTAGAATAAGGTGCAAAAGAATAAGAGTAAGCCCAGTATATAGAGTCGGTAGAACATTGGGTCTTTGAGACCCGCCTTCACCACTTCAGAAACACTGACCTTACTCTGTTTCTTTTTATTCCCGCCGTTTCCAATAGTAACTTGGGTATTCGTTTGACTCATCACCCCATTGTATCACTTTTACTTGTCTTTGACAGCCAACTTCTGAGCTTTTCTGGCAGCCCTCGCCTCTTTCACGGAGGCGAAGACACCACCGATGTTGAGATACCAGACGAATGCCGCCGGGAACAGGATAATCGGGATTGCGATTGCCAGTGCTATAATTACCTGGATTGACATCGTGGTTCACCTCCTTTCTCTTTTCTATTTACCGTTTGTTCAGTTACTTGGTTTTGCCAGTCGCCTCACGAGCCACTCTCTGTTCTTTGTACGCCTTCATTAGACCACCGATGTTGAGATACCAGACGAATGCCGCCGGGAACAGAATGACCGGGATTGCGATTACCATTGCCAGTACTACAGTGCCTTCCATCGTCGTCCTCCTTTATTTTCCTTTTCTTTCCCTTCCCCCTCATCCCACTATCATCCTAACACCCCTCTTGTCCAGCCGACTTCCGTTACAACACCTAAATAGTGGTCAAGGAAATACCTAGCTTATAGACGAGTCACTTCGTGCGAAATACCTAGCCGAATGCCGAGACTTCAGATTACATTCATCTGTAAAACGTGTATAATAAACGAAGGTAAAAATGAGAGATAACACTACACAACACGTAGAAAAACCACCCGCCCCGGATAAAAAATACGATAGGCAAATCCAGATACTGGAGCGCCTTCTTAATATGAAGGCGAAGGGCGGCATTCGCAATCCCTCTTTCTGGATTATTGTCATCGTAATGCTCGCTTTCGGTTATATCTATTACAATGTCCTGCAGTCTTACCATGACCTATACATCATCCTCTTCTTCTACCCGATGATGTATGCCGCTATCACCTACAGGCTCCGCGGCGTTCTCATCAGCGGTGTTGCCTTCCTGGCAATTGTCCTGCCTCATGGTTTCTTAATGGAGCATGATGCCTATGCCGTAGTGCGTTCTCTACTTTTCGCCCTGTTTGCTTTTCTCATCAGCAGTCTGGGCGCCACCCTGCTCAACTATCTGGAACGCCAGCTTGAATCATACCGCGAAATTGTCTACCTTAACGAGGAATTGAATAAGTACATTGAGCAACTTGAGAAGACACAGAGACAACTCATTCAGGCGGAGAAAATGAATGCGCTCGGACAGTTGTCCGCATCGGTTGCCCATGAAATCAATAACCCCCTGGCTGGAGTGCTCGTTTACAGTAAACTTCTCGCCAAGAAAGTTACCAGTGGTGCGTTTAACAAAGAAGAGATGATTACTAACCTCGCCAAGATAGAAAATGCCGTGACATATTGCTCAAATATCGTGCGCAGTCTGCTGGATTTCGCCCGTCAGACCGAACCGACGCTCAAACCGGTCAATATCAGCGATGTCCTCGACCAGGTGATGACACTGGTAGGGCATCAGGCTGAAAATAAAAAAATCACAGTTATTAGAAAAGAGGAAAATCCCGTCTCTCCGGTTATGGCAGATTTTGCCCAGATTCAGCAGGTCTTCGTCAACCTCGTGGTTAATGCTATCCAGGCAATGTCCGAAGGTGGCAAACTCACCATCACCACATCCGTCGGCGACAGTTCTGTGCGGACGAGTTTTGCAGACACAGGGGTCGGCATTAAACCGGAGAATATGGAGAAGCTCTTCACGCCGTTCTTCACCACCAAGAGCGAGGTGAAGGGGGTGGGATTGGGTCTCTCTGTTTCCTACGGTATTGTGGAGCGACATGGCGGCAAGATAGAAGTGCAGAGCGAGGTCGGTAAGGGTAGCACCTTCACTGTCATCATCCCCTCAACTCCGCAGTAATTGCCAAATATCAATCACCAAGTATCAAACAATACCTAATTTCAAATATCTCAATAAAAAAGTGCCCCCTCTCTGTCCGAAAGGGGGCTTTGAAAAGGGAGTACCGCCCGTAATTACTTGAACGTGACCTTTAAAGCGTGAGTAGAGCAGGAAACGCACGGGTCGTAAGCCCGTACCAGCATCTCCATCATCTTCTGTATTTCAGCCTGCGGTTTATCTAGAATCTTCGGCACCAGCGCCTCCAGGTCTTTCTGGATATTATTGTGGTTCTGATTGGTCGGGATGACACAGTTCGCCTTGGTGATGATACCTTTGGCATCGTAGGTGTAGTCGTGGAACAGAATGCCACGCGGCGCCTCCACAGCGCCCACGCCTCTACCCGCCTTCGGCTTCACTTTGTCCGGCTCTTCCTTCACGCCGCGCTCCACCAGTTGGTCGATGAGGTTGATGCTATCTTCAACTATATGGTAAGTTTCGACCAGTTGCGCCACGGATATCATGTAAGGATTGAAACAAGGAGCGCTGATACCCAGTTCTTTTGCCACTTTCTTGGCGCGTGGTGATAATTGCTTAAAATTGAGATTGAAACGAGCAAGCGCCCCAACCATGTAGGAATCACGCTTATTCTTCGTGTATTTGGCGGTGGAAGTAGGCACACAGAACTCGTTGGTGACACCGAGGTATTTGTCTATCGGCACCGCCGGCGCGTCTGAAGAGGCAATCTGCCCGCTAATCCAGGCATACTCCTTTGGGTCTTTGAGGGCAATATATTCCGTCTCCCGCACAAAATCCGGTATCTTCAGTGTTTTAAAGATAGACGTCTCTACGTCAAGGTCGTTAAGGCATTCCACCAAACGTTTTTTCAGGGCTTTCAGCTCATTCAAATCCGGCACTTTGGCGAAACCACCGACCACACAGGAAAGCGGATGGGTCTTTCTCTGGGCAAGAGCTTCCGCCAGATTGTATGCCAGCTTCTTCATCCTTAGCGCCATGACAACGACATCTTTATGTGTCGCCGCCAGTGGAATAACACTGTCCACACCGAGAAAATCAGGTGCAATGAGGAAAAGAGTATGGAGCACATGGCTCTCCAGCATTTCCGCATCAAAGAGCAGTTTGCGAAGGAGAATAGTCTGCTCAGACGGCTGAATACCGAATGCGGCTTCTGTCGCCTGAATGGAAGCAGTAGTATGGGCAATACTGCAGATACCACAGATGCGCGAGGCGATATGGTGCACATCATCGTAGTGCCTGCCGACAAGCATCGCCTCAAAGAAACGCGGCGATTCCGGTACTTCCCACAGCAGTTTTTCAATCTTGCCGTCTTTGGCATCGAGGATAAGATTACCATGACCCTCGATACGCGTCACATAGTGGACATCCACCTTCACCTGCGTCATTTCTTCACCTCCGCATACGTGTTGTAAATCTTGAATTTCTCCACCACTTGTTCCGGCGTTAATCCGTGCTTCTTCAGTATCTCTTCTTCAGAGTTCTTATTCGGCTCATCAACCAGACCACGACAACCCCAGCATTGTCTACCACCTGTCACACAAATGGCATTGCACCCGGCTCTGGTAACCGGACCTAGGCAGGTCTTCCCGAACTCGAAGACGCAAATATTGCCTGCCATCTTACATTCGGTGCAGACAGGGTAGTTGGGAATATCAGGCTTCTTCCCCAGTAACAACGCCTTGACCACTTTAACCAGTTCACCGGTCTGTATCGGGCAACCACGCACGTAGAAATCAACCGGTACAACAGCATTAATGGGGCGGGCAGGAATGGTGTCATAGTATTTGGCGGCATCACCATAGACCATTTTGAGCGCCTGTTCCATCGGGAGGTGATTTTTCAGACAGTTGACCCCGCCAATACAGGCACAAGCACCGAGCGCAACCAGCACCTTCGCCTGCGCGCGGATTTTCTGAAGTCGCGGGATTTCCGCTTCACGACTGATGCTTCCCTCGATAAAGGCAATATCGTAATCATCCGACCGGTTAGAGATTGCCTCACGGAAGTTTACAATCTCAATCGCGCCGAGCAGGTCAAGCAACTCTTCGCCGGTGAGATTAAGCACATCCAACTGACACCCTTCACAACTTGTGAAGTCAAAGAACGCAACCTTTGCTTTCATTACACTGCCTCCCTCAGATTTCTCAATTGAGCCAGGGAGAATACGGGACCCTCCTGACAGACGTACACGCCGTTAATCTGGCAGTGTCCGCACTTACCGACACCGCACTTCATCCGGCGCTCCAGTGACATGATGATGTTTTCGTCAGGCAGGTCTTTCTTCTTCAATTCCACTATTACAAACCGGTACATAATCGGTGGACCGACCACAATCGCCATCGTCTTCCTCGGGTCTATTTGAACCTTGGGGATGAGTGTCGTGATGACACCCACATTTCCCGTCCAGTCCGGCGTGCCGCGGTCAACAGTTTCATAGAACTCAAGGTCGGGATTATTCTTCCAGGCGGCAAGCTCGTCAACAAACAATCGCTCCGCCGGCGTACGCGCGCCGAAGAGCACGATTGCTCTGCCGAACTGCTTTCTCCTGTCCATTACGTATTGAATCAGCGACCGCACCGGGAAGAGACCGATGCCGCCGGCAATGAACAGAATGTCCTTGCCTTCCAATGCCTTGACATTGAAGCCATTCCCGAATGGACCTCTGATGCCCACCACTGCGCCCTTTTGCAGGTTATGGATAGCATTTGTAACACTGCCAACATTGCGCACGGCAAACTCGAAACTTCCTGTACGCGTCGGTGATGTAGCTACCCCGAATGGCGACTCACCGATGCCCAGAATTGATACGCTCACGAATTGACCGGGCTGGTGACCCAGTTCCTTACCATCCAGGAACTTCATTTCAAAGACTTTTTCCTTAGCGGCGAGCTGTTCCACTCTCACAAGTTGAGCGGGACGCGGCGCATAAAGCTCACTTTCGGGGCGGGCTTCCCTGAGAATACGCTGTGCGGCTTGCTTAGCTCTCACCGACTCAGCAATGGCATTAAAGGCTTCAAGCGGGCTGGCAATTTCCGCCAGACACGCAATGGCACAGCGTCCACATCCCACACAACCCATCCGCCCGTATCTCTCTATCACATACTTGCCCTTACGGTAGATGCGGTGCCGGAAGCGACTTGCTTTATCGTGACGGAAATTTTCACCCGTAGCCACCTTGGCGAAATCAACCAGCATACAGCCGTCCCATTGTCGGGTACGTTGACCCTCCTTGAGATTCAAAGCGACATCATCTTGCACATCAAAACAGAAACAGGTGGGACAGACCATCACACACGAACCGCAACTCAGGCAGGTCTCACTCCGTGATTGCCAGTAGGCATCATCATAGCTATCTTCCAGCAGTTTCGGGAGTCTTTCACGGGGTACATCAAGATGGAGTTGGTACTTCGCTTGTGCTTCATCAAGAACCGCCTTTTGTTTGGCGATGTCATCCGCCGTTGGTTGACTTATCTGTGCATATTTCCTGAGAAGGTCGGCGCCTTTCTTAGAGCCGATGGTAACCATGTATTTTGTGCCTAAGTCTGTGAGCATGAGGTCAAACCCATTCTCAGCAGTATGCGTCCCCATGCTTGGCGCAAATGACTTCGGAGAAGGATTAAGATTATCAACCCCGATGATAAGGCTGTTCTGCCGCCGGGCGATGTAGTTGGGGTCGGGATTGGTGGTGATGAATGCCTCATCCAGCATTTCAATTGCCTTAATATCATACGGATGCACCCCGATAATTGCTCGTGGGGTGTTATTAGTGACGGGTTCAGATTTAGAGCCATCGCCCAGCTTGAATTTCAGGATTGTTTCCCGGGGCGGGAAGAGATAGGCAGTGGGCGGCAAAACCGTCACATCATAATTCAGCGCCAGTTCATTCGCACTGCTAATGCTATCATAGACGTATTTTCCCCGCTTCGCTTTAACCCCGTAGACATCCGTTATCTTAATGAGATTGTTCACCAGGCTCTTGAAACTCTGCTTGCTGACCACCACTGATTTCTTGATTTCAATAGCTTTAGCGGCAGGTTTGCCCGGGGCTTTCGGCGGCGTGATGACCGTAGGTTCTTTGCCAACAGATTCGATAGTCTCACGGATGAGATGTTCGAGGTCATCCGGCGCCAACGGTTTAACCATATAATCAATGGCGCCCAGACGGGTCGCTTCCTTCGTAGTCTCTTCAGAAGGATATGCCGTGATAATGATAGATTTAATCCAGGGACGTTGTGCCTTTACTTCCTTCAGAATGGAAAGCCCAGTCTGTCCCGGTAGCCTGATATCCAGCACCATGACACTGAAATCACGCTTGGCAATTGTCTCCAGAGCTTCCTCCGCTGTCTCTGCCGTAGCCACATCGTAACCGGCATCAGCGAGCCAGTCGCGGATAGACTCACGGACAATTGCTTCATCATCAACAATCAGAACAGAGTTACCTTTCATTTCTTCCCACCTCCCTGGTTTTCGCTTGCGGATTTACGTACCGCTTCCCGAACCAGTCTTTCCAGGTCATCTGGGGCAATGGGCTTAACAAGATAATCAATTGCACCCAGTTTCATTGCTTCAGCAGTCAAATCCGATGAAGGATATGCCGTGATAATGATAGCTTTGATATCCGGCTTTTTCTCTTTTACTTCTCTGAGGACGGTAATGCCCGTGCGCCCCGGCAACCTGATATCCAGAATTATGACGCTGAAATCCCTTGTCATTATCAGTTCTAATGCTTGCTCGCCGGTTTCAGCAGTTTCCACCTTGTACCCGGCGTCTTCAAGCCAGTCCCTGAGAGACTCCCTGACAATAGGCTCATCATCCACAATAAGAATTGGTTTCACTGGCATCGACACCTCCTCCTCATAAAAATGACCTTATGTTAGATTATAGGAGCGTCTCTATAGTAATCCAGCAAGCAATTTAAATCAACTACCTATACTGACTAAATTCGGTGTCGAAACCAGTCTTGTTGTCGGCAGTTCTGAGGAGCTCAACTCCCGGAATGTCTGCCGTTTCCTTTCGCGGTATCGCCGGATATTCGTCAGTACCCTCTTCTTTTCTTCAAGAGTCATATACTTGTACTTGTGGCGCTCCTGTCGGCACACATCCGAACAGAAAAGAATCCGCTTCTTAGGCAGGGGTTTATTACACACCCGGCAGAAATGATGCGTGCTGTAGTAGTCAGTAATTGCTTTGACAGTTTCCTGAGACCACAGGAGATAGTGACGTTTGCCAATGCCCCGAGTAAACGCCGGTGTGATAACACCCTGCTTTTGAATCTCCAGCACGCGGTTTCTCGGTAAACCAGACTCTTCACAAAGCTGTAACGTAGAAAACCACTCATGCTTAGTGGTACCGATGTTCCGGGCTAGAATCTGACTGACCCGCTCCTTGCTGATGCCGACCTTTTCGGCAATCTCCCGCATGGGAGCACCAGCCTGCCGCATTTCATAGATAAGCGCCCTATTCGCAATTGTGTTGTGCTTTACTTCAGTTACCACTATCTTACCTCCTTACGAAGCGATAGTATTGGCGGCTATTTCTTTGCGGTGAATAATCCAATAGGTAGAACCCACCGACCATATTTGTCATTCCAGATAATGGCAATTTCACTCCAGAATCCCTCCGGGTCGGCTGCTGACCAGTTGTAGATGGCTTTATACTCTGCCAGACTCCTGAGCTCGGCGACTTTGCTAAACTGCATAAAAATAGGTGGGCTTGGAGCTAGTGCCATACTCGCCATTCCGGAATTGGCACGTCTTCAACCCCACCCCAACAATGACCGCACCTGTATACTTATATGGTGTGTTTCGGTGTCATCCATATTTCAAGCTATTTAACAGAATTACCCTCTGCCTCAACCTTTTTTGTCTGCATCCCCCGCTTGGTACGCATCTCTCTCATTGCCGCAAAGACACCACCCGTGTTCAGATACCAGACAAAGGCAACGGGAATAAGAACAACCGGAACTGCAATAACTAAAGCTACGATAACCTGCCAGGACATAATGGCACCTCCAATTTATCTTCTATGTTCTCATCTCTGTTGTGACTGGGGCATTCTACTTGTGCGCATCTGCTTGATGACGTTGCGAATACCGCTTGCGTTCAAATACCACACAAACAGGACCGGTGGCAGAATAATAGGAATCGCCAGAACTAATCCAATAAAAATTCCTACAATCATTGATGCCACCTCCCTCTGTATTCCTTAGATAATGACTATTGTGGTCACTTCTACTAGAGCTACACTCCCTGTCACTAACTCAATATTACAATTGAAGAAACAAAACAAACTTCTGTCATTGGGCTTATTTATATGGCAAACAAACACCTATTATCACCACGTCTATCTAGTGGTTTACACCTATTGACTTCTTGTACGGTAAGCAATAACGCCTACGCCTTATCCCAGAATTAGCCAAAAAGAGAATGGGAGAGACAAAGAGAAGCCGGATATTAGTGGAGCTTCGAGTAAATTGTCAGCGGGCAATAATGGTAGATAGAATAGCAGATAAATACGATATCTTATTAACTAGCTGTATCTAGCAGGTTCGGATATCTAACTATACCGGTACTTCCACTATCACAGTGGTGCCTTTACCCAGTTCAGAACTGATACGTAATTCCCCGCTCAGTAATTTAACGCGCTCCGCCATCCCTGCCAGTCCCAATTTTGCTACTCCGGTAAGGTCGCTTAAGCGCTCAGGAAGCTGAAAACCCTTGCCACTATCCTTGACAGTGAGAATCGTCTTTTTATCCGTAAACTCGATTATCACCCAGGCTCTCTGCGCACCCGAATGTTTACGGACATTGCTCAATGCCTCTTGAACAATACGGAAAAGAAGCATCTCTTTCTCCGGGGGGAAACGCCGCTCTGTGCCAATAATCTCCACACCAACGGAGATATTAAAATGCTCCGTCATATCAGACGCCAGCCATTCAAGGGCAGGGATAAGACCTAAATCATCAAGCACCGAAGGGCGCAGGTCCTGACTGAACCGCCGCACCCCATCCAGAATAGCATCCACTCGCTCCGAAAGTTTTTCCAGAGGTGTCATGTCTTGCATCGGAGGTGTCTGAGCAGACATCAGTCGGTCTAACTGCCGGGAAAGCACAATGAGTTGCTGTGCGGTATCGTCATGAAGCTCCCGGGCAATGCGCTTACGCTCTTCTTCTTGAGCACGTGTTATCTGCTGGACATAGAAACGCAGGTTCTCATTCATTCGTTTCTGGTCCGTAACGTCTCGTGCGATATGCTGAAAAGCCTGGGCTTTCCCATCACGGGTCAACAGACTCGTTGTAAGCATCAAACTCGCTTCACTGCCATCCCGCTTGATGAGCTTCTGTTCATAAGGCTGGGTCATCGTCTCTTTTGACAGGAGTTTTTGCCCGACTTCTTTGGCTATTTTTAGACCTTCATCATCGAGAAAAGACTTGACATTCATATTGAGTAGTTCTTCAAACCTGTAACCTACCAGTTGCGCCGCGGCTTCGTTAGCCGTTAATACATTGCCATCAAGGTCATGCACCCAAATAGCATCATGGGCTTTTTCAAACAACTCCCGGTAGCTCTGTTCCGATTGCCTCAGTTGCTCCGCCATAAACAATTGCTCTCTGTAAAGCCGGCTATTCTCCAGCGCTACCCCAATTTCATCACCAATTGCCATCAGCATCTCGATCTCATCAGGTGTGAAATGTCTTTGCCCACGCGTTCCCACTGCCAGTGTTCCGGTTACTTTGTCTCTTAATTTCACCGGCACAATTAACTGCGCCGCCACTCTCTCTTTAGCGACAACCTCTCGTGTCAGACGTGGGTCATGAGCGGCGTCTTCTACAATTAAAGGCTCGCCGGTCAGCGCCACGCGTCCATTCAATCCCTCTCCCACCCCCATCCAGCGGACGCCCTCAGCAAATTCATCGGAGACTCCGTGGTACGCTTTCAGGTTTAATTCATCTCCAGCCTTAGTCAGCACAAAGACGAGTGCCATATCCAGGTTCATTACTTCCACTATCTTTTCCAATGCTTTATCAAGAGCTTGCCGTAAATCAAGAATTCGGCTGAGGCTATGGGAGATACTGTTTAATGCGGCAAGCCGTCTTTCATCCAGTAATAGTTCCTCTTGAGTACGTTCAAGTTCCTTAATGGTCTGCCGATGCCGTTTCTGTTCCTTTTGTAGTGTATCAAACCACCCATTAACCAGCAGACCAACAATGGCAATACCCACGACTTCAATAATTGCGTCCGTGCGGCTCGAATTGACAACCAGAGCACGGGGGAGCATGATGGCTATACTGATGACAAGACATGCCATCCCGCCTCTCACGCCGAAGATGATGGCAGAGTAGACAATCGGAATCAAGAAAAGAACACGGTCTACCGTGTGTCTGGTAAGTCCCAGTTCTTCATAAGGGATTAGCCCGCCAATCGGTGTGGAATAATGCAGAAGGGTCAGGATAATAAAGATAGCGAGGAGAATCCAAAAGTGGAAATTGAGAAGCGTGCTGAGAATTTTACCCCGGGGTTGCGCTGACATTACTCGCCCTTCAGTTGCCATTAAGAAAGGTCTTCTACCGAAAACCAACCTTTCTTCAAACCATAAAGAATCGCTTCGGTGCGGGAACCGACATCCAGCTTATTGAAAATGTTGCCCAGATGCGCCTGCACCGTGCGGATACTGAGGAAAAGTTGTTCGGCAATATCACGGTTGCTCAATCCTTTTGCCGCCAGCTTGAGAACTTCGAGTTCACGTTCACTGAGGATATTAGCGACCGGCTCTCCCAGTGACTTTGTGCCAGAGACTGCAAACCTGTTGAGCACTTTGCGTGCAATCTTGGGAGATAGAATGGATTCACCCGCATTGACGGCACGGACGGCGTCAATCAATTCCCGTCCTTTTATATTTTTGAGAAGGTAGCCCGCTGCCCCAGCTTCGAGCAACGCCGTGACATACTGATCATTATCATAGGCAGTAAGCACCAGCACCGCCACAGAAGGCATCATGGCTTTGATTTGCTTGGTGGCTTCAATACCATTGAGCTTGGGCATGTTGACGTCCATAATGATAACGTCCGGTTTGGTGCGGGACGCTAGCGCGACCGCTTCTTCGCCGTCACCTGCTTCTCCCACCACCTCCATGTCATCCTCACGCTGAATCAGCTCGCGGGTGCCTTCACGTACGACCACATGGTCTTCGGCCAGCATAACTTTTATCTTGTCCATGTTAATGCCAATTATATCACGTCTGATAAAAGATTCAAGCCTAGCGTAATAAGCAAGAATACGTACCGCCAAAGAGGTATAGTAGATAGAAACGCTGATTCCCCACTCATTTTTTTCAAACTTTCTACTCCCGAACAATAAGCTAGATTACAGATGATTCCGAATACTATCACATGATAAATTGCATAGTAAAGAGAGATGAATTAAAAGAATGAAATCACAGGCATTCTTCCTTGTCAACGTTCGAGCCGATTCTGTCTCTAGTCCAGCTGAAGAACTGAGACAAATCCCGGGCATCAGTCGAGTGGAGGAAGTCTCCGGAGTTTATGATTTTCTGGTGGAAGTGGAAACGGCGGCACGCCTCACACAAATTTCAGATACACTGATGGCAAAGCCGTGGGTGAAACGAGTACACGTCCTGCGACCCATACGGACCGACAACACTCTTCCCGAAAACGGTAATATTGCCGACTTCACTCATGAAAGAAAACGGGAAACAGGAGACCACCGTTTAATACTAGCACAGTCATGGGTGTGCTCAACGATTTAGACTGACACAAGCCTAATTCAGCTTCTCCAGCAGTTCACTTGCCAGCATGGACTCCTGTGATGTGAAATTCTTCTTCACTGTATACTCAAACTAACCAGTAAGAAACTTTGCCACTCTCTTTCGCATCTCTTCCTCAAATCCCCACCAGAAATGGTCGGCGCCAGCGATGACCTGAAACTGCTTGTCCGCAGTAAAATGTTTCTTCAGACGGGCATACGACACAACCGTATCGGCATCACCTAAGAGCACAAGTTTGGGTCTTGAATAGCTTCTTAGTTCTTCCCAGCCATTCTCATTCAGCGCCGG
>JAURWL010000124.1 GCA_030654965.1 Dehalococcoidales bacterium | reverse complement strand
TTTCCGATCGATGATGGCGGCATTGACAACCGACGGGCTGCCTCCGGTAACGATAGCCTTTGTTCTGTTACCAGTTTCACCGCTTCTTCCCGAAACTCCTTCGTGTATCTTCCTCTCGGGATACCTTTCATGCTGACACCTCCGTCTGTTTATTTTACCTAACTTTGGTGTCCGTTAAATCCATCCTACCTCAACCCGGTTTATTTGCAAGTCAATGTCTTTTATGGAATCTAAGTTAAGCTCCACAGGCAGACTGTTAAAGTGAAGTTCTTCGGATTTACCACTACTTATAATAGAAAACATTAGTAGTCGTTTGTCTGTTACAGCGTAGAAAGTCCTGCTTATCTTACGTTTCTTAATGACATACCGCCAAAACGCACCATAATAACCTACCGGGACCATGATTATACCGACCAAAATTAATAACCATGTGTTTTCAAAGGTATCTGTTTTAAAGTCTTTGGTAAGCTCCTGGACTCCAGAATAAATTAAAGCAACAGCGAATGGAATAACCCAACCCCAAATAGGAATTGCCAAGAACTCCCAACCTTGGTAAAGACTACCTTTTTTAGGTTGTCCTGTCCAAAGCACTTTTTCCCCGATAAGTAAGTGTTCAAGGAACTGCTTGAACCTAATCTGTTTGTCTGTTGTTATCGCCATGATTTCTATTTGTCAAAGAACAGCAAATACACTACTAACCCTAGCGCAGTAATCCCTAGGAGTGTCAGTACAACGCTGCTAACAACATTTACGAATGTTTTGCCGAAGACGGACGGCTCAAATAACACTGACACCAATATCATCGCCAAAATCATCAGTGGCACCCCAAGCGCCGTCGCTATTTTCTTGATAAACTTTCGCATGTGGTAAGAGTTTAATACAATCAAGGGATAAATGGCAACCAAGCACACAGGCATAAAAGAGGGATAACCGTTTTTTAGTTATCCCTAATATCCCTACAATACGCCCCAGACTTGCCAGTATTGCCGTCTGCTCATCTTAATAAATTTTTAATTCCAGCCAATATTTCTTCTCTAGTCAATCTCCTTCCACATCATCCCCACCATCGTCTGGACCTGCTGTCTTACAATCGGTGACAGAGGCACGGGCAGGACATCCGTCAGGTCTATTTTCTGCACTGCTTCTTGTTTCGTAACATCAGCACTAATAAGACTTTGCACACGGTCGCGGGCGGTCTCAAAAAAGATACGGGTACGGATTACATCATCCATACCGCACACCTCGCCGTGTCCCGGGACAATCCGGTCAATCTCCATCCCCTCAATCCGCTTGAGCGCGTTTATCCATTCCCCGAACCTCGAATAAGGCGCGATAAACGGCATACCCACATCCACATTATCACCGCAAAATAATACCCTGTCGTCCGGCACGTAAATCAGAATCGATGCCGGGGAGTGTCCGCCCACCCAGCTCAGCTCCAGCTTCCGGCTCCCGGCATATAATGTTATCTCATTTACGAAGGTAATTTGCGGCGGGACAACGTCCAGAGTGTCGAAGATATCTTTATACTCCAGATAGAGACCCGGATAGAAATGCTTGATTTCCGAAGCGAGGTTCTTCCGCAGGTATTCAATATCGCTCACCGCCGCATAGTGCGCGATTACTTTCTTTGTCAGACCCGCCGCTCCGAGGACATGGTCGAAGTGCTCGTGCGTGTAGATGAGATAGGCTATCCGTCGGCTGGTAAGCTTACGAATCTGGTCGCGGAGGTCGCGGGTATCATCCGGGAGCGCCGGTGTGTCAATCACCACCGGTCCCTGCTCCGTGAGCACCACCCCCACATTGCACCCGAGGTATTTCGTCTCTATGAAAACATGTTCACTGACCTGCTGCACTTTTTCTCCTCAAAGTGTCATTCTCGACCGCTTGTCACCCTGAGCATTACGAAGGGTCTCCCTGCCTACTTAGTAAGTGAAGGAGATTCTTCACTTCGTTCAGAATGACAATGGTAATTAAAAGGGAGAAGGATTGTACTAATCTTCATGCCCCGGCTGGTTCAGGCTGTAGACACAGCCGCAATAGTGCTGGCGGTACAAGCCCAGCTTCTTCGCAATCTCATTGGCGCGCTTGAAGCCGTCCTGCTTCTTGAAATCCCGTGCCAGAAATTTGTCCCCCCCGATTTCTTTACCAACGCGGTTGACCACCACCGCAGGCTTATGCGGACTCACGGTGAGCGTCGTGGTGAAGACATCGAAACTATGCTCTTGCATAAACTGAAACGCCGCTTCCAGCCGCAAGCGGTAGCACACCTCGCACCGCCTTCCCCCCTCCGTCTCTTTCTCCAGTCCGACCGTCGCCTTCAACCAGCTTTCCGGTTTATACTCACCCGCAGACAGGGGAAAACCAATTGATTCCGCCACCGCCTGTGCTACTTGCAGACGTTTTTCATACTCTATCGCAGGGTGAATATTGGGATTGAAGAAATAGCCGGTGACCTGATGCCCTTCGGAGAGCAAACGCTCGACAACACTCCCCGCGCAGACCCCGCAACACACGTGTAATAGCACCTTCATCTTCAGCTACCACAGTTCCATCTCTTTAATAATATCGTTAAAATCGGCAAAGGGTGTGCAGGCGATGCCGTCTCGCTGACAGTGCCTCAGCAGGCTCGCGGTGGCAAAAATAAAGTGACACTGTTGCGCCGGCACGAAATCGGAATTCCCGTCACCGATGTACACGACGCGGTAGCCCTCGTTCAAGAACTTTTTCACCCAGCTGAGTTTGAAATCCCTATCCAGAACCGTGCCGTCCGCTCCGACATACCTGACCTTGAAACCTCCCGGGTTGAATTGAGTTTCCGCCGCATGATGCTCGATATCCTTTAGCCCTAACCCTTTCAATATCTCCTCGATGTAGAAATCAAGCCCGTTGCTCACGATAACCAGCCGGAATCCCTTTTCACGGCAGAACTGCGCAAATTCCTGAAAACCGGGGCGTAGCCTGACTCTGTCCCTGATATAGTCCAGCATCTCCTGACGACCGGCTTTCACCATGCTGAAAGAAAGGCGATTGAACTCCCCGACGGTTAATTTGCCTTCCTGGTATTTCTCCAGGTGCTCACGCCACTCAACGCCGGCAAAAGCATCCAGCAGAAGAAAGCTAATGTCTTTATAGGTAACCGTGTCGTCAAAATCACACTGTATAAGCGTTTTCGCCATCACACTCTCAATTATAGCATCGGGATGGGTAGGCTGATAAACCGTATCGCTATGACTGAGGATTACATAGCTCCGGACGCGCGGATGGAACGGCGCGCTCTCCACAGGAGAATCGAGCACACGACGGCAATGGTTATCAGGGAGACGCTGGTAATGGTAAAAACCGTATCAAAACCGCGTGTATCGATAAGATGACCGATAAAGGGTGTGAGTACTCCGGACATCTCCGCGCCCGCGAAGAAATAAATCCCCAGCATCGTGGAACGGCGATGCGGAGGGATATTGCTGACCAGGAATGATTCGGAAGTAGGCATACGAGTCATATTCATACCACCAATCAATAGCAGTACAATAACGAAAAAAGCGACATTTGGTACAAACTTCATCGTAAACAGGAGCGGACCGGCTAACAGACTGGCAACTATTATCACGGATGTCCCACCGAAGCGGTCGGAGAGATAGCCCCCCAGAGGCGCCGCGAGAACACCCACAGCAGGAGTAATCGCCATCAAAGCGGCGGCTGCCGGCGCGAGTAATCCGAAGTGGTCGACCAGATACAGTGAATAATAAGCCGCGACGGACTGGGTTAATGTGCCGGTAGCCACACTCATGACCAGAAAAGGCACGAGTATCCGCCATTCAATCTTTGTTTTTGTCGATGCTGCACTTTCATCGGCTGCCTTTAACGTCTGTTGTGTAATCCGCTGTTGCCTCCCGACCAGATAGTACAGCACGATACCGAGAATGATGACAGGAATGGTTAGAGTGATGAAAGGAGCGTGCCAGCCCCAGGCGGCGGCAATGGGCGCGGCGATTAAAGGCACTACCCAGAATGCCGAGCTACCGCCTATCAGGTGGAGACCCAGCGCCCGTCCACGCCTCTCCGGTGGTACTATTGTGGAAATGGCGTTTGCGGCAGACGGATGATAACCGCCACCCAGCAGCGCGGCAAGTACCAGGAACGCTATCAGAGCAAGATAGGAATGAGACAAGCCTACCAGAAGACCCGCTAATGCCACACCCGAAACGCTAACGGCAATCATCAACCTGGCACCGAAACGGTCGGCGAGCCAACCTGCCGGTAGCTGACTGATGCCGCCGGTGATGGAAAACGCGGAAATCACCACGCCTGCTTGAGTATAGTTAAGACCCAGCTCATCACGAATCATCGGCATGAACGGGTTGAGCATTGCCCCGACCACGTGATGCCCGAAATGTGCGATTAAGAACAATGGCAATAAGCCGGTGAAATACGGTCGGAGGTCTGATAGTTTAATTCCAGACCCTTTCGGGGCGGTTGGGGATTGATTGAGATTCGGGGGAACTGTCATTGGGGCAAATTATAGCACCATACGATACAACGCACCACAAGCGATGCCCTCAGAAGTCTATCTTATAAATCGAAACTTCAACTACGGACTGACTGCATTTCCAGTTGGTGGTGTCCGGCGACCAGTTAGCCTGCCCAGTAAAAAGCCAACGACCCCAAAGAGCACAGCCACGACTCCAAAAATAACATATTGCGCCCAGTCCGCCAGAACAAACCCCACGTAGAAGGTTGCTGGAGTTGACCATTCACTCTCATTTGAGGCGGCGTCAATAGCCTTCACACGCCAGTAGTAAGGTGTCTTTTTGCTCACCGACTTTAACGTTTCTTCCTCTGTCAGTGTGTATGCGGGAGTGGTCAGCCCCTGTTTCTGCAGTATCAGACTAGAGAACGTGGCATCCGTAGCAATCTGTAACGTGTAAGTTACCCCGCTGTGGTCGGTTACTTCCTGCCAGCCCAAAGTCGCAATCTTATCCGCTTTAGTCAATGACGATGGGACAAGGAGTGGAGGTACTGATGGCGGTATCGAATCCATGGCAAAGATAGCGGTCAGTGTGCTGGTGCCATCGGAAACGGTTATTAAGTGATTGCCGCCGACACTAGTTGGGGCTTTAATAATCGCAATAAGTGTTCCAGTCGGGTCAGCATTGCTTGAAATTTTCTGGTCGGCATCATACCTTATCGTAATTCCCCGGTTCGCGGTAAAACCAGTGGCTTTGACGGTAATATCACTGCCAACAAAACCGCTTGTCGGTTCAACCGTAATGGCAGGCAGGATATTAAAGGAAAACTTCACCGTATTGGTCTGGTCTGTAATTGTTATTTGATGAGTCCCGGTACTGCTCGGCGAAGCAGAAAAGGTAGTGGAGAAGTTACCAACAGAATCCGTAGTAATAAGTACCGCCTGAGAGCCGTCATAGCTTATGATAATTGGTGCCTTGGCTTTGAATCCGGCTCCGCTTGCAGTTATCGTAGTGCCCACCACACCATTTGTTGGAGTCACGGTAGCGACTATTACACTGGTAAACTGTGTGCTGGCTGTATATGAGGCATCGCTGGCAATGATAGTATGAACGCCGCTGGGACCACTAGGTGCCTTGAAGGAGGTAGTGAAACTACCTTTACTATCAGCTGTCACTGACGATGGACTGATGGTAACACTCGCTCCGTCATAAGTAATATTGATAGAACCATTTGCCAGAAACCCACTACCTGTTACGGTAACAGTAGTACCCGCAGGACCATTATTGGGGTTGATTGTAATAACTGAGCGAATCGTCATGTTGGCAGTTGCGGAATTTCCTGAGGTATCCCGAGCCTGAAAAGTATGAGCCCCACCAGAGATTGCCGGGATGGTCAAGGTAGTATTACTAAATTTACCATTAACATTGGTAGTAGCTACGCCACTAATTGCAGTGCTGTCTAAGGAGAAAGAAATATTCGAAGAAGCGGCAAATCCGTTTCCTGAACAAGTAATTGTAGAACCAACAGAGGCTGTGCTTGTTGATAATGTTATCTGTGGTGCCACAATGAAAACTACGCCGGGGAAGGAGCCGATATAATCTCTTGCCGAGATAGTGTGCCAGCCAGCGCGAGCCTCTGGAATAGTTAAATCAACATTGGAAAATGTCCCACTAGAATCTGAAGATGTGGAAGTAATACCAACGCTATCAAAACTGATTGTTATGGTCGTATTTGCTAGAAAACCATTGCCACTCACATGAATATCGTCACCAACCACTCCTGATGATTTACTGAGCGAGATTTCCGGAGTTATAGTAAAAGTGGGTGTATTCACAGTATCACCGGTGGGTGTTACTGTAACGGTTACATTGTAGGTTGCTCTTGGCAAAGATGGAACGGCAAAGACAGCTGAAATAGCTCCAGTAGAAATTGTAGTGGACGGTACCACCTGAATCGCTCCGAATGTGACGGTATAACTCGCCGCCGAAAAACCGCTTCCTGTGATAGTAACTACTGTCCCCGGTGGTCCTGATATCACAGATAGAGCTACATTTGTGACGTTCGCGGCAAGCACGTGTAAAGCAGGTATGAGTAGCATCAATGCGACCAGTAAAATCGTGAACAATATTGCATAGAATCTTTTTGATAATCTCACCTGTCACCTCTCCTAGGGCATATTTCACTAAGGGGTTATTCGAAGACCTCTATATATTAAACGGAAAATTCTACAAAGAGTTATGTGGAATTATATACCTTTGGATATTTACTCTCAACTATTTTGTCAATGCCGGTTTCCTTAATCTGGTGTATGCAGTAGAATACCACTTTTTCTACAAGCCGACTACATCATAATTCATCATGGAAATGATTGATTGCAGCATCGTGGTCGGTTTACCCACCGCCAGTTTGTCTTTCAAATCAAAATATTCGAGACAGGTGGTACAGGCAAGTAGCTCGACTCCCTGCTGTTCCAGTCGTTTCAGATGTTCCAGAACCTGTGAGCCCTCACATACCAGGCGGACGCCGGAATTCCAGAATATCAGACTATCCGGTTTCTTATCGCTTTCTCCGAGCAATCGGAGAAAATTAGCTATAAGAAGCGAACCCAACCGTTCATCACCTCTGCCCAGCGTCTCACCCTGTATCACTATTACTTTCGGCGCCATTATTTACTCCTTTTTACAGAATCAGCGTCGCATCCCCGAAGCTATAAAATCGGTACTTCCCCGCGATTGCTTCCTGATACGCTTTATCCATTAGTTCTTTACCCGCAAATGCAGTGACCAGCATCAAGAGAGTACTACGAGGCAGGTGAAAATTGGTTACCATGGCATCCACTACCTTAAATTTATATCCCGGCAGGATGAAGAGGTCGACCCAGCCGTCAAAGGGTTGCACATCCCCCGACTGAGCCGCCGCTTCCACCAAACGTACGCTGGTCGTGCCCACACAGATGACCCGCCGCCCCTGTAATTTCGCCCGTGACAGTTCACCTGCCACTTCTTCCGTAATCACGCCATACTCACGGTGGATATGGTGCTTTCGCGGGTCTTCTTCCTGAACAGGACGGAAGGTATCCAGCCCTACATGGAGTGTTACAAACAGACACTTGATGCCCTTATCTTGTATGCGATTCAGCAATTCGGGAGTGAAGTGCAATCCGGCAGTGGGTGCGGCAACACTCCCCGATTTCTCGGCGTAAATGGTCTGATAGCGTTCCGGATTCTGCAAAGGCGTATGAATATATGGTGGCAGGGCAATCTCACCGAGCACAGGCAACGGCGCTTCTTCGGAAAATCGGAGGGTGCGTAAACCCGCCTCACCCTCACCGATTACTTCCGCCGTAACCCTGACACCGACGCCCAGTTCCAGCATTGTACCTGTTTTCACCCGCCGTGCCGGTTTGACAAGCGCTTCCCAGACCTGCGGACTGACACGCCTCAACAGTAGAACCTCCACTCCCCCACCCGTCCCCGATTTTTTCCCCGCCAGACGCGCCGGGATAACGCGGCTGTCATTAAACACCATAACGTCGCCCTTATGTAAAAAGTCCGTTAATGCAGAGAACCGGTGGTGTTCCAATGAGCCAGTGGCACGGTTTATCACCATCAGTCGCGCCGAATCACGGGGCTCGATTGGAGTCTGGGCAATCAGCTCCGGGGGCAGGTAATAATCGAAGTCGTTCGTGCGCAGTGTCATTGTCCTATTATAGTGCTTCATAACTTACGAGAAAAGGTGCATCTTTAGGAGAAAAGCGTTAAAATAACCTCAAACACTATCCCCGAAAGGAAACCATATATATGAGCACACCAATTCCGGCAGAGCTACTCTCGGTAGGGACTGAACTTCTCAGAGGCGAAATCGTCGATACCAATGCGGGTTATATCGCCGCCCAATTGCCTCTCCTTGGGATTGAACTCCAGAGAATGTCTACATGCGGCGATAACCTCGACTATCTGCGTGACGTCCTGCAACAGGCATTGGGACGCGCTACAGTTGTCATTACCAGCGGTGGGTTGGGACCAACGGAGGACGACTTGACCCGTGAAGCAATTGCCGCTACCTTGGGCGAGACACTAACCATCGACCCGGAACTGGAGAAAAACCTGCGGATGATGTTCTCCCGGTCCGGGCGGGAAATGCCGCCGCACAATATCAAACAGGCGATGGTTATCCCCTCCGCTAAAGCCCTGCCCAATCCGCGCGGCACAGCGCCCGGCTGGTGGGTAGAGAAGAACGGTAAGGTTATCGTGACATTACCCGGTCCGCCGCGCGAAATGACCACGATGTGGCAGAATGAGGTCATTCCCCGACTTAAAGCCCGCTTCCCGATGAAACCAATCCTCGCCCGCACCGTCAAGACTTTCTTTGTTGCAGAAGCTACCGTGGCGCAACTGATGGAACCGTTTTTCAGTATCGATAATCCCACACTGGGCATCTACGCTAAACCAGATGGCATTCAGGTGCGGCTCATCGCGCATGGCGACAATGCAAAGGAATTACTGGACGAGTCTGAACAGAAAATCAGAAACTTGCTGTCTGCTTACGTCTGGGGCAAAGACGATGATACACTGGCGGGATTGGTGGGAAAATGGCTAATTAATAAGAACCTAACCCTGGCTACCATTGAAGATATGACGGGCGGTTTACTTGCCGACGCTATTACTTCTACTGCTGAAAGCCGGAATTATTACCATGGCGGACTTATCGCTACTAACGACCACGCTAAGATTTCCGGGGGTGTGCCTGTAGAGATAATCGGCAAACACGGTGCCGTCAGCGCAGAAGTTGCTGAGGCAATGGCAGTTACCGTAAGAACCAGCCTCGCTACGGATATCGGGGTGAGTGTTACAGGGATTACGGGTGCGGAGAGCAAGCAACCCGGCCTGGTCTTTATCGGTATCGCTGATAGTCATGGTTCAAAGACCTGGCAACAGCAGTATCAGGTCGGTCGTGCAGACACGAGAGAACGCGTCGCGATTGCCGCTCTATTCAGACTCCGCGAACGACTGATTGAATTGAAATTGGATGTATAGAGACAGCCTGCCAATAGGTTCTAAGGAGGCACAGAAAAATGACAGCGGGTAATTTGAATGTAGAAGTGCATGACCAAGCAGTCAGGAACATCCTACCGGAAGGAGCTATCCTGGAACAACTCGCTACCGGTTTTGGCTTTACGGAAGGTCCTGTCTGGTGTGGTAATTACCTGCTTTTCAGTGATATTCCGAAGAATCGTATCATTAAATTGCAGTTTTTCAGCGAAGGACCGAATGTGACTACATTCCGCTACCCGAGCGGCAACGCCAACGGCAACACGCTGGACGGTAGTCAGCGTTTACTCTCCTGCGAACACACTACCCGTCGTGTCACTCGTACCGAGACCGACGGCAACATTAAAGTGCTGGCTGAGAATTATCAGGGCAAACGTCTCAATAGTCCCAATGACATCGTCGTGCGTTCTGATGGAAGCATCTATTTCACCGACCCGCCCTATGGTTTGCGTAATAACACCGACTGGAAGGAACTGACCTTTAACGGAGTCTACCGTATTGCGCCCGACGGGCAATTGTACCTACTCGCTGACGATTTCGACCGTCCTAACGGGTTGGCATTCTCACCGGATGAAAAAATCCTCTATGTGAATGATACCACTCGCCGCCATATCCGTGCTTTTGATGTGAATACGGATGGCTCTATTAAAAACAACCGTATACTAATTGACATGGCATTCCCCGAACCAGGCGCGCCTGATGGTATGAAAATTGACCGGGATGGGCATATCTACTGCACAGGACCCGGCGGTTTCTGGATTATTGCGCCGGATGGAAAATGCCTGGCGGTGGTAAAACCACCCGAACTACCGGCTAACATGGCATGGGGTGACAGCGACTGGCGCTCTCTCTACCTCACCGCCCGCACCAGCATCTACCGCATCAGAATGAATGTGCCGGGAATACCGCTATAGAATAACAAAACACTAAATACTAAACTCTAATTTGCGAAATTTGGATTCCATAAGAATCAGGTTTCAAATTTATTACTCTCGAATATCTATCTCCATATAGCCGACGGTAAATGGCAGGTGGTTGAATTTTCTGGTTGAAATCTCTCTAAAACCGAGCTTTTTGTACCAGTTTTTCAGGATGGTATGCTCATCGATAGTACCGATTGAAATCTTCTTCCCGTTGTGACTTCTCACATAGTCTACAGCGAATTCCACTAATTTCCGTCCGTAACCCTGATGCCGGTAGCCCGGTAAGACGGCGAGTTTTTCCATGTAATAAAGAGCCTCATCCGCCTTCTCCAACACGACGAATCCAACCTGTGTCTCACCAAGAAAACCCCGGAAGAAGTTTACCCCTTTCTTTTTCAGCGCAGTCAATTGCCGGATAGTAACAACGATGGGTGAGTAGGACAGTTCGCTCTGGTAAGATTAAATTCCTTTGCTACAGTTCTAAAGGAGTTCCTGATGACACGCGCACTGTCGCTTATGCCCGCATTACCGGAAATTTCGTTTATCCCAAAAGCTCGGACTACCATCAAGAACTGCTCAATTCACGCCTACTTAAAGAAGTCCCGGATAACATCGAATTCGCTGGGCAGAAAGCCCATTATAATCGGGAACTTGTCCAGGAAGAAACCTGCCAGTGCAGAATTTGTAATTAAGTCGGTGCCGGTCAGCTTCACGATAATGGCAAGAAAAGCGCTGGCGGAAATAGCGCCCATGATGATGCCGAATAATGCCCCTCCCAACCCATCAATCCACCCCAGCTGGATTGCCTTGATAATTGTTTTCAGAATTGTGGCAATAATTCCCACCGCAATCATGACCACACCTAGAATCAAAATAAAAGCGATGATGTTAGCAACGGTGGTATTGCTGATAAATCCCAGAACACTGCTACCCAGTTGCCCGTAAAAATTGGCAGCCAACACGATGCCCACAATTAAACCAATGAGTGAGAGCACAGTCCGGATAAGTCCCTGCATTGCCCCACCGACAACAGAAATAATCAGGTAGACAACAATAACTATATCAACCCAATTCACTTTAGAACCTCCTGCCATATATATTTGGGGAGCGTCAGGTTTTTCTTAATGTAAACCACATTGTATCACAGCCCCTCCAATTGGTAAACTAGGGAATAACAGCTAGCTGTGAGAGAGATATGAAAACATACAAAGTAACCTTCCTACCGGAGAAAAAAGAAATAGAAGTTGAAGAAGACACCACCCTCCTGCAGGCGGCGGAGAAAGCAGATGCCTTCATCAATAACCTTTGTGGGGGAGAAGGGCTATGCGGCGAATGCCGCGTCCAGATTGTGAGCGGGAATGCTCATCCGGACAAGCACACCCTCGGCTTTCTGACCGGTGAGGAAATTGAACAGGGCTTTGTGCTTGCCTGCCAGACAAAAGTAAAAGATAACCTCACTGTCATGGTGCCCGTTAAATCCCGCGCTGAACAGGAAAAAATTCTCATGACTGGGTCGCCGGTAGTTTACGGCGAGCCGGAAAAAGTCGTCCTCACCAGACGCCCTAGAGAAAGAGCAACCTCTTATGACCCGCTTGTGAAAAAAGTTTACCTGCCGCTTCCCGAACCGACCTTACAGGATAATATCTCAGACATCGACCGCATCACACGCGAATTGCGGAAGGTAACACCTTATCAAGACTTTGAAATATCACTAGCCTGCCTGCAAAACCTGGCGGATAAACTGCGTGAGAACGATTGGAAAGTGACTGCGACTGTCGCCCGGCATAATGACACTGGCAGGATTCTAAAAATCGAGGAGGGTGATACATCGAACCGGGACTACGGGCTGGCTATTGATATCGGCACGACTACGGTCGTTGTCCAGCTTATCCACCTCAAGACCGGGAAAATCCTGGCTACTAAAGGCAGTCACAATCTCCAGGCACGCTATGGTGAAGATGTTATTTCGCGCATGGTATTTGCCTGCACGCGTGGTTCGGTAGACCCCGTCCATAAGGCAATCATCGCCAATATCAATAATCTTACGCGTGCCTTGATAAAAGACTGCCGTATCAACCCGGAGGATATCGATGTCATTGTTGCCGCCGGTAATACAACGATGAGCCACTTCCTTTTGAATCTGCGCCCCTGCGCCATCAGACTGGAACCGTATGTGCCGACTGCAACCGTCTACCCGCAAATCTTCGCGCGTGAAGTTGGTATTGAAATCAGTAAGCAGGGCATTCTGGAAACCGTGCCGAGTGTCGCCAGCTATATAGGGGGTGACATTGTCGCCGGGGTGCTTGCCTGCGGTATGGCGGATAGACCGGAAACGCGGTGTTTGATTGATATCGGCACGAATGGTGAAATCGTTATCGGCAACAATGAATGGCTCGTCTGTTGCTCTGCCTCCGCGGGCCCGGCATTTGAAGGCGCCGGCGCCCGGAGTGGTATGCGCGCCACGGCGGGAGCCATTGAAAAGGTGGAAATCAAAGACGGCACCGTGCAATATGAGACCATCGGTAAAGTGAAAGCCAGTGGTATCTGCGGCTCCGGCTTGATTGATGTTATTTATGAGATGGTACGGAACGGCATCATCGACCAAAACGGCAAGTTCAACACTACGCGGCAAAATCCGCGCCTGAATGTGGAAGATGGCGACCTCCGTTATCTTATCGTGCCTGCATCGGAGAGTGAGACGAGCCAACCTATTACCATCTCGGAGGCAGAGATTGCCAACCTGATGAAGTCAAAGGGTGCCGTGTTTGCCGCTATCAAGTCACTCACCGATTACGTCGGCTTGTCCTTCGACAAGTTCGAGAATATTTACGTGGCGGGCGGATTCGGCAGTTCGCTGAATATTCCGAAGGCAATCGCCATCGGACTTCTGCCGGATATTGACACGAAGCGGATGCAGTTTATCGGCAATAGCTCGCTGACCGGCGCCCGGATGGCATTGATGTCTATCGCCAACTATGAGAAGACGCTGGAAATCGGACGGCGGATGACGAATATCGAATTATCCAATTATACGCCATTTATGAACGAGTTTATTGCCGCCCTCTTCCTGCCTCATACCGATAGTAAGCTCTTTCCGTCTGTTAAATATAGACGCTAAAGCGCTAATTCAGAATCTTATAGAACTAATTTATAGTTAGTTTCGCAGGTATGCTTATTTCACCTCTTCAGCTCTATTGATTAATCTACGAAAAAGATGTAAATTATGGTAACTTTCAGGTGATGGATAATAAGGAAACGAGAAGGTTAACTAACAGTACACATTAGTATGAGTAGTGAAATATATAGTCCAAAATATTCTGCAAGTCGTGCATTAATTGTAGGTATCAACAATTACCAACATGCTTCACCGTTGGGCTATGCAGTCAATGATGCACACGCAATAGCGGAATTACTTATTAATAACTTCGGTTTCGATCAAACCAATGTTATTGTCATTGATAACACCGATGCAACCAGAGCAAATATCATTGATTCGTTTCTATCTTTTACCACCAATTCCAATTCAGATGATAGAATTATATTCTTTTTCGCCGGACATGGACATACCCTTTCTGGTCGCCGAGGTGAAGTTGGATTCTTGGTACCCTACGACGGCAACCCTCAAAACGTATCCACTCTTATCAGATGGGATGAACTAACAAGTAATGGAGAATTGATACCTGCCAAGCATATGCTTTTTATAATGGATGCGTGCTACGGTGGTCTCGCAATCACACGCTCATTACCACCCGGTAGCATGCGCTTTCTCAAAGACATGTTGTTGCGTTATTCTCGCCAAGTACTCACTGCAGGCAAAGCCAATGAAGTTGTAGCTGATTCTGGTGGTCCAATACCTCACCACTCCGTTTTTACTGGGCATCTCATCGAGGCTCTCCAAGGTAAGGCATCAAGTACAGACGGAATAATCACTGCAAACGGCGTAATGGCATATGTTTATAGTCACGTCGGGAAAGACCAACACTCTCATCAAACACCACATTACGGGTTCATTGATGGTGATGGTGACCTTATTTTCAAGGCACCTATACTTGAGTCACCAAAAAAGGAGGAAAAGAAGGATGAAGACTTTCTTATCGCCGTCCCTTCTTCTATGCATATGACAAATCCACCAGAATCTTCGAGCCCAATCGCCCTTGCAAAAGAGTATCTTTCAGATAGTCGCCACACAATTAAACTTCACGACCTGATTTCTCAAGAACTTCGAGAAGTACTCCTTCAAACATCTGAAGATAATTTTATGATTCAAGGTAAATGGTCACTTGAAGAGTTTACACGCCGACTTAAAGAATACGAGCGCATATTATATAACCTTCAGCGTATTATGTGCTGTGTCGCATATTGGGGTAAACAGGAACACATGCCGCTACTCAAAATGGCGCCAATTCGTTTGAGGGACCGACTTGAATCCAAAAGCGGCTTGGTTGTTTGGCAAGCTCTTCGCTGGTACCCTATTATGCTTCTCTTCTACACCTCAGGAATTTCAGCCTTAGCATCAGAGAAGTATGACAACTTGGCTGCAATATTTTTATCTCGAGTTCCCCATTCTCCGTATGATAAGGCAACTGTATTGGTCACCAATATAGGAGACCAAACCGCCGATTTACATGATGCCTTTAAGGAACTCCCCGGTCATGAGCGTCAATATGTCCCACGGAGTGAATACTTATTTAAATTGCTTCAGCCGATGCTAGATGATCTACTATTCTTAGGGGGAGACTATGAGCTACATTTCGACCGCTTTGAACTATTGTTCTCTATGGTTTATGCCGATATAGATAAGCAACAATTCAATAGAGTACGGGGACTTTGGACTCCTATAGGAAGGTTCGGTTGGAAACTCAAAAATGAAGATACGAATCCACTACATGATTTATTAAATGAGGCGAATACCCAAAAGGAATCTTGGGCTCCCCTTAAGGCAGGACTTTTTGGAGGGGACTATACTCGTTTCAAACAAATAGCAGATGAATTTACCGAATATCTATCAAGATTGAGTTGGAGGTAAACTACTAATCCATTCTGCTAACATTTTTGCTAACGGAATTTTCATCACTATAAAAAAACAAGGTGGTACTGAATAGTACCACCTGAAGCCAAATCACCAATTGAACGGTATTAAAATTCTTAAGGATGAATCCTTCCGACTTCATCGGAATCCCGTATGATAATCGGGACTCTCACTTGGGGTTGCCCGAAAACAACAACTGTCATTCCGTCCTTGATACGGAATCCATATAAAATCCTGGATTCCCCGCTTACGCGGAGAATGACAAATCACGTTAGCATCGCTATTTTCGGACAGCCTCAGTATTATTTTCACCTTACCCTAGCGGACAAATCTGTTGGGTATCACCGGCAAATCAATATAAGAAGCGTATTTTGCCTGATGGTTATCTCCACAGCTTCCTTGAGTTCGGGAGTTGTGTAGCACAGGACATCGCTACGATTCTCAATGGCAGATGGAAAACAAACGGGGAGTTTCCTCACTGCTCCGTGATTTTACTCCCCGTATTCTTAAACCCAAACACCCGAATGTAGAATTTTGGTGTTTTATCCGTTAGACTGGTTTGCCCTTGCGCCGCGGCTTGGTCTCTTTGAAACCGGGCTTCGGTTTCACCAGCAGGAGAGGGATATTCGTGGCGCGAAAGACCTTTTCGGCGACACTGCCAATCGCCCAGTGACTGATACCGGAACGACCGTGACTCGCCATGATAATAAGGTCGGCATTTTCTTCCTCAGCAAAGTGAACAATTTCTTCAGCTACATTTCCTACAAGCACACTGATTTTCGGTTGCAAGCCCTTCTTTTCGAGTTTTTCCGCAATCTTAATCAGATAATCTCTGGCTGTCTTCGCCATCTTGCCGACATCTACCGACACTTTCAATAGCGGCGCGGATTCCGCTCTATAGATGCGTCCCGAATAGCGGTCGCCAACAGCCAGCGGCGCTTTGTATTGCTCTACCGGTTCCGACCTGGGAACATACACCCTCATATTTTCCGTGACGGTCACGAGTTCAATTTCCGTGATATGACAACCCGCAGCAATCTCCTCAACATGCGGTAACACAATCTCCGCCAGCTTTGAACCATCCATGGGTACCACTACTTTTTTGTAAGCCATGCTCTCTCCCCTCCTGTTTTATTGTCCATATTATAAACATAAATCCAGGAATTTGTATATGATGCCGGTCATAGTGTGTAAACACCAACCGCCTGAGAAGTGTTTCTATGTCCCAGCATTCATATATTGGAGTAGTCATAGTAGAAATTCTCCTATTCCAAAAATTGAATTTGCACATTTTGCAGTGCTACAATGAGTTCGTGCATTTGCATAGAGAGTGAGCAAAGGATTTAATGCAAAATGATAATGGCGATAATTCTGGTAAAAATAAAAATGCAAATAATACCAATGATAAGTTTACTCAGATATCGTCTCACACCAACAATCTGAGCCATGAGCTGGACAATAGTCAACTAAAAACTAACGATACCGGCAGAGCCGGTAGAAGAAGACTCTCACTCAACAGGGATTGGACACAAGGCAGTATCCTTAACAACCTCCTGACACTCGCCTGGCCCGTAGTTGTCAGCAATAGCCTTAACATGCTCGGCCCCACCATTGACATGATATGGGTGGGCAAACTGGGCGCCAGTTCTATGGCGGCAGTGGGTCTTTCCGGGCAAATTGTAATGGTGGGCAACGCCCTGCTGATGGGGCTATTCACCAGCCTGCGCGCGATGGTAGCCCGGCGTATTGGAGAGGGTAATGAAGAGGGCGCCAATCACGCATTTCAACAGGCTTTTATTATCGGCATTGTCTTTTCGGCATTGATGGCAATCATAGGTTTCTTCCTATCCCGGAACATAATAGGCCTTTTTGGCGCGGAACCTGATGTTGTTAAAGAGGCTATCTCTTATAACCGCATCCAGTTCGTGAGCATGGTGACCATGTGCATGAGGATGATGACAGAAGCCACCATGCAAGCATCCGGGGATACAAAAACAGCGATGTGGATAGGTGTTTGCTTCAGGACGTTACACATCACCCTTTGCCCCTTCCTGGTATTCGGGTGGTGGATATTCCCTAACCTCGGTGTTAGCGGCGCGGCTCTGACGGGTGTTATTTCACAGGCACTGGGTGGTGCTGCCGGTCTGTGGATTCTCCTCACCGGACACAGTCGACTCCATATCTCATTTAAAGGTTTCAAAATCGACCCGGATAACATCTGGCGTCAGGTGAAAATCGGGATTCCTTCGTCCATTAACCAGATGCTGAGAACCTTCCTGAGTCTCCTGATTACGAAAATTATTGTCCCCTTCGGGACGTTTTCATTAGCTTCCTATGTTTTGGTTCAAAGAATCGATGGTTTTCTCGATGTGGGCGCTTCGGCAGTCGGTAACGCGGCTGGAGCGCTGGCAGGACAGAACCTTGGGGCGCGTAAACCGGAACGGGCGGAAAAAACCGGCTGGCTGGCAGTGGGTCTAGCGACCGGCACTATGACGATTATCAGCATCGCAATACTGATATGGGCGGACAAGGTTGTCCGCATCTTCAATACCAACCCGGGTGTGGTGACATTAGCCAGCACGCTTATTAGAATAGCCACGGTCAATTACATAGTGATTGCTCCTGCATCCGTCTTGACGAGCTGTTTGAATCAGGTAGGCGATACAATGATACCGTTATTTGCCAGCCTCGCCACGATGTGGGGCATACAGTTGCCTTTAGCGTATTTTCTCCCAAAGATTTTCAATAATGGCGTTTTCGGTGTAATGTGGGCGATGGTAATTGCACTGAGCGTGCGGGCGATTGCTTACCTTATCTATTTCCGAACGGGCAAGTGGAAGCACAGGCTGGTTTGAGGAGATTACCATTCCATCGAAGCCTGTCCCGTATGAGCGATTTTATCGCCATCCCGATGCTTGCCCCGTACCTGATACGGGGAAGTCGGGACCTGATATGGGGGCTGGAATCCAGGAAAATTAGTAGAAAAACGAATTCTGCTGATAAACGCTTGTTCACAACGCGGCTATTAAAACAAACACCCCTCCCTCCAAGCGACGCCCCCGGTGAAATCCTTATTCACTGTATCACCGGGCGCGTGCTGTAGGGGAAGAGATATAAAAGGTGCAGGAACTATTTCCCTTTATACTCAGGTGGTCTTTTCTGGGCAAAGGCGCGAGCACCCTCAATGAAGTCCTCTGTAGTGCGTATCTGGCCGGATAACTGTCTCTCAAGCGCCAGCCCTTCTGCCACGGTCATATCGTAGCCCCGAATCATGGCTTCCTTTGACGCTCTAACACCCAACGGACCGCGAGAGATTATGGTATCGGCAATTTCTTTTGCGGTAGCCATCAGTTTATCGCGGGGCACGACCCGGCTGACGAGACCAACGCGGAGCGCTTCCTGAGCATTTAGCCTATTGCCGGTTAACAGCATCTCTGCGGCGACAGCACGAGGGATAAAGCGCGGTAGTCTGATGGTTCCGCCCGCGCCCGGCATAAATCCGATATTAATCTCTGGCTGACCGAACTGGGCATTTTCAGCTGCGATTCTGATATCGCAGGTCATCGCCAGTTCACACCCACCGCCAAGGCAGTAGCCGTGCACGGCGGCGATAAACGGCTTCCAGATAGTATCGGCGCGCACCGGTGCCCCCACCGGTCTCGCAGCGCCCGCCGCAGCAGGTTGGGCTCCAGTAGCCGGAATGAACCCTTTGATATCCGCGCCAGCGCAGAAAGCCCTGTCCCCAGCACCAGTCAGGATTGCCACCCACAAGTCATTATTGTCCCGGAAATCAACCATAGCATCGTGCAATCCCATGGACACATCAGCACTTAAGGAATTCATTGCTTCCGGGCGGTTGATGGTAATGTAGGCAATTCGACCTTCTTTCACATATTCAACAGCAGCCATCCTAACCCTCCTAAATAGAATTTTCTTGCCGTCAACAAGTCGACGTGGCTGAATTTTAACAGACAACTCTAAATGAAGTCAAACAAAAACCCAGAAAATATTGTTTCTTCCCTTGACAAGCTAAAGGGTAGATGTTACAATACCACCCTAAAGCCAGCCTGTTACATATATAATTCAGGTGTGTAATTTCTGTGAAGGAGGAAAAACTCAGGGGTATTTTGAAGGCGCCGGGCATTCCTTCAGAAGCTCTGTGTCTTATTCTTGGAAATCCCTGAAGTTACCGAATGAAATGACGACAGTAGTAAAAGGCGAAAAAGTTCTGGAAGTCAAAGACCTGAAAACATATTTTTACACACAGGAAGGAGAGCTCAAGGCAGTCGATGGGCTCTCTTACTATGTCGCCAAGGGTGAAAGTGTCGGGCTGGTAGGTGAGAGCGCTTGCGGCAAAAGCGTCAGCGCTCTATCAATTCTCCGTCTTATCCCTTACCCTCCCGGTATCATCGTCGGTGGTGAGATTATTTTCTTTGGGCAAGACCTGCTTAAAGCCACAGAAGAGGAGATGCGTCACATCCGTGGTAACCGCATCGCCATGATCTTTCAGGAACCCACTACCTCCCTCAATCCTGTTCTTACTGTGAGAACCCAGATTGCCGAGGCGCTTGAACTACACCGCGGCATGGAAAAAGAGGAAGCCACACAGGAATGCATTAGACTGCTGAAACTGGTCGGAATCCCTGATGCGGACCGGCGAATCAACCATTATCCGTTCCAGTTCAGCGGAGGAATGCAGCAGAGAATCATGATTGCGATGGCACTAAGCTGCAACCCAGCCCTCCTTATCGCTGACGAACCAACCACCTCTGTGGACGTTACCGTACAAGCGCAGTTGCTGGAAATTATTGATGACCTGAGACGCCGTTTCGGCACCTCTGTCATCGTTATCACCCATAACCTTGGCATTGTTGCCCGCTACGTTGACCGTGTTAATGTAATGTACGCGGGTAGAATGGTCGAAACCGCTCCGACCGAAGAACTCTATTCCAATCCCCTCCATCCCTACACCATCGGC
Organism: Dehalococcoidales bacterium; assembly: GCA_030654965.1. Taxonomy (GTDB): domain Bacteria; phylum Chloroflexota; class Dehalococcoidia; order Dehalococcoidales; family Fen-1064; genus JAURWL01. The sequence goes on along the minus strand of JAURWL010000124.1, from coordinate 6,494 downwards.
TTGCTGGCGTCAGTGCCGAGACTGGACAGCGAGCGGAAAAAATCACTGAGAGTTATCAAGGGTCTACCCCCCAACTTGGCGCGTCTGCCGAGCGGATGTGCTTTCCACCCCCGTTGCGACTACGCTATGCCAAAGTGTCGTGAAGAATACCCACCGCTTGAAAAAATTGGGGAAAACCATTTCCGCGCCTGTTTCGCCGAAATCAGCAAACTGCAGAAAGCACAGTAATACAAGTGAGGGTTATCGGATAATGAAAGACAATCATCTGATTGAAATTGACCAGCTATTTATGTACTTCCCGGTAACCGCCGGAGTTCTTCAGAGAAGAGTGGCGGATGTTAAAGCAGTTGACGGTATCTCCTTCTACATCAAGAAAGGAGAAACTCTCGGGCTGGTGGGAGAGAGCGGCTGTGGTAAAACAACCACCGGACGCTGTATTCTCCAGCTTTACGAAGGAATGAAAGGCACGGTGCGCTTCGAGGGAGTCGAATTAACCAAGCTCAAGAAAGAGCAGATGCGCCGGATGCGCCGTAATATGCAGCTTATTTTCCAGGACCCATTTGCTTCCCTTGACCCGCGCATGACTGCCGGTCAGATTATCGGAGAGCCTCTCAAGGTTCATGGTCTTGCCAGAGGCAAGGAATACAAAGAGCAGGTCGCCGAACTTTTTCGTATGGTCGAGCTTGAACCGTATATGGCTGACCGTTACCCGCACGAATTCAGTGGCGGTCAGCGTCAGCGCATCGGCATTGCCCGCGCCCTAGCAGTACGCCCTAAATTTGTGGTCTGTGATGAGCCGGTCTCAGCTCTGGACGTGTCTATTCAGGCACAGATTATCATCCTGCTTGAGAAACTCCGCGATGAACTCGGTTTAACATATCTCTTCATTGCTCACGACCTCTCTGTGGTGCGCAATATCAGCGACCGCGTTGCCGTGATGTACCTGGGGAGAATTGTGGAAATCACCATGGCTGACGAGATATATGCGAACCCCTTACATCCTTATACTATTGCTCTTTTATCCGCAGTGCCTATCCCAGACCCCAAGGTGGACCGCACCCGAAAGCGCATTATCCTCAAGGGTGATGTGCCCAGTCCTATCTTCCCACCACCTGGTTGTCGTTTCAACCCGCGGTGCTATATGGCAAGCGATATCTGCAAGCAGAAACAGCCAGAGTTGAGGGAACTTACACCAGGGAGTGAGCACTGGGTATCCTGTCACATGGTGAAATAACCGGCACGTTCTGAAATACCATTACTTTACCCTCTTGCGCCGGAGTAAAGCGGTTCGTTACGCTTACATCAACCCTGAGAATGGGTTTTTGTGAAAACTAACCTTTTTGTTCTGATTGCGTTATAATTGATATTTGAGAAAAGGAATTTATGCCCACACCTAACTATCAACCTAACAGACAGTCAGCAAGTACTCCATCGCATCGTCAACAAACAAAAAGAGCCCCTGATACTAAAGCCGCTGACAAAGAAAAGAACAAACGCAGAAATACCTTTATCACGGCTGTATCAATCTTCGTTGTCATTATTCTTGTTATCAGCATCGCCTATTACCTGATTTATGTCATGCCATTTCAGCGCGTCATAATTAAAGTTGATAACGATGTGGTCAAAATCGACTACTTCTTGAAGCGGGCATTGAACAGTTCCAGTGATGACCCCATCGGGCAAACCCTTTTTGAATCCCTGGTCAACGAACTTATCATCATGCAGGAAGCTCCGAAGCACGGCATTGATATCACCGACCAGGATATTGACACCGCGCTCCATGATGCCGCTAAGGGCAGCAGTGAGAGTATTACCGATGACGAATATACTGAGTGGTACCGTCAGCTACTCAATACCACTCAGTATTCTAATAAGCAGTTACGGGACTTAGTGAAGCGTTCCTTACAACAGCAACGTATGGCACAGCTTTTCGCAGACAATACACCCAGTGTGGCTGAGCAGGGACACCTCTGGGTAATAGTAGTGAAGACCTATGAAGAAGCTCTTAGTGTGAAAGAACGGGCGGATAACGGCGAGGAATTCGCCAGTCTTGCCAGAGAAGTCTCACTCGATACAGAATCGAAGGAAAATGGCGGCGATATTGGTTGGTTTCCCTTCGGTTTCCTTGAAGACCGCGTTCAATACGTATTAGCCGCTCTGGACATCGGGAAATGCAGCGAACCTATTATTAACAACATGGGAACTGACACTAGCGATACTGCTTCACAGGACTATGCTCTGTTTATGATAACTGAAAAAGACGTCGCCCGGGAAGTTCAGTCAGAGCACCTTGATGCTCTCAAAGCAAAAGCGTATACGGACTGGCTCAATGCCCAATGGGGCACCAAAGAAGTGAATTACTACAGTATTCATGGCGGCAACTACGACTCTGAGACTCAGGCGTGGTTATACTACCATTTGCAGAGATTGAAGAAAGGGACAACCAGTAGTTCAACAGAATAGCGACCAATAAAACAATAGTAAAAATAAATTATGATACGTGTACAGAATCTCACTAAATATTACGGCAAAAGACTCGCCGTTGATAACATTAGCTTCAATGTCGGCAAGGGTGAAATTGTAGGCTTACTCGGTCCCAATGCTGCCGGCAAGACCACCACTATGCGTATCCTGACCGGCTTTCTTATGCCCACTAGAGGCGATGCGTTTATTGCCGACCACAATATGGCTACAGACTCCCTGGAAGGACGCCGTCACATTGGTTATATGCCGGAATCGATTCCGCTTTATACCGATATGAAAGTGCGCGATTACCTGGAGTTCTTCGGGCGTATCAGGGGGCTGGATGCCAAACAAACCCGTGCCCGCATCGATGAAGTTGTCCAGATTTGCCACCTCGAAGAATATATCGATGTAATTGTGGGCAAGCTTTCTCGCGGATTCAGACAGCGGGTGGGTATTGCTCAAGCCATCATTCACAACCCGGACGTATTGATTTTGGATGAGCCAACAATCGGCATCGACCCCATACAGGTTGCCCAGACCAGGAACCTTATTAAAGAACTGGGTAAAGAACACACCGTTCTCATCTCCACCCACATCCTTCCCGAAGTCAGCATTATCTGCGAACGGGTGATTATTATCCATCGCGGTAAAATCGTGGCGGAAGATAATATCGAAAACCTCTCAGCAGTTCTAAGAGGGGCACGCCGCATCCGTGTTGAGGTCAAAGGTCCCGCAGACAAGATTGCTATTGCTTTACGCCGTGTCCCGGGAGTTCGCCGGGTAATGCGCGAAGGCGACTTTTTCGTTGTAGAATCACCGGCAGAAATTGACCCGCGGGCGATAATAAATGAAACAATGGTGAAGAGCGGCTGGACACTACTCTCCGCTGAATCGGTGGAGATGAGTCTCGAAGAAATTTTCCTGCAACTAACCACAAAAGATGATGAGGAGCCCGAGCAGTGAGAAATATTATGCTCATTGCCTCCAAGGAATTGCGCTCCTACCTTACCTCACCTATGGCATATATTGTAGTCTGTATTTTTCTGCTACTCAGCGGATTGTTCTTCGTTCTGTACCTGACAAACACCAGCTTTAATGATACCAGCCTTAAAGGTTTTATCGACCCACTCTCCGTGTTCGGGGTTCAGACAGGCGGAAATGTCCTGATTCTACTGTTTGCCGTCGTGCTGACCATGCGCACCCTGGCAGAAGAAAAGAAACTGGGCACATGGGAACTCCTCCTCACTTCTCCGGTTAGAGACTCGGATGTCGTTCTGGGCAAATTCCTCGGAAGTATGGGTATTCTTATCACAATGCTGGTATTAACCCTCTTCTACCCACTACTGCTTGTTATCTTCGGCGACCCGGACATGGGACCAATATGGACAAGCTACCTGGGTTTGTTCTTGCTCGGCAGTACGGCTCTTTCGGTAGGGATTTTTGCCTCGTCACTGACCTCAAACCAGATTGTTGCCGCCGTAGTATCGGGGGCTATTCTCTTTGGTTTGTGGGTGATTGGTATCATTGCCAGTAGCGCTCCGCAAGCCCTGCAACAGGTGCTCAGTTACATTTCGCTTTCTTATCATTCCGCGGGTTTCGAAGTGGGTATCATAGATACCAGGGATATTGTCTATTATCTAAGCATAACCGCTCTGTTTCTTTATTTTTCAACCCGCTCTATTGAAGCAAGCAGGTGGGGCTAAATGCAAATTGCTGTCTTTGCCATAATGGGCGTGGTTGCCATGCTGACCGGGCTTATCCTGCTCCTTGTGCTGCCCGGACTCGGGTATGTTGCCTTGGGTATCATCGGGCTGGGCATTATTCTCGTCGCTAGCGCAGGGATTATTGAGTTTAGACGTGTTCGTGGCGCCCTGGCAAGTAAGCGGGGGAAATTCAGCACCAGCACCATCATCCTCGTCTCAGTCTTTACAAGTATCGTCCTGTTACTTAACGCGATTAGCGTTGCCCAGTATCACCGTTTTGACTTTACGGGACTATCGAAATTTACCCTCACTTCTCAGACTAAGGACGTTCTTGCGAAACTAGACCAGCGGGTAGACGTCCTGTGCTTCTTTGTGCCGAAAGTAAAAGATATCCCCGAAGATTATGCAGATATTTACAATCTAGCTGGACCTTATGCTATAGCGCTCCTCCATGAGTACCAGAACTATACGGATAAACTGAATATTACACTGATTGACCCCGAAGAACGCCCTGAACAAGCCACCAAGTACGGCATAACAGACTCATCTCTGTATCAATCCGTTGTTTTTGAAACCGAACAAGGTACAAGATTTGTGCCTGCCTGGGTCACGTATTACGAAGCCGAACATGCTTTCACCAATGCTATCCTCGAAGTATCAGGCATCAAGCAGAAGAAGACATACTTTCTGACGGGTCACGGTGAATCAAGTCCCCTGGATACTGGCGCTACCGGATATAAGTATGCGCGCGACGCGCTTCTCGATAACCTCTTTCAGGTAGATATGCTTGATTTAATCAGCACTCCCGCGATACCGGATGACTGCGCTGTTCTGGTAATCGCCGGTCCCAAACAGTCAATGAATGAAAGCGAAAGGCAAATCATTGCTGACTACTTGAAAGCGAATGGCACAGTGTTCTTTCTAACTAACCCGGATGCCCCGGATGATATCGCTCAACTACTTGCCCCATGGGGTCTCAATGTTCAAAAGGGCATAATTGTTGACCCAAAATCCTATTCTTCACCCAACAAGACTACACCAATTATAACGAGAGACCGAATTTATGCCTATTGGAGTGAAGCTATTCCTACTACCTATTTTCCAGGAGTAACGGCTATCGTTCCAACTGAAAACGTACCTGCGGGGTCGGAATTGATACCCTTACTTCTGACAAGTAAGGACAGCTGGATGACAGATGAATACTCCCCCCTGACTGACCCCAAGTATAATGCTGAAAAAGACCTGAAAGGTCCGCTGTACATTGGTTTTATCATATTACCAGCAGAAGCTACGGATACTACAGTCCCGGCACCTGAGAGCCCAAATATTGCTATTATCGGCGACTCTGATTTTGCCTCAAATACCCATTTCCTTAACGTCAATAACAGCGACCTATTTCTCAAGATAGTGGGTGGTTTTGCCGCCGGCAAGGAATTGATCTCCATTGAACAGAAAGTGCTTCAAACCCGCCGGCTCATTCTCACACCGGAGAAAGCCAACTTCCTCCGCATCTCAAGTATTGCTCTATTGCCGGCTATCGTCCTGGTAATGGGGATAGTCATCTGGTGGCGGCGGAGATAACCGGGATTATTCAGGAGAATAATATTGAAGCTTAGAGCTATTATCGTTCTGGTGGTTATTGCGGCTATCCTGGGGGTGACTTTCTACGCGGTCAGCCGGCCTAAACCTGAGGCGCCTGTAGATTCCATCCCATACGTCTGGGACTTCGATATGGATGAACTTCAACACATCGTTATCAATATGCCCAGGGAAGAAAAAAGTGTGAGCTTTGTGGTGCACGAAGACCGCTATTTTTATTTCGATGTTGAAAATGGCTCCATTGTGGATATGCAGAGATGGGGCGGCGGTATTCCTCTCCTCCTCAGCGGGCCCGGGGCGGATAGGCGACTCGTTCAAAACGCTACGGATGCCCAGCTAGCCGAGTATGGTTTTACCACCCCCAATCTGGACATTACGCTGACACTAAAAGACGGTAGCGTCTACAATGTTGAACTGGGAAATAGCACGCCGAGCGAACAGACATACTATATCCGACTAACTGAGCTCCGTGAAATCTACACAGTCGATTATACCTGGTATGGCGTTATTTCCAGATTGGTCACCGAACCCCCTTACCCACCGGCTAACTTCGTTAATGAAAAATTAACTGTTACACCGTTGGAAGCAAGTGTGCGTCAACCCATTACCATTACCGCAGAGATGGTGAATACCGGCGCAGTTACCGCGCAATATGACGTGAAGTTGATGATAAACGGTATGGTTGAGGCTACACAGACAATTGAACTGGGACGTAACGAGAAGACG
>JAURWL010000110.1 GCA_030654965.1 Dehalococcoidales bacterium | reverse complement strand
GATGTCATCGGGTGCGGATTTGACAAGAAGAAACGAGAGATCTTCTTCGTAGTCAACGGTAAGCTGATCGGTGTTGGATTCGCGCATGTATCTGATCAGGCTCTGCACGCTGCAATCGGGCTGTACAATCCGACCGAGCATGTCGATGTGAATTTCGGCTCGAAGCCGTTCACATATGAACTGATGAACTCCGCAAAGTCCGCTCCCCCAGCCGCCACCGCCACCAGTTCGTCATCGAGTCCGCTCTCTTCTTCGAGTCCGTCGTCTGCTGGATTGACCTTGTTCTCTCCACGTACGAATCGTCTCGGTCGTCATCCTGCATCGGTCGAACTGTCATCCGATGGTCTTTCCGCGAGCGTGGATGCATCTGAGCCGACGATCTCCCTAGTCATCTCCGAACTACCAGTCATCCCGGCGCCGGAAGTAGATGACAGCACGATTGATGCAGAAGAGGAGGAAGCACCGCTGCTGCCGTTGACGACGTTCAGAACGATCAGTGCACTGTTTGGACCTGCGGAGGACGAAGAGCTCGTCGCACTACTCTCCAGACGAGCGGAGAAAGCTGGTGGAGGAGTGAACGCATCAGCGGCCAGTGCTGGAGCAGATCCAGTCAGTCCGCTTGCGATTGATGCCGCGTCGTTTACATTGACACCGGAGGAGAAGGTGACTCATTCGATCTTGAACAACATCGAAGCGACTTTGTCTGCTCGTTCTGCCTCCTCCGCCGCGAGCAGTCCTTCTCATGCAAGAAGCTTCTCTCTCACTCTCATGCCGTTCGGTGTGAGTGCATCCTTCGCCTTCGCCATGCGTGTCGCGTTCTTACAGACATTGAACGAGCTGCTCGCGACGACGATGACACTTGTCAATTTCTCGAAACCGGCGAGGAGAAGCATCCTTTCGAGACACCTCAGAGATACGCATGTTCGAGCATTGTTCTTCTGCGCGATCAAGAAACACCTACTCAGACAGGCGCTCACACAGACATCGAATACGCAAGATCAGAGCAAGTCGATGTTCACACTTCGACTCGACATGTTCAAGAGTCAGAAGTTGGTACATCAGGCTCGTGTCGACACAACAGGCACGAAGAGCATCTTTGGACAAGCTTTCCAACAGCTACACCTGCATCGACACGAGGAGGAGAACAAATATGGTGATCATGATCGTGATCCGACGAGACTGTTGATCAAGTACCGTCAGAAGGCCTGGAAAACCGTGTTCAAAGGCATGTTCGCCGATGATTACGGCGGACTATGGCGCGACTGTCTCGATCGCATGTGTCATGAGTTGCAATCCTCTTCTCTCTCCCTCTTCATTCTCTGTCCGAATGCTCGTGAGCAGATTGGTCAGAATCGTAATCACTACGTTCCGAATCCGAGTGCCACATCGCCGATCGAACTGGCGATGTTCGAATTCCTCGGGAAATTGATGGGTGTCGCGATGAGAAGCGGTGATCTACTCGCACTTGACCTTCCGAGCATGGTTTGGAAGCCGCTGGTCGATGATCCGATCACGGAAGAAGATGTGATGGCGATTGATCGCCTGTCATTCAAGATGTTAAACGAGCTGCGCAAACTCGAATCACACATCAACACCGGTAGTTCAGGCATATCACCGGATGAGTTCTCAGAGTACATCGATTCATCATTCGTCGTCGTCGGCAGTGACATGAAGCAGCACGAGTTGGTGCCTGGTGGCGAGTCGATCCCTGTCACTTGGTCAAATCGCGATGAGTTCGTCTCATCGCTACTCTGGTACCGAAAACACGAATTCCGAGTGCAGTGTGCGGCCATTCGAGCGGGATTGAGTCAAGTGGTACCGATCAGCATGTTGAGCTGCTTGACTTGGCAGGAGTTGAGGAATCTAGTCTGTGGAACGGGCAAGATCGACCTCACGCTGCTCAAACAGTCAGTTTCATGCACGCAAGCGTTGCGATCTGAGAAGTGTTTGTGTTTCACGCGCTCATTCGCTTTCTTGTACGTGCTCTCAGATTAACCGTCTACGAAGGGTGTTCCGATCGCGATTCGCACATTCAAAATTTCTGGCGCGTGATGTCGCTCAAGTTCGATGAACAGGAACGCGCGGCCTTTATACAATTCGTTTGGTCAGTAACGCAGCAATCAAACGTGTCTGCAGTGTTCGATATCCTCGTGCTCACTCTTTTGTGTTCTCGTTCGTAGGGGCCGTTCTCGCCTTCCCTCCGTCGCCGCTGATTTTGAGCGCAAGTTCAAAATTCAGATATTGAACCCTCGTCCTGGCGGTCGACCAGATGATTACCTACCTGTCGCACATACGGTCAGTATCGAGCGGCAAGCACGCAAGCGTCATCGGCTCAAAGTGCGTTTGCAGCAGTGCAAGTCTTCGAGTCGTTGCTGAACTCGCAAAATGATGTTGTGTTCTGTTTCGTAGTGCTTCTTCTCGGTCGAACTGCCTAAATACTCCTCTCTCTCGGTACTACATCGAAAGCTACTCTACGCCATCAATAACTGCGTTGCGATCGACGTCGATTCCACGGAGCAGGCGCAACAAGCGGGTCGAATGACCGGCGCACTCGAGAGCGACGAGGAAGGCGACGATTGAATCTTGTGACGCTGAAGCTCGCATACGTATACGTTAATCCATGCATACATTAATTGAATATGA
>JAURWL010000108.1 GCA_030654965.1 Dehalococcoidales bacterium | reverse complement strand
GAAGAATGGAAAAATGGAAAAGTGTTTCGTTTTTCCGTTTGTTCATTTTTCCATTTGATCGATTCTACAAATACGATTACTATTCTCATAATACACAATGAATGTATTCTGACGAATTGTGAGTGTGATTGGTTGTTGTTTATGTTCTCGTCTATCTCATCTTGCGTGAGTCAAATGAGTGTTCAGACCGCATAAGACATCGCGACAGAATCGTCTGATTGACGGACTGCTTGCGGCGTTCCGACCAAAACAGAAATGGTCGGGAGTGCGCAAGGCATGTCTCATCGATGCCCAAATGTCTCATCAGAGCCCCGAACGTCTCATAAGAGCCCCGAACGTTGTTTTCGTGCACGAGAATCGTCAGAGGGCTCCAATGAGACACTGAGGGCTCTGGCAAGACGATCACAACCAACCAACCAACGACAACACACTGACACACACACACACACACACACACATCTACACTGAATCGCGATACATACAACAGCACTCACAGCGACAACAGTAGCAGGTCAGAACCAGAACACTCGTCGCAGCGATCACACAACCATTAGCGATCGTGTTGTCGCACACACACATATACACACACATCGATACTCACTCGCCACTGGACATGATCTCTTCTCTCTACAGTCACTCGTCACCGATGCGTCACTCTCTCTCTACAAACACATTGATCCACTCGCTCGGAGGCGATCTGATCTACTTGCCGCTCACAGCACAGGTCAGTAGCAGCGAAGCACACACATACATATACATCAGCGACAGCATTCTGATCACACATAGATGCTCACACATGAACACTGCTCTCTCTCTCTCTCTCTCTCTCTCTCTCTCTCTCTCTCTCTCTCTCTCTTTCGCTCTCTCGCTCTCTCTCTCAAAAGCCGCCATCGATAATGCGCTCACCGATCCACCACCAGCATTCTGATCCACTCTCGTCCGAGGAAGTCTGATCCACTTGCCGCTCGTATGCAGAGATTACAGTCCGACATCAGTTCGATACATCGATCTCGTTCGCGGAGGAAGAAAGTTGGATGCAGATACACGGCGCTTGGTCGATGGACATGAGAACCTGGTCAGTAGGCAAACAACAGCGAGGCAAACATCAGCGATGCGAACAGCGTTGCTCACTCTCATCCTTGTTTATTCGTGCTCCTACAGCAAGAGGATATCATCGCGACGTCCAACGTTGCGAATCGGACTACGCCAATGTTTGTAGACGACGCATCCACGACGAGTTCATCGCATCTCTCAGGCACAGAGTTTACATCGGAGAGATTCCTCGCAGCACACTCCAGCGACATCTTCTCGCAAATCCTACAACCGCAACAGAAGAAGCCATCATCCATCTGGATCCCCTCTTTCTTCCGCTGTAAAAAAGCGCCATACATCCCAACCCCCATCTCTACCG
>JAURWL010000100.1 GCA_030654965.1 Dehalococcoidales bacterium | reverse complement strand
CGCCACCCTTCGCGTCGTACAGCCTCATCTCCAGCAATGAAGTCTACTCCGTTTATTTTTTATAACTACACAGCCACGCGAGTTGCTGGCCTAATTCTGTCATAGCTGTACTCAGCATACATGATAACCCTTAGTTTGACCCTCTTTGCTTGCTCGTTGCAAAGTCGACTCTTAAGTGAAAGCCACGTCTTGCGGTGAGTTCGACTAATTTGCACATAGCTCGATCGTCAGAGAATCACTTCTCGCCAGTCGCTTGAGTTGTGGTCTCGTCTCTGTCATGCGTCGTGTCCATCTATACTGTCGTGAATTCGCATCGTCGATGACGGGAGAGAGAGTGACCTGCTTGCTGCAATAGTCGGAGTCGCACACAGTCGACTGGAGCGGTCAATCGAGTCTGGCCAGCAGCGAGAGGAGTTCATCCAGAATGACATCTCGCGCATCTGCGTGTCATCATCATCTGAGCCGTGCTAGTCAGCTGCTCACATCAGGTCGCGACTTCGTCTTGTCAGTGGACACACGTTTGCGCGCGAAAGTTCGGCCGATCGATCGCTCAATCAGCAGCAGCACGCTGACGAGTGTCACACAACGGAATACGTATGAGCGATTGAATGGAATCATCGAAGCAGACAACGCAAACGCGAATCATCGTGAGACAGATCGCAGCCTCGTCATATCGCGTTCGACTCTTGGCAAGCCGTCACTAATCTCCGTTCGATCCAACTGACCGAGTCGCTGTTGCTTCTGCACAGATCTGTTTCTTCACGCACATACCTCGCTTGCTGACAGCTGGTCGAAATGACTCGAACGACTCAGAAACGGCCGCATTTACAGACGTATAAAGAAGATGTGCTGCTATCGATCGAACAGCTGAAAGCGAAATACGATTGGCCGCCTGTGATTGCTGTTCCATACACATCCAGCAAAGTCGATGCTTCTTCCGTCGGTGTTGACGCCGCCGTCGCTGCAGCCGCGTCTTCGTCTTCGAGCTGTCTTCCTGATGCAGAAGGACAGCCGATCGCTACCACCACAGCGACTGATGTACAAAACGAGCAAGAGGAGGGTGATCGAGAGGATGAGGACGAAGCAGAGAACGAGCACAAGGATACCAGTTCTCATGTGGCTGACGAGCATCCTGCGCTTAGTCAATCCTCGCGAGAGCAAAGTCTCCTCTGTCGACTATTCAGAGCTAAGGAACGAGCGGAGGCAGAGTTACGCAGGCTCGAGACACAGTTCATGTTGACCGCGGCTGCAATGGATACAGTACAACGCATCACTGCAGAGCTGCTCGACGCCAATGCAACCTCCGCGGAAGACCGAGCGGCAGACTTAGCGAGATTCGAGGCTCACGCAAAGAAGGCTGATGAACAGGTGAAGGAGCGACTCTCGAAACGGGATGTACTGCATCAAGCATACACGAAATTGTCGATCGATGAGTTGAAAACGAAATATGAGTGGATTGAGCCGATCGCTCCAGTTGCTGCGACCAGAGATGAGTCGAAGGAGGAAAACGAAAGTCAACAGGAACAGAAAGCAGACATCAGTGATGCGCAGCAGCAGCAAGAACAGTTTATCACGAAGAAGCTGCGTCATGCTACCGCGACGAAGCGAAATGCAGATTCGGCCGCACAAAAACGCTTGCGACAGCTCGAATGTCGAACATTGGAGCTGCAGAAGCTCGTCAGCAGTGGCGGTGACGAAGCGGCGGTGCTGAAACGACAGCAACTAGTCGAAGCACTCACCCTTCGAACGAGCGTCGCTCTCGAGGCTGCACAACAAGCTGCAATCTTTCTCGCCACCACTACAGCGAATGCAGCGAAGCATCCTCCTCAGAACAAGCGTAAGGCACCGCCATCGGACGAAGTGAAACAGGCGCGAAAAGAGAGACAGCGATCGAAGAAGGCGAAAGTAGGCCAGACAAACGACCAGCCATCGACAATCGCCGCCGATGAATCAACAGCGAAGATGGATGTGGATGTGCAAGTCGCTTCCGCCTCCTCCAACATCGACTCCACGAAGCGTAAACCAGACGACTCGGACTTACGCAAACAAGCGAAGCGGGCGAAGTCGGATCGAACTCCAGATCCGACGATAGAACACATTGCTGCTGCTGCTGCAACGACAGGATCGATGTTTCCGGCGCTAGCGCTCGAGCGGCACAATGTCATCGTTTGATCGATGCAACCAAAATGTCAGCAAAATTTGATTCAACTTCCCTGATATGCTCGAGCTCGTCGCGCGATCGAGTTCTGATCATGCTATTGCGAGCTCGAGGCACGTGCACGAGATACCGATATCGATATATCGCAACACGCCGGCCTGCATAATCGAAAATACAGGAGGTAGACACTGTTAGAAATATTAATCCGGCTCGACGTCGACTCGCTTGCTTGCTGCGTTACTGTCGCGCCTCGCTGAACCGACAATGCGAAGATTGCAATTATAATCTCCCGTTGCTCGCTCAATCTTATCACTCTGACCCGTGCTCGCCAGGCGCCGTGGCCAATGCACAAAATAGATCTAGATCGAGATCTAGAACGCAGCAGGAAAAATACTCGGGCTCGACAAGTATAAAGTTCGAATTCCTGCACTTCAAGCTGTCGGAATGGAAGGCGTTTGGGGAATGCTTTACATGTTTATCCTATTGATTGTCTTCCAAAATATTCCTGGTCTGCCAGATTCCGGCGACAGCGTGCATTTCG
>JAURWL010000095.1 GCA_030654965.1 Dehalococcoidales bacterium | reverse complement strand
TGAAAACGCCGTGATGGAAAGCTTTTTCAAGACTCTGAAGCAGGAGGAGGTGTACCTATACGAGTACGAAATCATAGATGACGTGACAGCCCGGCTTCCCTATTTCATCGAGGAGGTCTATAATCGTAAGAGGCTCCATTCGGCACTGGGCTACCGGCCACCGAATGAGTTCGAGGAGCTACCAATTATTCAGCAGAATGAGAACCAACCCCGCCAGACCCTCCTAACCCTATCTGTCCACTCATAGGGGTGCAGTCCACATCATCCATGTCACCAGCAACCGAACCGCAATGGCTTCCATATGCAGTATGATTATTAAACCATGGCCCGCCGCTGTCACCGGATTGAGAGAGGTCTTCATAACCTCCGTCGTTGTCAACCCTAATATAAGTTGCCGTAGCATCTTCTGGATTAGGAGGCTGATAGGTCTTGGAACTAATATGGCCGGCTGTGAATTCGGTGGTTTTACCATACTTAGCAACCCATCCACCAATTGACTGCTCACTTCGGCTTTTTGTGAAGTTGATATCACAGACATAACCCGTATACCACTGTATTTTATTCACCACAGTAAAATCTGGAGCGGTATGCCACTGAATATCGTAGGATGTGGCATATTCTTCATCCTGAAGTGGTAAATTGTGACCACCGTAACTTTGTTCTGCTTCAACATGGCCAGACGTAGTAATGCCTTTGGTACCACCAGCCGTCTTGACTGCATAACCACTAGTACAGGTAGTCAGAGCAAGACCTCCGTAAATATCTGTGTCAAGTGTCCCCAGCGATTCAACGGTGACTACATCAACACAAGCAGGCACTCTCAATTTACCATCTACTATAGCGTCGTCAAATCTAGCTCGGTCTTTGACATAAATCTTAACACGGTTGGTATATACATCAATTTCTGACGCTACAGGTATGCTCAAACTTGTGGCAGAAGATGAAACCTCATTTTAAACATTTTGGAGTTTTAATAACGACATCTCTACTGTACGTACCTCTATGATTTCAGCCAGACCTCTATATTTTTGGATATAAGGCTCTATCGTCTCCTCTGCATTGTGGGTAAACAGAACAACAACTCTAAATTCTGGAGTATGCTCAATCCAGAGTCCTGCAAATGTTTCCACCTCTTTGCTGCTTATTTCAGCATCCAAATCACCTACGAGATCCTGTAGTTCAAATCGATGAATAGCTTCGTTGACAGTTACTCCATGTTGTTTTGCATAAATTTCTGCAAATAGTAGCGAGTCTTCTTCATATCCTTCATACAACGACAAAGGTGCATCAGGGCTAGCAGCATAGACTAGTTGTATGCTTATTAAGGACATAGCAACAACGACACCCAACACTGATATAATGAGAGATTTTTTACGTTTGAAATTCATTTTTACCGTCCTTTATTATTTTTTTCTTTTCCCTTTAACCTTTATTTTTATTTGATTGCTTACCTCATCCATATGTCATGAATGAGGTAAAAACTCTCCACCTGCCACACTCCGTAGAGCTTATGAAGTCTCATATGACCCGCCTTGGGCATTTTATTAGTTGCCTCACAATTTAATCTGCCAATTATCACTTTCCCTAAAAAGCCAATACCCATTCTCTGCGCATCCTGCATAGAAAGAATAATATGAATTACACAATAATGATAAACTATGACCTCTTGCCAACCTCTTACCAGAAGTATTATAGAAACGAGCCGCCTCTGAACGAAGCTAACCCGACACTAGAACTCCAAGTGTGAAACGCCGATTTCTATTGCATTTATGGTAACTCTGCTATAATGAAGTCAGAGTGCATTAGGAATCGAGGAAACCATGAAACCGAAAGCGAGAAATACCGGGCTGTTTTATTTGCTTCTGCTGGCAAGTATCGCGGCGCTGGTTGTTTTTATTGTCCGTGTGCCACAACCAAAACTCCAAGAAATCCCCATCAGCCAGGTTATCTCCATGTCTCAGAATGATGAAATCGACAAAATTGCGGTAGATGGTGAATGGCTGACTGTCTATGCCAAAGATAAGACCGAATTACGTAGCTACATTGGTTTCTCCACTATCTGGGATATCACCGATTTGAAGCTTGAGGGGGTATCCGTATATGAGATTAAACCCGGTGGTGTTGATTGGGGTGGTGTAGCTTTAGCAACATTACCCTTCATTATCTTCGGAGTCTTCATTTTCTTTGTGTTCTTCCGCGCTCGCGGTATCAATAATCAGGCAATCTCGTTCGGGAGGAGCCGCGCCCGTCTTTTCCCCGGAAATAAACCATCTGTAACTTTTGATGACGTCGCCGGTGTTGATGAAGCCAAGCAGGAACTGCAGGAGGTTGTGGATTTCCTGAAGTCGCGTGAACGTTTCCAGACGTTAGGCGCACGCATACCCAGAGGTGTTCTCCTGATAGGTCCGCCGGGAACAGGGAAAACCCTGCTTGCCCGTGCGATTGCCGGCGAAGCGGGTGTGCCTTTTTTCTCTATCAGCGGCAGTGAGTTTGTGGAGATGTTTGTCGGCGTTGGCGCTTCCCGTGTGCGCGACCTCTTCGATAACGCCAAGCGCCATTCCCCCTGTATCATCTTTATTGATGAAATTGACGCCGTCGGACGGCACCGTGGGGCGGGATTGGGTGGCAGTCACGATGAACGCGAGCAGACACTGAACCAGATTCTCACCGAAATGGATGGTTTCGATACGAATGTAAATGTCATCGTTCTCGCCGCCACCAACCGTCCCGATATCCTTGACCCGGCTTTACTCCGCCCGGGACGTTTTGACCGTCGGGTAGTGCTCGACTTGCCGGATGTGATGGGGCGTATTGGAATTTTAAAAGTCCACGTCAAAAACAAGCTGATGGCGCCATCGGTGAATCTTGAGACACTGGCAAAACAGACTGCTGGCTTTTCCGGAGCCGACCTTGCCAACCTGGTTAACGAAGCGGCTATACTCGCCGCACGCCGTGGCAAGAAGGCAGTTGAGATGGAAGACCTGGAAGAGTCCATTGATAAAGTCATCGCCGGTCCGGAGCGGCGCAGTAAGCGTATCAGTCCAAAGGAGAAAGAAAAGATTGCTTATCACGAGGCGGGACATGCTGTCGTTGCGCGGATGTTGCCGCACGCTGACCCGCCGCACAAAATCTCAATTGTCGCGCGTGGAATGGCTTTGGGATATACAAAACAACTCGAAGAAGACCATTATCTGCAGGCGGGTTCTCAATTGAATGATAAAATCGCGGTGTACTTGGCTGGTCACGCTGCCGAGAAATTGATTTATGGAGAAAGTGCATCAGGTGTCCACGATGATATTAAACGGGCAACCTACTTGGCACGTACAATGGTAACCGACCTCGGTATGAGCGAGAAATTGGGACCGCGCACATTCGGTGATAAGCAGGAACTGATCTTCCTCGGTAGGGAAATCTCCGAGCAGAAAGACTACAGTGATAAAACTGCGGAAGCTATCGACCACGAAATCGATGAGATTATTCATGCACAATATGAGGTTGCCACGAAAATTCTTACCGATAACAGGGCAGTGCTTGTTAAGCTGACCGAAACACTTATTGTTAAAGAGACTCTAGACTATGACGAACTGGAGGCTCTCTTCAAAGAAAACGTTCCCGCGGCGTCATTGCCGGAGAAGATAATATTCCCTGAGCTATTGAAAAAACCAGTGCCGGTTGGGGGCAGTGCTCCGCCCGTCACTAATATAGTCTCAGAAACTCCTCCTCCACAATCCACGTAGTCCTGCGTGCTTATGATTGAAATTACCGACAAACCAATCGCACCGGAGCAGGTCATCATGCGTGCCAAAACAAGCGGGAGTGGTTGCGTGGTGACTTATGTTGGCGTCATCAGGGACAATTCTCACGATAAATCCGTTGTCTCTGTCGAGTATCAGGATAGGGATGGCAAAGCGGTTGAAAAACTCCAGGCCTTGACGGCGGATGCTAAACAGAAATGGCAGGTAGAGAATATCGCTTTCACGCACCGCATTGGCAAGCTCAAAGTGGGAGATATTAACCTGGTGATTGCAGTCGCCGCCGGGCATCGTGGGGAAGGGTTTGCTGCCTGCCAGTACATTATCGACCGTTTCAAGCAGTCACTGCCCACGCAAAAGATTGAAACCTATGCGGATGGTTCGGTCAAGGTGGGCGGAGACTAGTACTTGATTGTATAAATTGGCGTTATGTTGTTTTTAGTCCCTTCTCCCTTGAGGGGAGAAGGCTAGCGCCTGCCCCGTACCTGATACGGGGTTGAGGGTGAAATCAATTTTAGTACCCCTCACCCTGTTCTCTACAATCATGGCAGGTTTCGTCCTCTCCCACGTTGGGGAGCGGAAAATCCGAGTTCTTGCCAGAAACTCCTCAATCCTGCTACTATTACTGACAAATCGTGAGGTAAGCAAGATGGCTAAGAGACTGAGTCACGTTACCGCTGGTGGCGAAGCCCACATGGTAGATATCAGCAAGAAAAACCCCACCGTTCGGGAAGCAATTGCTAAAGGCAAGGTGCTGATGAAACCCGCTACGATTCTGCAGGTGAAGAATGCCAGCCTCAAGAAAGGCGATGTTCTCGCGGTTGCCCGCGTGGCTGGGATAATGGCGGCTAAAAAAGTCCCCGATATCATCCCTCTTTGTCACACTATTCTGATTGACAGCGTTGCCATTGACTTCGACCTTTCGGTTAAGGACAGCATCGGCATCACTGCCACTGCCCGAAGCACAGGCAAGACCGGCGTGGAGATGGAGGCGCTGACTGCCGTGACCGTTGCCGCGCTAACTATCTATGACATGTGCAAGGCGGCTGACAAAGGAATGACTATCACGGATATCTATCTGGAGAGCAAGACCGGCGGCAAGAGCGGGATATACAGGCGAAAGAAAGTATGACTATCAAAATAGTTAAAGCAGAAGAAAAGCATGTAACCGCTATTGGGCAACTATGGTGGGAGGCTGGGCTTTTTCACCAGAATGTCGACCCAATTTTCACACCATGTGAGGGCTCAATTCCAGATTTTAAGGAAAATCAAGTACGGCACCTCATGAAATCTGAGGACTGGCTTGCGCTGGTAGCGTTGGACAAGGGACGAGTCGTTGGCTACTCTTTGTCAGAAATACGGGGGTCTTCGCCGGGTCTTAAGCGCGAGAAGTATGGGTATATCGATGATATGGGAGTCACTGCAAGCTATCGCCGCAAGGGCATTGGCGAAAAGATGCTCGCCGAAATAATGAAGTGGTTTAAGTCAAAAGACATCGCCCGTGGGGAATTACAGACAACGGCTCAAAATGTGGTGGCTAATTCATTCTGGCAGAAGCAGGGTTTCACGGTCTATAGGCACACACTGTACAAGAACATCTGAATGACTATGAATATTCGTAAGACTGGTATGAAAATAAGAAGTTACGATGATTCCGACTACCC
>JAURWL010000082.1 GCA_030654965.1 Dehalococcoidales bacterium | reverse complement strand
ACGGTATAGTAATCCGCCTCAAAGCGGGAGCTTACCGGGCGGATGTATTTTCTCTTGTATCTCAAAACGCTGTGCTTGAAGAAGTATTTGGGCATCAAAGCATCAACTGACCCGGTGGCCAAATACTCCTTAAGGTTCTCTTCCCAGCCTGCTTCCCACTTGTCAACCTGCCCAGCAGTGGGCAACTTGGAGTTTAAGGTTGTGAGAACCTCCAGGACACAGGCTTTAAGGTCAGCGTCGGCATATTGAAAATTCGCCCGAGCAATAGTCGCTAAGCACTGCGCAGGCAGTGATTCCAGGCCAAAAGCCTGGGCAAAGTCGGTGGCCACAAGGCTCTTCATTGGGCCACCGGGTAGTATGCCGTCCCGTCCCTGATCGCCCGGTTCAATAATTCGCTGCCCCAAGTCCCTGAGACAAAAGGATAGCACGGACTCCTCAGCCCACACTTGGGGCAGAAGCCGTACATCCCTGTCGCCATATCCCCGCCGATCCCACTTTCATGTTTACATATTCCCTGTTTCCTAAACAGCCGCCTTAGTATTCTCACCCTTTACCTCCAGCCTTGTAGTACTCAATGGTTCTGCGTAGGCCCTCCTCCAGACTCACCTTGGGTTTCCAGCCTGTCAGATAGCTTATCCTTGCTATGTTGCCCACAATCTTGCTGGTGACTGGAGGGGGCTTTTTAACGTCAACCCAAGTAGTATGTAAATATTTGGAGATAATACCGGCTAACTCTCCTATAGTGGTGCCGTGACCCTGTCCCAGATTCAGGGGGGTGCTATGGGCGTCCCACCGGAAGGTGAAGTGCTTAGATACAGCAGCCTCGGTCTCTGCAACTTTGATGAGGGCATCAACACAGTCGTCTACATACAGAAAATCCCGGACAACGTCAGGTGTCCAGACCTCGATTGTCCGCTTCAGCCCTTGGAGTATCATGGTGGGGATCAAGCAGTCAAATCCTTGCTGCGGGCCAAAAGTATTAGCGCCCCTGACTATGGCGAACGGCAGACCATTGAGGAAGTGGTATGCTTTGCAGAGAGACTCGCCAGCTATTTTGGTTACCGCGTAGGGTTCATAGCCATCAAGGGGATGGCTCTCGTCCACCGGAAGGTATTTCGGCTCCCCGTACACCATCGTCGAGGACATAAAAACCAGCCTCTCCACGTGGGAGCAAAGCGACAGCACATTGGCGGTTCCCTGTACGTTCACATCCAGCGCAAGGGCGAAGTCTCTCTGGCAGGCGGTGCGGCGCTCTATGGCTGCCAGATGGAACACTACTTGGCTCTTTCTTATAGGTTCCCGCAAGCTGTCTAAATCCCTTACGTCGGCGGTGACAATCTCCAGGTCGTTTTCAATCTGCCGCAGATTTGCCCTGGTCCCGGTATCAAAGGCAATTACTTTGGCCCCTCTTAATATGAGCTCACGGCACAATGCGCTGCCTATGAACCCAGCCCCTCCGGTGACACAGACTGTTTTGCCTGCGAGTTTCATAGTCGGACCTTATACATGAACTCTCGAAAGTAGTCCACCACGGCTTCCCGCTCCTGTTTACCTATACCCTGATGGATCCCGAAGAGGAATGAATGGCGCTGGATGATTCTGGAGTTGGGCAGGTCGCCTACCGTGCGGTGCTCAAAAAGCCTCATCACCGGCTGCTCAGCCATATTGCCTGTCATGATGGGCCGTGTCTCCAGCCCTTTCTTCTGGAGAAAGTCTACCAGCTCCTTTCTGGTGAAAGGCGCATCCGGTTTGACTGTCACTGGATAATGGTGCCATACATGCTTGGTTCCCGGCCTCTCTTCATGGAGCAGCAGGTATGGGAATTGCCTCAGGCTCTCAGTCCAGTATCTGGCGTTCTCCCTTCGCATGTCTATGAACCTGTCGAGTTTCTTGATCTGGTGGATGCCGAAGGCACCTTGAATATCTGTGGGCCTGAGGTTGTACCCAGTGGTGATGAACAGGATCTTGGGGTCTATGTGACTGTACCTTGCGGCAATCCGTTCTCTATCCTTCAGATCACGAATCCAGCCAAATGCCCTCATTGCCTTGGCCAGTTCGGCATATTCTTCACTGCGGGTCAGCACCATACCTCCCTCTATGGTGCTTATGTGATGGGTGAAGAAGAAACTGAAGGTGGACAAATCACCAAAACTCCCCACCTTTTGGCCATCGACCTCTGCCCCATGGCTTTCACAGCTATCTTCTATCACCAACAGGTTGTGCTTCCGGGCTATATCCATAATTTCCATCTGACAGGGGTTGCCACACAGGTGTACCAGCATGATCGCTTTTGTTTTAGGCGTGACCGCCTTCTCTATCTCTCTCACGCTGATATTGAAGGTGTCCAAATCGACATCGACCAGAACCGGCACTGCCCCCACTTGAATGATGGGATAGACCGTAGTAACCCAGGTCACTGCGGGGGTGATGACCTCATCTCCCCGTTTGATGCCGTTTTTGGTCAGGGGGTTGGACAGAATAGAGAGGGCCAGAAGGTTGGCGCTGGAACCGGAGTTGACCATGACGGCATAAGGGACGCCCACATACTTGGCGAAGGCTTCCTCAAACTGCTTTACCTTCTCTCCCATGGTTACCTGTGTGGTCAGGATGGACTCAATGGCCTCGTAGGCTTCCTCCCAATCATAGGATGGTACGGCGAGGCCAATCTTGCTTTTCCCCGGGATAAATGGTTCCTTTGGACTGAGGGCAAACCACCTTTTAGTGAGTGCCTTGACTTCTGTTAAAATCTCAGTGGTCGACATGGTGTGCCTCCAGTGCAAGTGCAATTCTCCTTATGATTGATTCCTTATCCAAACCATAGAGTGACTGAAGGTGCTCCCTGCCGCCGTATTGGTAGCAGTACCCTTTGCTGAAGTCCAACCCAAGGCGCTTGACCGGGATGGTGAGTCCGTTGTCGGCCAGCAACTCGCAGACGGCGCTGCCCAGTCCTCCGGGAAGGGTATGCTCCTCCAAGGTGAACAGGATTTTCGCTTTCCAGACAGTCTTGAGGAAGAGGTCTTGGTTGATCGGCAGGGTAAAGATATCGATAACGCCTAGGGGCAGTTCTTGTGCCACCTCCAGTGCCCGGTGCACCATGTTTCCGGTAGCCACTAGGTAAACATCAGGAACTACCTTTGGCTCAGTAAGGTTGGCTAACCCGTGGGAAAAGTCATAGAGTGGACTATAAATTGTGGGGAAGACCTTCCTATCGAGACGCACATAGTTGGGATAAGGTAAAAAACAGGACATCGAAGCTATGGCTATCGCCATGTTAGAGTCGGTAATGCTGTGTATTCTCAGGTTAGGTAGGGCCCGCAGGATCGAGATGTCCTCTACTGTGTGGTGGGTGGGTCCGGAGTCGTCGTAGCTCATCCCTGCGCCGACGCCTACCAGCGTGACAGGGATGTTCATGGCAGCCAGTTCCAGTCTGATCTGCTCGTAGCAGCGCAAAGTTATGAAAGGAGCGATGGCATAGGCAAAGACTTTCTTGCCCCCCAAGGCTAAGCCGGCAGACACCGCTATTGCCTGCTGCTCGGCTATCCCCACATCCACATATTGGCTGCTTAGATTTGCCCTGAACTTGTCCAGGGAAGGCGCACCCATGTCGGCGGACACTATGACCACGTCTTTATTACTGAGTGCGATCTCATAGACCTTGTCCCAGAAGGCGTCTCGCTGAGTCTTCATAGCAGCGCCTCCCGAAAAGGTTTCGGCTCATCCACTCCCAGTTGGTTTTTGGCCCGTGTTATCTCGTCTCCCTTAGGAGCCACGGCATGCCACAATGGGTCGTCAGACATGAAGTCCACTCCCTTTCCCTTGACTGTGCGGGCAATAATGACCAAGGGCTTGCTGGACCTTCTGGAGCGCACCCCGTCCAAGGCGTCAAAGATCTCCTCAAACGAGTGGCCGTCAATGCTTTTCACCCTCCAGCCAAAGGCCCGCCACTTTTCCTCAAGGGGTTCCAGTTCTATCGCATTTTCAGTGAAATCGGTGGCCATAAGGTAGTTCCGGTCTATTATGGCTATGAGGTTGCTCAGCCTCTTGTGGCTGGCAAACATGGCAGCCTCCCAGATTGAGCCCTCGCAGCACTCGCCATCGCCTAACAAAGCAAATACCAGATGAAGCTGGCGGTTCATCTTGGCCGCCAGGGCCAGTCCGGTGGCGACCCCAAAGCCGTGCCCTAGGGAGCCGGAAGTTATCTCTACCCCTGGCACGTCGTTCTGGAGGTGGACTCCGAACTTGCCGTCGGCCTGGCAGAACCGGCCCAGTTCTTCCTTGGGGAAAAAGCCCAAGTCGGCCAGTACCGGGTAAAGGATAGCGCTGGCCTGCGCCTTGCTGATTATCAACCTGTCCCGGCCCTCCCACTTGGGTTTTTGGGGATCGAAGCGGAGAATCCCCCCGTAGTAGAGGGCAACCAGTATCTCGGTGCAGGAGAAGGACGAGGTCACATGCCCTGTGCTGGCGGCAGAGCACATCTCCAGCACAAGATTCCGGATGTAATTGGCCTTGGAACGAAGCAACTCACTCATGCACTGCACCTCCGCTGGCATCCCGCTGGGATATAATGGGCGACGAGACCGGCCACCAGATTTTGAGCCGGGCATCATCCCATCTTATAGTGAACTGCCCCTTGGGGTTGTAGTAGGCACTCTGTTTATAGCTGAACATGGCTATATCGCTCATGACGAGGTGTCCGTTCCCGAACTGGGGAGGTACTAGAACCTGCTGGTGATTGCGGTCCGACAAGGTGAAAGCCGCCCACTGCTCGAGCTGAGGGGAGAGCGGGTCCCAGTTGACTACCACCAGCCAGATACAGCCGTAGAGACAGCTCACCAACTTCCACGTCTCGGCATCTCCGTGGATGCCCCGCAACACGTTCTTGCGGGATACCGAAATGTCGTCCTGCACAAATTTGACACCGGTGACAGCTATATGGTAGAGCTCCTCATTGTAGGTTTCGATGTACTGGCCCCGGTAGTCCTCATGGATTGTGGGCGGGGTTATGAGTAACACACCATCCAGCTTAGTTTTCTCTACTTTGAACATACTTCTCCTTTGTCAACCGTGACACGATATACATTTAATCTGTGCGCATCGACAACACAGAGGACATTGCCCACACGCGTGGCACAGAATATAAACCTCGCCGCAGCCTCTACAAGGGCCTGCGATCCACTTTGGCTTAAACTGGCGGGGGAATTCTTTGTCCCAAGCCGCGAGCACTTCCTCAAGCCCTATTTCACCTCTCTTCATAGGGTTCGCCACCAAGTTTCACATATAGCGGGAATATCACTCGGTTATGGAAAGACTGAATGTGACTTTCGACATGGTGGTGATACCACTTGTGGAACCTTATGAACCATTTACGCGTACTCAGCCAGTGAAGCATCCTCACAAGGCGAAACGGCGAATTGCAGCTATCCATGGAAAATCACCTCACTGCCACTATTCTCAAACTTGAAGGGTACCTGCAGCAACTTCAGCCGTTCGTCCACTCTCTTCTGAAGAGCAGGCTCCACAAAGAGTAGCATGAAACCGCCACCGCCTGCGCCCAAGACTTTTCCCCCGATAGCGCCAGCCTTGAGCGCTTCCTCATACACAAAGTCGGTGTATAGGGAAGATGTTTTCTTGGTCAGGCTTTTCTTGAGCTCCCAACTCAGATGCAGCAGCTTGCCAAAATCAGCGATAGGCCTATTGCTGGTTAAAATCTTAACGCCTTCATCAACAATACCG
>JAURWL010000080.1 GCA_030654965.1 Dehalococcoidales bacterium | reverse complement strand
ATTCAATTGCGGAGTCAAGAGATTCAATTTCGGAGCCAAGAGATTCAATTTCGGAGCCAAGAGATTCAATTGCGGAGCCAAGAGATTCAATTGCGAAGCCAGGAGATTCAATTGCGGAGTCAAGAGATTCAATTGTGAAGCCAAGAGATTCAATCCGAGAGTTCACGCGATCCCGAGATGAGTTTGCACCCAAAAGAGAGAGCAGATAAAGATTATCTCCTGTATACGGTGAGAATCACCCCCTTGTATTCCCCCCAAGGGGGGAAATATTTCTGCATATAAGTGTAATTCAACTAAATAACATGGATTTTTCTCCCCCCCGGGGGGAGATGCCGCGCAGCGACAGAGGGGTTTACCTTCCCAAAACATGAGTCCTCTTGAAGAGATGCCGCGCAGCGGCAAAGGGGTTTACCTCCCCAAAACATGAGCCCCCTTGGAGAGATGCCGCGCAGCGATAGAGGGGTCTCCCTCCCCGAAACAGTACAGAAGATAATTAAGTGTTCCTTCTGCGAAAGATGGATCAAATGAAACTATCGGCATTCTCAGGGGGCACAATGTTTGGTCGTTGTGCCCCTTTTTTTATAATGAATAGTGGTTGATTATTCCGGACAAAGTGAGCCACCGTTCCGACTCAAAGTGAGCCACCCTTTTTAACGGCGGATTTGTAATGTAAAATTACTCTTTTTTTTCTGATTTATTTTTTCTTAATGATTCTCCTTTTAATTCTATTCGATGTGCATTTCCTGCCAATCTGTCCATAATAGCATCAGCCAGGGTTGGTTCTCCGATAAAATCGTACCATTTAACCACCGGGAGCTGCGAAGTTATTATGGTAGATTTTTTACCATACCTGTCTTCAAGTATTTGCAGGAGTGCCAGCCTCATGATGCTATCCAGGGGTGTTAATCCAAAGTCGTCAAATATCAATAAATGAGTCTTTTCGATCTGGTTAAGCAGTTTAATAAAAGTTCCATCCAGTTTGGATTGAGATACTTTCTCCAAAAAGCGGTTCATCCCAAAGTAAAGCACCCGGTAACCAAGGGAGCATGCCTGTCTGCCCAAAGCACAAGCCAGATAACTTTTGCCACATCCCGTTGCCCCGGTTATCATTATGTTTTCAGCCCTCTCAATGAACAAGCCGTCAGCAAGTTTCATGAGTTGATCAGAAGTAATATTACGGGCCGGATTACAATAAACCTGCTCCAGGATAGCATTGTAACGAAGCTTGCTATGCCTGAGATAAAGTTGTGTTTTTTGACTGACTCTGTGTTGCAGCTCGGCTTCTGCCATCCGGGCTATGAGCAAATCAGGCGACACTTGCTCATGCACCGGCACAGATATTGCCGCCTCATAGGCTCTGACCATTCCATTTAGTTTTAATCTGCGTAATTGATCAACTGTTGTTTGGACATTCATAATAATTTGGTTTTATTGATTTAACGATATGTTTCTGCTCCCCGGATATTCTCATGATCCGGTATAAAAAGGGTTAGTTCATTTTCTTTTAGAAGTACTTTATCAAGATTGTTTTTCAGGATGTTCTGGATTGTTTTATAGTTGATTCTGCTACCTATATTGGCTCGCTTGCATGCAGCTTCAAGCCTGTCATTTCCATATTTTTCAGCAAGTCTCAACACACCAATACATCCATCATATGTCTGTTCAATGAATGACTTTGAGCCCAGTAAACGATTGATTGCTATTTCGGTTTGTTCTCCGATACGTGATGCCCTGAATGTGAAGTCATCCTCTGTCCAACCTTTTTGCTCTTTATATCTACGGTGCGATTCCGGCATATGTTCAGCAAGAGTTGTATATCCGTTACGGCGAAGGTCCCGTCGATGCACGGCAATTCGCTGCATCTTACCTATAAATATTTCTACCTCCTGCTCATCATAAACAATAACAACATTCTGACCAATGTATTGATGTGGAACACTATACTGATGCCAGTCTTCTCCCAATATAACATGGTAATTCGGTTTGACTTTCGCTTTTGTGCGATACTTAAGAGTAAATGGTTCTCCCGGCAACTCTCTCAGGGTCGGCTTTTCCTCATTAATAAAACGATCCCTCCGGCTTGCCAGTTGCTTAAACATCGGACGATCGTTAAACTCTTCCAGAAGATCCCAGACCCTATGTTTAAGTTCAGACAAACTGTAAAATGTTTCATTACGCATCCTTGCATTTATTCGCTGGTAAGACAGATGCACACTTTTTTCAACCGATGGTTTATCTTTAGGTTTGACCGGTCTTGTGGCTTTTAAACAAGTATTGTAGTGAACAGACCACTGCTCTGCCAGTAGTGTAAAAGAGGGTTCATAACGGTTCGATAGTGTCACAAACTGTTTCATATTGTCTGAGAGAACAACCTTTGGAACACCACCAAGGTATTCCAAAGCCCGGTTTAAAGAAGGTACAAGATGTTCCATCCTGCAAGATGCCAGTGGCTCTATATAACTAAAGGAACTATATGCCAACGTGCATACTAATACCGGGCTCTCAATAATCTCTCCGGTAGTGCGTTCAATGTAGCTCATCTTTGCCCCGGCAAAATCGATCTCAAATATCTCACCCGGAACATATGTATTATGATAAACAGGACTCTTTTTATACCTGAACTGAGAAAGCAACTCGCAAAATTGGGAGTACATATAACCATCGGGTTGTTCCTGCCGGTACTCTTGCCAAAGCAGCTCCCTGGTTACTCCTTTGCGGTTTAACTCTTTTAGATAATAGTCTTGATTTTCACTTAGATTCTTTCGCCTTGGGTCACGGTCCTTCGCGGTTTCTTTGGAGTAAACTACTGCTGCAAGCTCTGTATCTGTTAATTGCAGCAAATCCTTGTGGCTTTTCCCGGTTTGTTGAAAGCGTAACTCATAAGCATCGATGGTATTTCGACTCACCCCGGTCACACGATTAGCCTCCCGCTTGCTGTAACCATCTGATAATAATTGTAAGATCCGACGTACTTGTAACATACTCTTTGGTTTATTTGCCATGTTAAATGATTTTTTGACCAAGTTAACACAGCTATTTGTTACAAATTCGCCGTTGGGGGGTGGCTCAATTACTGCCGGAATGTCATATCTGAGTAACCATAAAAAAGTGGCTCAGTTTGCCCCGGAATAGGTGGCTCAGTTTCATCCGGAATAAGTGGCTCAGTTTGATCCGGATTAGTCAGTGGTTATTCGGCTTCGTTCAACTTGATATGAAACACTATTACGTTATAGCAAATGCAAACAAATTTGAACCTGCAATAGAAATCCTTGTTAATCTATCTAATAGCTAACGCGCACAGTCCCCGCCAACTGGCAGGCAAGATTCCCAGACAAGCCCCACCACACGGGGCAATACATACCGAAGGTTAAGTCCATCAGAACGCACCCGGAGGGCTTTATTATTTCACTTTTCTTAGACTTTTAATCCTTGTTGGTCTGCGGTGTCCATGAATAATGCCGAGAATTACAATTTCGGCAGGTTTTATTTTATAGATGATAAGCCAGCTAAGGCAAACAGCCTTTAAGTTTTTGGAGCTTCTTCTTTTGTTCTGCCCATCGTTGTTTGGCTTCGGTTAAACTTACAGTTGGGGAGTTCTCGGCATACTCAACCCATCTTCTGAAATCTTCATTGCGTATGGGTTCGCCAGGAAGAGAATACGAAC
>JAURWL010000069.1 GCA_030654965.1 Dehalococcoidales bacterium | reverse complement strand
TTCCTGAGTTCACCAAACTGGCCAGCCTTCCAGCCCTTTATTTTACTTTGGCTTGTTACTGCCCATCCATCGGGCGGAATATAGTAGCCCTCAAGGTAAAGGCGGCTCACCGGCCCGGGCGGGGCCTGCCAAGCAACACGGCCATTGGTCAGAAACGCTATTTTATACACCGGTCACTTCCTGAAGGTGCTTTCGATCATAGAACCCAGTGGCCCATTCCACCGGTGGCCAGTGTAACCAGATGGCAATAGACTTAATCCAGATTAAATTGGGGGCGGTGGGATCAGCTTCCCATAAGAGGCATATCCCCCTCCGAGACCAACAGAGGTGGAAACGCTTGGGACTTACTAGGCCTAACTCTAAAGGTGTCATTACTCATCATCTCCGGTCACTTCTAACCTATAAAGGAGCATAGTCCTTGTCATACCATGTGCTCTTTGTATACTCAGGGTCGTTCTCCTCGTCCACATGGAAGCAGTCAATATCTTCGGCATATTCAGCCACACCGGAAGCACCAAAAAGGGCATGGAAATCAGTTTGTTCCTCAGCCTTCTTCATAGCTTCCTCTTGGCTATCAGCCTCGACTTTAACAGCTACACGTACTATAGGGAAAATATGGACTGTGTATTTCATTTCAGCACCTCGAAACCAGTTTTCTGTTCATTATAGCAAAACTTTGGCTTTGCAGTCTAGAGTTGCTATCAAGGTAGGCCATGTTACTTTCCCCTCTTGGTAGGTTGGTGGTCGGGATCGCCGTCAGGGATAATGACTGGCGTGATCCCTCTCTTTTGGAGTTCGGCCAACTTTTCCTCGGTGGCATCGGCTTTCCAGATCGGCATCTCTACCTTTTGAGGCACGAAAGCGGCGAATATGGCCATTTTGTAGATCGGCTTGCTGGCAGTCTCTAGCTTTATGGCTTTCCGGTGGACAAGGTAAATCCAAGTCTCTCCTACCTTGAGACTCTTTGGTATGGCCGGGATGCGTTTGCTCACTCCCATTGTCTGAGCCTCAAGCAAGAACTCCTGGGGGGTGTAGAACTTCTCCCCCACGCCGAGCAAGTAGGCGATCTCATGCTGAGGCTGGCACATACGACAAGAGTTAATATCGCGACACACTTCATGGTAGCCAAAGAGTTGGCCAGGGTCTATCTCCCTCGGCGCTCTAGGGAAGTGGATACCACCACCGCAGGCCGGACAAGCCTTTAGTTCAAAGGGCAGCCGGTCGCAGCCTGTCCAGACTCCCCCACCGCATAGGTACAGGCCACCTACTTTTCGGTAGCCACAGCCTCTTTTAGCTTCAACTGCCATGTTCGTTCCTCTCTTTCTAGCCTCTTATGGCTATGGCGTCCATTGCGCTATAGCGCCACAGTTAGCGCACTCAGCAGAGCGCACGTCAGATTGGCTCAAATCTGAGTTAAGCGTATTGCCCTCGCTATCTTCGACAACGAGTACTTCCCGTACTACCTCAAACCGTGTTGGGTCTTTGCAGTCTTCGGTGTGTTCAGCTTCCCACATGTTAGACCTCCTTACAAGCGTTATCAGTTATCCTATGCCAGCGATATGACCCCTTGCCCTTACTACAGTTGATTTCGAGGTAGGAACACGCGGCAAGCCGGGCGAATTCTTTGCTACTGGAGATCATGTGCTGGACACCGGCATAATCAATCGTTAGCATCTTTGGTTCAGCTAACAGCTCGCAGGATAGACGGCCAAATCTGTCGGAAACCTGAAACACCCGACAGGATCGCTGAAAAACACGCCTCTTATAGACTCCCATATAGTAGGTCGTCATTGTTTTACTCCCTCCCAGACAGCGAGAGCGCCACAGTCAGCACACTCGGCTGATAACACGTCTGAATTATTGACCTGGAAAGGGTCAGCATCCAGAGTATCGCCAAAGGTGTCCTCCACAACCAGCGTTGACCGGACTACGTGGACTCTATTGTGGTCCTTGCAAGTGTCTGTGTGCTCAACCTGCCACAAATTAGTCTCCTTTCCCGTCTAAGCCTAACTCAAGGCAATCATTGACGGCCTGTAATGCCTTCTCTGCGGCCTCACGGTGAATCAGGACAACCAGCGCCGCTTCAGGACTAGGCGTGGATAGCTCATGCTTGAGTAATTTGTGGAGTTCTTTGTAAGTCATCTCAGTAATCCTCCGGAAAGAGTGTGGTTGTGGCCGATCTATCAGCCTCAGTGATGATCCAGATTTTAGGCAAGCCTCCCCTCTGGTATGCCGAGAATAGCCGTAAATAGCCTTCTTGCAAGGCGAGTTCGTTCTCCTGCTTGTCCTCCGCGCACATATCCCCCCAGTCCCCGTTGGCGTGGCGTCTCAGGCTGTCTAGTGCGAACTTGGCAAAGGCGGTGTTCTGTGCTACCGTATCATTGACGCCTTTGGTCATTAGCAGTCTGCCCAAAGAAAACTTAGCCATGTTTCCCCCTATGCCTTTACTACAATACATTGTTCTAATAGGTTCTCTGCTGCCCTCATATTTCCCCCGGCAGACTGGGCGATAAACTCCAGATGCTTAGGGTCTAGTTCAATCCCCCAGTCTTGGGCGATCCTTGCCAGCTTGCCCTTGATTTGTTCTGTCTTCAGGGCGTTGAACGGGAATAGCTGGCAACGACTTTTGACCGTCAAAGGTATCTTATCGGCTTGGGTGGTGCAGAGGATGATAACAAGGTGTGGGGGTGGTTCTTCCAATAACTTCAAGAGGCCGTTCCAGGCCGTCTCAGTGAGCTGGTGGCACTCGTCTATGATATAGACCTTGTGCTTGCCGATAGGCGAGTAGTAAGCCTTGTTCCTCAGCTCTCGTATATCGTCAATGCCCCGGAACTGTCCGGCGTCCAGCTCTATAACGTCCCAATTTGCCGAGTCAAGGATTGTCCGGCAAGACTGGCACTTGCCGCAAGGTTCCCCGGTGCCGTCTTGCTGGCAATTGAGGGCTGCTGCTAGTATCCTGGCTGTGGTGGTCTTGCCAGTGCCGCTAGCGCCATATAATAGGTAAGCGTGTGCGAAAGCCCCGAGCTGGCCTTGCTTGCGCAGTATCTCTATGGCTTGAGGTTGGCCGATGATCTCGCTCCAGGCATGAGGCCGGTACTTGTTATAGATCGCGGTGTTTCTCATTGGGTTGCCTCATCCTTGTCCATAAAGGCGTGGGTTGTGCTTATAGGTGGCCAGCCTATCCTGATAACAATGAAGCGAACCCAAAAGACATTGGGAGCTTCAGTTTTGGCTTGAAGAGATAGAACAAGAGCCCGGTCTTTTCGGCTTGCTGAGATGTGGCCGAAATGTAACCGGCCTCGTTTTAGTTTCAATTTCTGCATTTTAATCTCCGCGGCAAGAATCGTTTTAGTAAACTATTTACCAAATTCCCTACATTCAACTATACAGGATAGATCACTATTTGTCAATAGGATTTTAGGGGGATTTTTGGACAAATAGAAAAAATCTCTTGAATACTATAATGGTGAAATTATTGCTAGCTTCAATGAGGCTCCACAATGCAATTCTGCTGGCCGAGGTACCAAGATAGCCGGGCAGTGGTGCTTCCCTGCCTGGCGCAGTTCTGGGTGGTAGAAAGATACCACCGGGGGTCATTCCCCGCCTCTGTTGGCCATCCTGGGGGCACAGTTTTCAGAACTATCGTTCTAAAATCAGGGAATAGCTTCAGCCAGTCTCAGCCAAGGGATCGGCGCTGGGGGTGAGTCTTTCTACCTCCGGCTGGCTATCGCTTTCATTAGTGCTGG
>JAURWL010000068.1 GCA_030654965.1 Dehalococcoidales bacterium | reverse complement strand
GATGAGTCGCAAGACGTGAACAAAGAGAAGTACACACGCGACTTCAAACCGATGGGCGCCACCACAAATGTAACGACCGTTCATTATGGCACGACATGGGACGAGTCGACACTGCTGGAAGAAGTCAAGCAGACCAATCTCGAAATGGAAAGGAAGGATGGCATCAGGCGGCATTTCCACTACGACTGGCAGGAAGTGGCAAAATACAATCCCGACTATCTGTCTTACGTGGAGAACGAGCGACAACGCCTTGGCGAAAACCATCCGCTATTCCTGACGCAATACTGTCTTCAGCCGGTGCATGGGGGCGGGGGATTCCTCTCCCCACAACAGAGAGCCCAGCTACAGGGAATCCATTCGAGAAAACATAGCGCCGAAAATGGCAAAACCTACGTCGCCAGCATTGACATCGCCGGTGAGGCGGAAAGCGAAGGACAAACTGTCTCATATGCAATAAAGTCGCGACAGGACGCCACCGTTTTAACCATTGCGGAACTCGATTTCACAGCTACCGGCGATATACAGAAACAACCCGCCATCAGAATTGTAGAACACTACCAGTGGACAGGCACACGCCATACCGACCTGTACCCGCGCCTTGTCGACCTGCTGAAAAATGTGTGGGGATGTAAGCGGATTGTGGTGGACGCTACGGGTATGGGCCAGCCGGTAGCCTCTTTTCTGCGGCAGGCGCTGGGTTCACGGGTCGTGCCCTTTACCTTCACCGCACCATCAAAATCAAAACTCGGCTTTGACCTGCTCGCCGCCATCAATTCAGGCAGATTGAAAATGTATGCGGGGGATGGCTCACTGGAATTTCAGGAGTTCTGGTCGGCGATTGAGAAGGCAAAGAGCCAGTACCGCCCCAATCAGACGATGAATTTCTATGTTGGCCCGTCCCGGGGGCATGATGATTTCCTGATGAGTCTGGCTTTAGCGGTGGAAGCCGCTAATAACTACCAACCGAGGGAAGCAAAGGGACAAACACAAAAAGAAATATCGAAATTCTAAACACTAAACTCTAATCCCCACTAATTTTCCCCTGTTTGTCGTTCCCGACTCGAGCGGGAATCTATATTATCACGTGGGTGGTTGGAGGGAAAAAGGAGCTTCTATTATTGCTGAACAAGCTGTACCACCCTGAGATTGCCGCGCTTTCGCTCGCAATGACTAACAGGTTGAGCAAATCCCATCTCAATCATTGAGCACATACGCCAAAGTAGTGTAGAATTGAATCACTGCTGGTTCAGGAAATTATTAAATGAGAATCCAGAAATGTAAAGGCACCAGAGACCTCCCTCCGGAGGAGATGCGCCGCTTCCGTCAGATTGAAGGCGTGTTCCGGAACACCTGCCTGAAATGGGGCTACCAGGAAATCAGGACACCGACCATCGAGTACCTGCACCTCTTTACTTCAACCGGGACTCTGACTCCGGGTACATTAAGCAAGGTTTATTCATTCCTTGACTGGGACGGGTGGAGCGGAGAGCGGGTCGTGCTCCGGCCTGACGGAACCATACCCGTGGCACGGCTGTACATCGATAGCGCGACAAAAGAGATGCTTGCCCGTCTTTTCTACGTGACCAACATCTTCATTTTTGAGGAAACTGGCAAGGAAACACGCGAGAAATGGCAGTGTGGCGCCGAGCTAATCGGGGCGAATTCAATCTCTGCAGATGTCGAACTTATAACCATCGCTCTTGAGACGCTGAAAAACACTGGGCTAAAAAATATTGAACTGAAGCTCTCGCATGCCGGTATTATCCGGGCTTTACTCACCGGTTTTGGGCTTTCCCCCGAAGAGCAGGGTAAGGTCTTCGACCAGATTCTTGATGGCAATGTTGCTGTACTGAGCCGACTCAAAGGACAAACACCGGAGTTGGCGCGTTTACTCACCCCACTACTGGACCTCAAGGGTGAGTCATCCGGCTTCTTGAAAAATCTCAAGGCGGTCTTTAATCACAATCTGCCCGAATTCACACCAGCACTCGATAACTTTATTACTATAACTGACTTACTGACAGCCATGGGACAGAAATACGAGATTGACATCGCTTCCGGGAGGGGCTTCGAATATTACACGGGCCTCATTTTCCAGCTTTTTGCCGGAGAATTAAAAGTGGGCGGCGGCGGTCGCTACAATGCGCTCATCCCGCTTATGGGCGGCGGGAACATCCCTGCCTCCGGCTTTGCCCTCTACCTTGACCCGCTCATAGGACTGATAGAGCCACCGCGCGCCACTGCTGAAAGAATACTCATCACCGTTCAGGACGAGCAACCCGGATTGATGAAGTCCGCTTTTCAGGCGATGAAACAACTCCACGAGGCGGGATTTGTGGCTAGTCTTAATCTCAATGCCAAAACAAAAGAGACCTATAAATGGCGACTAGAGGTGCGCCGGAAAGCACCGCGCTTTATTCTGAGTGGCAAATCAGGCAAAAGACAGCAGGAAGTCGCGACAATTGATGATGTCCTGAAACTATTGGGAGGGCAGCGTGCCCGTTAGAATCGCCCTCCCCAAAGGCAGACTCCTCACCGAAACCGCCGCTCTCCTTGAAAAAGCCGGCTGGCAGTTATCGGGTTACGATACGTCTCTGCGTAATTACCGCCTTCCGTCCGGTAGGTTCCCCAACTTACTGGTGAAAGTCTTTCAAGAAAAGGATATCCCCATTCAGGTCGCCATCGGTAACTACGACCTCGGAATTTGCGGTCTTGATTGGATTGAGGAGCTTTCGGTCAAATACGCCAATACGGCTCTGATGAGAGTTAAGAATCTGGGTTACGGTAGTGGAGCGCTCTATATTGCAGGCAGTCGCACTCAGGTAGCATTATCGATTGACGCATTGCGAGCACAGGACGAAACTGTCCGTATCGCCAGCGAGTATCCCAACATCGCCGAATCCTTCGCTTTGAATCTGCGTTTGAGACGATTCAGTATCTATCCGGTTTGGGGAGCCGCCGAAGCCTACCCACCGGAGAGCGCCACGTTGGCTCTGGTATCAGGTAGTCGTGACGGTAAATCCTTGAACAATGGACTCGCGCCCTTAAACAAGGTCATTGACTACAGCGCTTTCCTCATCGCTAACCGGCAGAGCTGGAAGCAGAAAGACATCAGCGAGATTCTGGCGACACTGGAGAAGGTACGACCGGATATTAAATATGCTCCATCCTCTACTACGCCCGCTTCACTCAAAGTACCACCACCTCCCTTCCCTATCGGCAAAGAAGCCACCGACATTGTACGGATTGCCTTACCGGACGGTCATCAGCAAAAGTTCACGGTGGAACTACTGAATCGAGCCGGGATACAGATTGATGACTATCCTTCAGACACGGGTAATCGCCGCCCAAACGTAAAACTTGAAGGCGTGGTTGCCAAGGTTATCCGACCGCAGGATATGCCTCTGCAGGTGGCTAACGGCAATTTCGACATGGCAATCACAGGGCGCGACTGGCTCACCGACCACCTCGCCGCATTTCCATCCAGCCCGGTGCGTGAATTGCTCGACCTCAAATTCGGGTGGGTGCGCATTGTGGCAGTAATTAGTAAAAATGTGCCTGCGGATAATATCTATGCTCTACGACAACAAGGTATGGGAGATGGTTCATCAATACGAGTGGCTTCCGAATATATCAACCTGGCTGATAAGTATGCCCGCGAAAACCACCTGGGTATGTATCGCATCATTCCCACATGGGGCGCCACCGAAGCGTTTCTGCCTGAGGATGCCGACCTCCTGATTGAGAATACGGAGACAGGCAGTACCATCGCCCGGCACAATTTGAAAATCATTGACACACTCTTTGAGTCTACCGCACACCTGATTGGCATTAAAGACGGCAAACATAACCGCGTCAAGCAGGCACGAATCAACTCTCTTATAAAAATGCTCGCCTCTGCGGTTGGGGAAAAACAGGAGCATACATGAGAATTATTAACGGTATAAAACAGGCGAAAAAAATTCTCTCCCGACAAGCCCGCCGCGATATGGAATACGAGCAGGAACCAGCGGTCAGGCGCATTATTAAAGACGTCCGTCAACGGGGTGACGCTGCGCTCTTTGACCTCACCGCGAAGTTCGATGGCGCCAAACTGGCTAAACTGGAGATAAGCCGCAGACAAATAACCACCGCCTATAAGAAGGTGGATGCAAAGTTGGTTTCCGCCTTGGAACTCGCCGCCGGGCGCATCACAAATTTCCATGAGATGCAGAAGCAACATGCGCTCAAAAGCTATACCCACGGCAAGACCGGCTGGCTGGTACGACCGCTGGAAAAGGTGGGTGTTTATGCCCCGGGCGGCACCGCCAGTTATCCATCGACTGTGCTAATGACCGCACTCCCTGCCAAAGTAGCCGGGGTCAGGGAAGTAATACTGGTGACTCCACCCAACAAAGAGGGAAGGATACCTCCCGCCACTCTGGTTGCGGCTGACATCGCTGGTGTTGACCGCGTTTTCGCTATCGGTGGGGCACAGGCAATCGCCGCCCTTGCCTATGGCACGGAATCCGTACCGCGTGTCGATAAAATCTGTGGACCCGGAAATATCTATGTTTTTCTGGCGAAAAAGTTAGTTTATGGAGTGGTAGACATCGACGGTCTCCAGGGACCATCCGAGGTAGTAGTAATTGCTGATGAAACTGCCAACCCTGACTATTGTGCGTCTGATTTGTTAGCGCAAGCCGAACATGGCAGTCTGTCACAGGCAATCCTCATCACGTCTTCCCGCCCACTTGCCGATAGAGTCATACAGGCGATTGAAGAGCAGATGAAAACTTTATCCCGCCGGGAGATTATTAAAGAGGCGCTCCAGGACAATGGTATGATTGTCATAGTGGAAAGTATGGAAGAGGCTGTTGAATTGACCAACCTTTATGCTCCCGAACATGTTCTGCTGTTAGTCAAGCCAGGTATTGCCTATGAGGAGCGCCTGACAAATGCCGGGTGTATTATCTACGGGCAGAAAGCCACAGTAGCGATGAGCGACTATGTCTCGGGTCCATCTCACGTCCTGCCGACCGAAGGCACGGCGCGGTTCAGCTCGCCGCTGAATGTGCTGGACTTTGTGAAATTTACCAATGTCAGCAGTGTCGGTGACGCTTTAATGAACCTTGCCGGGGAAGCAGCAATCACCATCGCCCGCGCGGAAGGATTGGATGCACACGCCCGCGCTGTGGAACTGCGATTGAAAAATACAAGGAAACCGAAATAAAATGGGCATAGAAAAACTGATTCGGAAAGACCTGATAGCTTTCGGAGGCTATTCAGCCGCTACCTCACCGGAGACGCTTGACGGTAAGATTGATGTCGCAACCAGAGACATTGTCAAGCTGGACGCTAATGAGAATCCCTACGGCTGTTCTCCGCGTGTTCAGAAGGCGCTGGCAAGATATAAGCAATATAACATTTATCCCGATGACGGTCAGGAGCGTCTGCGGAAGATGCTCTCGGACTATGCAGGTATCGACTCGAAATACATTGTCGCCGGTAGCGGCAGTAACCAGTTGATTGACCTGCTGGTGCGTCTGCTGGTGGCAAAAGGCGACGAAGTTATTAATTGCACACCCACCTTCGGTATTTATAGCTTCAGCACCAGACTCTGTGGTGGAACACTGGTTGAGGTACCAAGGCGGGACGACTTCAGCATTGATATCGGTAAGGTAAAGTCGGTAATCACCCCCAAAACAAAAATAATCTTCATCGCCAACCCGAACAATCCTACCGCTACTCTTACCGGCAGGAAAGATGTTCAGGCATTGCTGGACACGGGCGTCCCGGTAGTAGTGGACGAAGCCTACTACGAGTTCAGCCAAAAAACCGTTATTCCGCTGGTTAAAAAATATGATAACCTGATTGTCCTGCGCACTTTTAGCAAGTGGGCGGGTCTGGCAGGTCTGCGGGTGGGATATGGGCTTTTCCCGCCGCAAATCGCCGACTTCATCCTGCGCATTAAAATCCCTTATAATGTCAATGTCGCCGCGTTGGTAGCGGTTGAGGAATCGCTTAAAGACGTTGACTACTTGATGGCAAGCGTTGATAAAATAATCGCTGAGCGCGAATGTCTTTTCACCGAACTAAAGAAAATAAAATGGCTCAAACCCTATCCTTCAGAGGCGAATTTCATCCTCTGTGACGTTCTCAAAGGCAACGCTAAAAAACTATTCCAGCAGTTGCAGTCGAAGGGAATCCTAGTGCGGTATTTCGACCAGACAAGGGTCAAGAACTGTATCCGCATCAGCGTGGGTAAGCCGGAGCACACTGATGCTCTCATTAAAGCGCTCCGTCAAATAGGAGGCAAATAACATGGCAAAACGCGTTTCCAGCATAAAGCGCCAGACGAAAGAGACGAACATCGTTCTGAAACTGGGGCTGGATGGCACAGGCAGTTATCAGATAGATACAGGTATAAAAATGCTCGACCACCTGCTGTCGCAGACCGCCAAACATGGCCGGTTTGACCTGACTATTAAAGCTTCCGGTGATGACGAACATCATGTCGCCGAGGATATTGCCATCTGCCTGGGCAAGGCACTCAATGAAGCGCTGGGAGAAAAACTGGGCATTGTGCGCATGGGTGACGCCACCGTGCCGATGGATGACGCCCTGGCGATGGTTGCCATCGACCTGAGTGGGCGTGGCTACTGTGTGCTTGATTTGCCCTTCAAGCGGAACGATATGCGTGGTTTCCCCACCGACCTCATCCGCCATTTCCTTGAGGCATTTGCCGCTGAAGCGAAGATGAATCTGCACGGACGCGTGCTTTACGGCACGAACGACCACCACAAAGCCGAAGCGCTGTTCAAAGCGCTGGGACGGGCGCTGGATACTGCCACGCGTGTTGACGCACGCGCTAGCGGGAAATTACCGAGCACGAAGCAGAGAATCGAGAGATAGATACATCCATTTCCAGTTATTTTCGGTTATGAGGGGAGATATAAGCATGGCGAATGGACAGGTAGCGGTTACGTTTGATGGAGTAAATCTCGACAATTGCATTAAACAAGGTCTGAAACTCACCGGATACGCTAAATGTCCGTACTGCAAACAAATTTTTACCTATCAATTACACCTGCACAAAAATGTAAATACTAGAATAGCCGGGGAAACGGTTACTTCCACTGTTGATGATGCTTATGATGTTTCTATAGATTTTTCGGGGAACCGCGACTTTTTTGAAATACTGGATTTCCTGGGCGAACCTGATAAGAAACAGGTGGACCTTCCATGCGTTCCATGTAATGGATGTACTCCCAATTGCGAGAGGCTTAAAAACAGGTAAATTTCATACGTGACCACATGAAAGGGATTCTGATAGAAAGACAAGAAGAGTAATATGGCTGACTCCATGATTATGTTCGATAAGGGCGATGCTCGCTTCGTATTGTGTGTACGTGGCATTTCCATATACCGGGACCACTTGCTTCTATTTACCGCAGAGGGAGTCGGAATGGATTGCTGGGCTTTACCCGGTGGGCGTGTCGATATGCTGGAAAAATCGGAGGATACACTGATACGGGAGATGCAGGAGG
>JAURWL010000063.1 GCA_030654965.1 Dehalococcoidales bacterium | reverse complement strand
CCTCCTTCGCTTATTCCTCGGTCTCTCCTGGTAGCAAGTTAAGGGTAATGTCTATCCTCTGTCATATAGTATTTTTTGACTACTTCTATTTTCCGTACCGCAGTGGTGTCAAGGTTATAACTTTTTCTTTCCTCAAACCTGATGATATCTCCAACATTCAATTTGGTAGCTAACTCTTCTGCTGCTGAAGACTTATCGCGTCTTGTTTTTAGAATGAGGAGTTCTCCTTCCTTTGTGATGACTGATACAAAAGCTCGCTTGATTCCAGGCCCGATAATCATCTTGATGACTAAAGCGGTTTTATAGCCAGAGACATTCTCTATTGACTCCAGGCTTTTTTCTACGGCAGGATAGCTGCCAGGATTTAACGATTGAGTTTCCGGTGGCAAAGACGTGCAGTCACTCAAAATGAGCAAACCAATTAACGCTAGAAGCAATCCGGCTATAACAATCTTTTTGTTCATTTTTACCTCCACAAAGCCACCACCGGGTGGCCATTCTCCAGCACCTGGCGATCCACCTCAAGAGGGTCACGGGAGTAATAACGCTCCGTCATACGAGAGGAGCTGCTGATTTTCCACCTTAGAAAAATATACGCTTTCAACTCCCCAAAGGTCTCCAGAAGCTCGGTATCGAGATATCTTCTGAAATTATGCCAGCCGCTCCCCTCTACTGGCTGAATACCCGCTTTGACACATATCCTCCAGTACCTCTGGGACATGCACGAGGGAGAATACCTCCCCCCAAAGTCATACTTCAAATATGGCAAAATAGCCTCGCAGAGCAATTGTTTGCGTTGCTCACCCCCCTTGGCCGTTCTCATAAAGATGGTGTTCTGGTCGAAGTCCTCGGCCTGAACTCGGCAAAGTTCCTCACGGCGCAGGCCATATACCGAAGCCAGCGCCAAATAGGCTACATCCGCTGGCTCCAAAAGCCCTGATTTGGCTGCCTGAACCATAGTTTGGATTTCCTCCAGGGTATGCGCCGGCTTTACTCTATCG
>JAURWL010000121.1 GCA_030654965.1 Dehalococcoidales bacterium | reverse complement strand
CGCGCGGCGTCGATGGCGCGACCTTGAAAGACGGCCTCGCCGCGCTCGAAAAGAAGATTCGCCGCGACCGCGGACACTCGCGCGCCCTGAGCCCCGATGTCAGCGCCCGCCTCACCGAACTGGCTGACGAGCGCCCGGCCTGGACACTCAAAGCCGTTCACCGCCACCTCCAGCGCGAACTGGCCCGTCCCATTCCAATCAAGCCCGTCTATCGGCTGCTCAAGGGCCGCAGGCGTCTGGCCCCAAAGGAAGCCTTCCGCCGCAGACCGCCCGGCGTTCCCCAGGTCCTTTGGCTCGCCGACACCATGCACGGCCCCGACGTCTATGGGCCTTATCGCAAGAGGCGCAAGTGTTTCCTTATCGCCATCATCGATGATGCCTCACGCGTCATCATGTCCGGCGCCTTCGGCCTGCGCGACAACGTCGCGGGGCTCATGCCCGTGCTGCGCGAGGCCCTCCTCGCCCGCGGCTTGCCGCACCGTCTGCTCGTCGATAACGGCGCCAACTACCGCTCCCGCGTCCTGCGCACAGCCTGCGCCCGCCTCGGCATTCACCTCGTCCATGCCGCCCCCTATCGCGCCACCTCAAAAGCCCGCCTTGAGCGCTTCTTCCTGACCGTCCGCCTCCAGCTGATCCCCAGGCTGCCCCAGTTCCCAACCCTCGAACAGGTCCAGATTGAATGGGCACGCTTCCTCGCCGAGTACCATGACGCCCCTCACTCATCCCTCACCGAGCTGATGGGCAAGCCCACCACCCCGCTGAATTTCTACCTTGGCTTTCTCCCCGACGATGTCCGGCACCTGGCCGAGCTCAACATCGACGACCTCTTCCTTGTGGAGGCCACCCGCCGCGTCAACGCCGACTCAACTGTCCGCGTTGCCTCCAGGTTCTGGGAAGTCCGTCCCGAGCTCGTCGGCGAGCGCGTGCTCGTCCGCTTCAACCCCGACGACACCAAACGCGTGCTCTACAGGCTCATCCGCAAGCCCGACGCCCCCTTTGAGCAAGCCTTCCAGGTCCAATGAACATACAAGGAGGAACTATGAACGACGCAATCAGCCTCAAGGCCTTCTTCGCTTTTAAGCGCCATCCCTTCCCGCCCGCCTGCGCCCCGGAACCTTTGTTCCGTTCCGACTTCCTCGAATCGACCCTCCTGCAGGCCAACAACGCCCTTCAAAGCCGCCTGCACCTGCTCGTCACCGCGCCGGCGGGCCTGGGCAAGTCCTCCTTCTGCCGGCTCCTCATGGCCGAACTCAACCCGCGCGACTTCAGGCCTCTCTACCTCGTCGGCCAGCCCATCGGCCTCACCGACTTCCTGCGCAACGTGGCC
>JAURWL010000043.1 GCA_030654965.1 Dehalococcoidales bacterium | reverse complement strand
GACACGGCTGGGGCGCCACGGCAGGGCCTGAGCTGCCATCGCACGGACCAGGGTTGGACTCGACTCCTTCGGCAGTTAGGTCGCGCTGCCAGCCGCGACAGCACCCTGAGAGAGAGAGAGAGAGAGAGAGAGAGAGAGAGAGAGAGAGAGAGGGACGTGAGCGGTGATTCTGCAACTCTGGCCTCGTATCTCTGCTTTGCTCTCACCTGATGTGGCCGACCCGAAGGTGACCTCGGAATCATCGTGCTGATAGACCTTGTGCCCGCAGGCACAGATCTCGCCATCGACTGCGGATGAGGCAGGTCGCCCGGCTCGCAGATCCGCCTTCTTGTTCGAGCAATCACATGGAGATCCATTTGCCTGCTTGCCGCGACAATACACAGGGCCAGGGTTCGCCTCGACGCCCTCGCGCGTCAGGTCTCGCAGCCAGCCTAAAGCATCGAGGAGAGAGAGAGAGAGAGAGAGAGAGAGAGAGAGAGAGAGAGAGAGAGAGGGGACACGTGAGCATTGCTACTCGACTCCCGTGTTCCTCGCTTCGTGTGCCGCATCGCAAGCTGCGCTGTGGTTGTACCTGCGGTTGATGAGGGCGTTGGTACGACAATTGGCTGGCTGGGATGGAAGCCGATACGAACTTGTCGACCGGCCTCCGTGCAGAGGGGACAGTAGTCATCGATGTCCATGTCCAGAAACTTCGACAGTAGTCGCTCTTGCGTACAGCTGCATAGCGGTGCAGGTGCGGACATCTGTCGAGGCGAGACGAGATCAGTGGATACGCAAGCGCAGATGAGAGGCCACCGCGTACAATGGCCGCCATCCCCCACGCAACCGCTCTCATGCCATTTCATCGCTTCGCGCTGCACATGTTCGATCGACTGACCTGGTGCGTGGTCGAAACCCGCGCACGTCTGCACGGAGTGGTGCTGAGCAATAGGTGTGAGGATGCCGGTCCGGAAAGGATGAGGCTCGTTACTGACGGGCAGGAGACAAGACAAACAGAGTTCAACATACGAGCTCAGTAAGCGACGGACCGCACACGCATCCGTCTCGATCGAGTTCGAGTGCGTCGCACGAGTGAGTGACGTGGCGAGTGGCATAGCCGTACGTCGCCCGCAGCTACGACAAGGAGAGGAGGCCGTATCATGCGAGACGTTCCCTCCTATGCCATCGACTCGACTATCGTAGAGCAGGCTCGACCATAAGGCCGTGAGTCGCACCACACCACACCACACCACATCGCACTCTCTCCCCACACGTGCGTGATGCATCATGTGGTGTCGACTCGCTCGCGTCACGGATGCGTGTCGGTCGAGGCAACAACAACCCGCGATGAACACGGCGTCGCGTTAGATCATTGCGTCGCGGCGTGATTCCTCCTCCCCTCTCCTACCTTGTTTGTCCGCTGTCCACATCCTATCGTACTCACTCCTGCGTGTGGTGTTTCGTACGAACCTGCGTTGGCGGTGGGGAGCGAGCAGCGCAGGTGTCGAATATCGACTGATCGATTCCGTTGACGTGCAAGCCACAACGTTGGGGCTTCAAACTTGACAGAAGGTAGGTCGAGTGAGGCAGTTCAGATGCGTGTTGAGTCTACTGTCGCCGCATAATAATAGATTACGTCTAGAATGGCGCCTTCAATTTTTTCCCGAAGGGAAAAGAAGGTCCACGGCAAGGGGCGCCTTTCACTTAAGGATCGAGTTCGCAGCAAGCGAGCATAGATGGTCAAACTAAAGGTTATCATGTATGCTGAGTACAGCTATGACAGAATTAGGCCAGCTT
Source organism: Dehalococcoidales bacterium (assembly GCA_030654965.1). Lineage (GTDB taxonomy): Bacteria > Chloroflexota > Dehalococcoidia > Dehalococcoidales > Fen-1064 > JAURWL01. Next base: position 4 of record JAURWL010000043.1, on the reverse strand, counting down.
AATG
>JAURWL010000031.1 GCA_030654965.1 Dehalococcoidales bacterium | reverse complement strand
ACAACGTGGCGGTCTCCGGTTAAAGACGCCGTCGATTCTGGCTGCAGAATTCATTGAGGGCTTTGGGGTGTAAAGTCCCGTGAAGGAGCAGTAAAATCTGTCGTCAGAATCCATCCCCTCGCGTTAAAATACGCGGGTGCCTGTTCGAGGCATGAGAATAATACTTCAGGCGCATCTCCGCCGGGTATCTTGAGCATTGGAAATTCGATATTATTTCGAATTTCGATATTCGGATTTCGATATTCAGGCAGAGGCTCACGCCTGTCATCGGTGTAAGGGACACCGGCATCCTCACGTGCCACTCCGCACGAGAGGGTCTCCGCACGTTAACAATGATTAGTTTCAAAAATTCACCCCCCTTTTACAAAACGACACCGCAGTGTCGTCCTGAGGACACCTTAAGTGGACGAATGGACCTCAGTGAGGGGTGGTAATCTCGTCTCCGTAGAGTCGTTGCGAGGAGTCGAAACCGCAGTTTCGTACTGAGTGAGCCTTCAGTGAGCGAATGTACCTCCACCGCAATGTCGTTGCGAGTAGTCGACACCGCAGAGCTTGTACTGAGCGAAGTCGAACGTATCGTACTGAGTGAGCCTTAAGCTCGCGAATGTATCTCGACGTGGCAATCTCCACCGCACTATCACTTGCCATCTGACAGCTTTTTGCTCTTCGCTTTTCGTTTGGAGAATTCCCATATTTTCGTGATATAATGAATCGTTCGTGGCTGACCATCAGCCAGGACATTATACCTTTATTATCGGAGGAGGAAGCACTTCATGCGCACCGGTGTAAAGACCATTGTGTGGTTCAATGAGGTTACCAAAAAGGACATCCCACTTGTCGGCGGCAAAGGCGCCAATCTCGGCGAAATGACCAATGCCGGCATCCCCGTGCCACCGGGTTTCATTGTCACTGCTGATGCCTACTACCAGTTCCTCAAGGAAGCCGGCCTCACCGGAAAAATTCGCCACCTGCTTGCCCCCCTCGACACGAACGATAGCAAACAACTCCAGGACATCTCCGCTAAAGTCAAAGACCTCATTGTCAAAGCCAAAATGCCCCCCGACCTCGCTGAAGAAATCCGTAAACACTATGTAAAAATGGGCAAAGGTCTGGTCGCCGTGCGTAGTTCCGCCACAGCAGAGGACCTCCCCGACGCTTCGTTTGCGGGTCAGCAGGCAACCTTCCTTAATGTCGACGGTGAAAAAGAGGTGGTGATTGCCGTCCAGAAATGCTGGGCTTCCCTTTTTGAAGCGCGCGCCATCTTCTACCGTGTGGAAAACAAATTCGAACATTTTAAGGTCGGTATCGCTGTCCCCGTCCAGCGCATGGTGCAGTCGGAAACCTCCGGCGTGATGTTTACCATCGACCCCACCACCAGCGATGCCTCCAAAATTATCATTGAGGCGGTGTTGGGGCTGGGCGAGATGATTGTTTCCGGTGATGTTACTCCTGACCACTATGTTGTCGATAAGAAAAGCCTGAAAATCACTCATAAAGAGGTTAAAAAGCAGGAGTGGCAGCTCGTCAAGAACAAAGCCGGCGAGAATGTTAAGGTCAATTTGACTAAAAAAGAGCAGGCAAAACAGAAAATTACTGATGATGATATTCTCTTCATTGCGAAAATAGGCAAACGACTCGAAAAGCACTATGCTCACCCCCAGGATGTGGAGTGGGCGAAAGAGGACAACTCAATCTTTATTGTCCAGACCCGTCCTGTTACTACGGTCGGCAAAATGGCTGCCGCCGTCATTAAGCACGAAATTAAAGAAACTCCCATCCTGGTCGGCTCATCTGCCAGCCCGGGTATTGCTTCCGGTCCCGTAAAACTGGTGGCTCATCCATCGCAGATTGATAAAGTTTTGAAAGGCGATATTTTGGTCGCCGAAATGACCACTCCCGACTTTGTCCCGGCAATGAAACGCGCGGTGGCAATCGTTACCGACCGCGGCGGTCGAACTGCTCACGCCGCCATTGTCAGCCGCGAACTCGGTATCCCCTGTGTGGTGGGCACGGAAAAAGCCATGTCGACTCTCAAGGATGGACAGGTCATTACGGTAGACGGCAGCGGCGGTAAGGTTTACGATGGCAAGATTGAGTTTACGGTCGAAAAGAAAGTCCAGCGCACCAAGAAGCTGGTCACAAAGACCAAATTGCTGGTTAACCTGGCACAGCCGGAACTGGTAGAAAGGATTGCCGCGCTGGATGTCGATGGCATCGGTTTGCTCCGCGCCGAATTTATGGCCGCCCAGATTGGCGAGCACCCCAGCTATATGCTCAGTCAGAAACGAGGCAAGGAATATATTGACAAACTCGCCGAGGGCTTGACCACCTTTGCTAAAGCCTTCTATCCGCGCCAGGTCGTCTACCGCACCAACGATTTCAAGACCAATGAATACCGCACCCTCAAGGGTGGCGAGAAGTATGAATCTCTGGAAGAAAATCCCATGCTCGGCTACCGCGGCGCTTCCCGCTATATCACCGACATCGAGACCTTCAAGCTGGAACTTGAGGCTATCAAGAAAGTACGTAAAAAGTACGATAACCTCTGGGTGATGATACCCTTCGTGCGCACCGTCAGTGAACTGGCAAAGACCATTGAAATTATGAAAGCCGAGGGCTTAAAACGCTCCCCGAAGTTCAAAATCTGGATGATGGCGGAAGTCCCATCGAATGTCATTTTGCTTGAGAAATTCCTGGCTTTGGGTATCGATGGTGTCTCTATCGGCAGTAATGACCTGACCCAGCTCACCCTCGGCGTCGACCGGGATAACGAAAAGCTGGCGGCGCTCTTCGATGAACGTGATGAAGCCGTTATGCTCTCACTGGAGAAAATTGTCCGGGGTTGCGCCAAAGCGGGTGTGACCTGTTCTATCTGCGGACAGGCGCCTTCAGTCTATCCGGAACTCACTAAGAAGCTGGTGGAATGGGGCATCACCTCCGTTTCCGTCAGCCCGGATATGATTGACCAGACCCGGGAAATTATTGCTAACGTTGAAGCGCGTTTGAAGAAGTAGTGAGCGGTCGGCTCGGAGTTCGTCAACTTCTTGAAGAGCGCGAAGAAAGCTTTTCGCCTTTCGCGCAGAAAAGCCGGTTGTCAAAGGGCAGGCTCAAAACAGAAACGTCTAGCCCGGTACGCACGGAATTTCAGCGCGACCGCGACCGTATTCTGCATTGCAAGGCTTTCCGCCGGCTGAAGCACAAGACACAGGTTTTTATTGCGCCCACCGGCGACCATTATCGCACGCGGCTGACGCATACATTGGAAGTTTCGCAGATTGCCCGCACCATCACGCGCGCCCTGAATCTCAATGAAGACCTCGCGGAAGCTATCAGCCTGGGGCACGACCTCGGGCACACACCCTTCGGACACATCGGCGAGGATGTTCTCAACGAACTATATCCGCAGGGTTTCCGCCACAAAGAACAGTCTTTAAGAGTGGTTGACCTTCTGGAAAATGAAGGGCGGGGACTGAATCTGACCTGGGAAGTGCGAGATGGTATTGTCAACCATTCCAAGTCAAGAGCGCAGGTGCTGGGAGATGAATGGGGCGAGGTCGGCACACTGGAGGGAGAAATCGTCAAGCTGGCGGACATTGTCGCCTATATCAACCACGATATCGACGACGCCATCCGCGCCGGTATCATCACTGAAAAGGGTCTGCCGAAGTCAGCTACCCGTGTTCTGGGCACTTCGCATTCCGCCCGCATCAACTCTATGGTCTGTGATATTATTGAGTTCTCCTGGGCGGCGAGCGGCCGCACTAGAATAAAGAAGGGTAGTGCCATCAACATCGGTATGAGCGAAAAAGTACGAACTGCCACAAATATCCTGCGTGATTTCCTATTCACCAATGTCTATAATGTGCAATCGGCGCGGGAGGAATCCGAAAAAGCCAGGGTGCTCCTCCGTAAGCTCTATACCTACCTGAGCAAACATATCAGGTTGCTTCCCGCTGAATACCGCCTTCATGGGGATGACAAAAAGCGCTGGGTCATCGATTACATCGCCGGCATGACCGATTTATACGCTCAAAAAATAGCCGGAGAACTATCTTTACTGGACGGCAAAGTCGCGCCATAATATAGGGGCGTACACATCAGTCTTGTCGTTCTGAACATAGTGAAGAATATCGGTGAGGGGATGCACGAGACATAAACACCCACAACCCCGATACCCTTCGCGGAGTTTACCCTGAGCGATTACGAAGGGTTCACCCTGAATAAGAATTCACCCTGAAGGGCTCAGGATGACATGCAGAAGAAAATATCATGAGCACCGTTGAAGAAGTCAAACAGAGAATAGACATCGTTGAGGTGGTAAGCCGGTATACAACGCTGACCAAAGCCGGGCGCAACTTCAAGGCGCTCTGCCCTTTCCATAGTGAAAAGACGCCTTCTTTTTTTGTCTTCCCTGAACGGCAGAGCTGGCACTGCTTCGGTGCCTGTAATA
>JAURWL010000029.1 GCA_030654965.1 Dehalococcoidales bacterium | reverse complement strand
TACCTCGTGGCGATGGGCTACGGGCTCGGCGTGTTCATCAAGCAGATTGACGGCGTGCCGTACGCGCGGTTCATCGGGCCGGGGCTGGTCTCGGTCGCGATGATGTACGCCGCGTTCTTCGAGTGCACCTACTCTTCCTTTATCCGGATGATATTCCAGCGGACGTTCGACGCCATCATCGCCACGCCGGTGAACGTCGAAGAGGTCGTGGCCGGCGAGATATTCTGGGGCGCGACCCGGGCCGCAATCAACTCGACGATGGTCTATCTCGTGGTCATCCTGTTCGGGCTCGGGCCGGTGTGGCTGCTGCCGGTCGTGCCGGTCTTCGGGTTCATCTGCGGCGTGCTCTTCGGCTCGATGGGGATGATTGCGACCGCGCTCGTGCCCTCGATTGACTTCTTCAACTACCCGATATTCCTCTTCATCACGCCGATGTTCCTGTTCAGCGGCACATTCTTCCCGCTTTCGACCATGCCGCGCGCGGTGCAGACCGCAAGCCTTGTCCTGCTGCCGCTGACCCACATCGTCCGCATCAACCGCGCGTTCATTCTCGGGCATCCGGACGTGCCGCTCCTTGGCAGCCTCGCCTGGCTTCTCGGGGTCGGCGCCGCGGCCTTCTTCCTCGCCATCGCGCTGATGAAGCGCCGGCTCATCAAGTAGCGCCCGCCGGCGACGAGCCCAAGCCCAAGCTCCAGCCTTGGTCCGCCAACCGCAACGCGTCACTCGTAACTCGCCGCCCGCAACAGCTCTCCTCAAAGCTCCCTTGAAAGCTCATCGGAAAGCTCACAGGAAGGCTCCTTAGAACGTTCCGTAGAAAGCTCCTTCAAGAGCTCATTTCAGAGCTTGGTCGAAAGCTCAGGTCAAAGCTCGACACATCGCATAGCGTACCGCTTGGGCCAAAGCTCAAGACATCGCTTCTTCCATCGCTCGGTTCAGAGCTTCGCCGAACGCTCGCGTCAAAGCTCTTCTGAAAACTCAACTTAGAGCTCATTTCAGAGCTCTTTTGAAGGCTTGTTCGAAAGCTAACTCGAAAGCTGC
>JAURWL010000026.1 GCA_030654965.1 Dehalococcoidales bacterium | reverse complement strand
CACCTCTCCCATTTCAAACGACCGCGCAAAATCTTCTTTGATAAAGTTCCCCGTAACCCCACCGGCAAGATAGAGAAGCCCAAGCTGAGGGAGAGGTACAGATAATAGCAGTAATCCTTACTTTGTCTTATACTTCCCCTTCTTCTCTTTCACCAATATTGCCTTGATAACTTCTTTCGAGCCACGTGGGCGGAAGATTATTTCAGCATCGGCATTCAGGGCGTCTGCCATTTTTGCAATATAATTGACGGTAGGGGACACGCCACCTTTCTCAATCCGTGAGATGTAAGCCTGCTTGGTGTCCAGCTTGTCCGCCAGCTTTTTCTGAGTTTGCTTGGTTCTTATACGGAGTTCAATCAGGGCGCGCTTAACCTGGTCATCAGCTTCAAGGTCATCGTAAGCTTTCTTGATTTCGGGGTCTTTGAGGAATTCCTTGAGCGAATCTTGAAAAGTCCATTCTTTTTCTCGTGATGCCTTTTTCATGTTTTCGTTCCACACCCTCTCTAAGTTAATTCATCGGCATGCCGTACACGGTAGTCCAGCATCCGCTTCTCAGCAATTCTAATCTCACTTTCTGGAGTCCGTTCGGTCTTTTTCATAAAAACCCTTAAAACCACAAACTTGTTTTTCACAAAGGTGAAGTATAGGATGCGGTATCTATCCTCTTTTAGTTCCCAGATTTTGTCTCTGATATGCCTTGCATACCTTCGTGGGAGACTTGTGCCGTAATCTTCAAGTCGGTAAATTGCCCTCAATACTTTGGCTGTGTCTGTCTGCGTTAGCGCTCCGATTTCAAGGTCTATTACCTTTTTACCAGTGACTTCCGTGTAGAAGACTACCTTTGGTTTAATACCTTCCGGCAATGTTTCACCTTCCAACGTGTGTCAATATCATATCACTTATAAGTTATATCTGTCAATCACTGATGAAGCTGTTACGGCTGAGATGTCCATGTTGTTAGCAGTGGTGTTGTTACAAAAGAGTTCGACCCGATGGTATTTCTGTCTGATTGGGAGTACCGTCGGGTCGATGTATTCGTTTCGGAGGCGTTTTCCTATGAAAGAAGCCTGCTAAGCCGCAGGTTTAGGGGCATCGGGCTTGGGAGGCGGTGGACCTAAAAATGCGTGTACTTTCTTCATCCAGTCGGGAATCTCGATTTTCTGGGGGCACAGCTCAACACAGGTGTCGCACTCGATGCACTTATCCGCCTGTTGGTCCGGCGTCAGTCCTCTGCCGCCCCGGTACATGGCTCTCCCCATCGCGGGTTGATTGTACATCATGGCTTCGTTATACATTTCAAATATACGCGGGATTTCCACGCCATTGGGGCAGGGCATACAATACCGGCAACCCGTGCAGGGGATAGGGCATAAACCCTTATAAGCATCGCGGATACGGTCATACAGCGCCAGTTCCTTCTTTTTCAGGATTCCCACACTGGACCGCCCCGCAATTTCCACATTCTCCACTACCTGTTCCATAGTGGACATGCCGCTGAGCGCCAGCGTTATTTCAGGTTGATTCCAGACCCATTGCAATGCCCACTCCACGGCACTTCGTTTCGGCTTGAAATTTTCCCACACCTTTGTCACCGGTTCGGGAGGATTGCTCAGGCGTCCGCCACGGAGCGGTTCCATGACAACTACTGCCAGTCCCTTTTTGGCGGCATATTCGACACCCTTGGTGCCTGCCTGAATATCGATGTCCATATAATTGTACTGGACCTGGCACATTGTCCAGTTGTCATACCCATCCAGGATTTCTTTAAACGCATCATAGCTATCATGGAAGGAGAAGCCGATGTGTCCGATGCGTCCGTCTGCCACGGCGCGTTCGGCACGCGTCAGAACTTTCAACTCGCGTATTTTTTCCCAGCGGCTCTTGGCAAGTCCATGAAATAGATAGAAATCAATTTTATCAGTCTGGAGCTTCTTCAGTTGCTCGTCGAGGGCTCTATCGTAATCATCTGCCGTTTGCAGCATCCATACGGGAAATTTAGTCGCAACTTTTACCTTCTCGCGGTAACCGTCCTTTAATGCCTTCCCCACTACCCTCTCGCTATTACCACCGTGATAGCCGTACGCTGAATCCACGTAGTTGACGCCGTGGTCAAACGCGTATCTTAACATGCTGATGGCGAGTGGCTCATCGATGTTATTGGGGTTGCGGTCGATAACAGGTAATCTCATTGCCCCAAAGCCGAGCGCGGAGACCTGCCAGTCTAGTTTGCCGAATTTACGATACTTCATCATTATACCTTTCGCTAATTAATGTCCTTATTATCACCCTTTTTCAGTAGGGAACGCAAATGACGAAGGTCTCTCCGTAAATCCTTTGACTTTTAGCATAGGCGATGTTAGTATTTTGACCAAGTTAGCCTTCTGAGACTTCACTGCCTGCAGGATTCGGCAGGACCGAAGGTGTCTGACACTTTCTCGACATAATGACCGTACGTGAGCGATGATAAGGAGGCGATAATGCATACCGGTCCATGGATCTTTATGCGGAAACCCGAGGAAACCAGTGAGCGCGAGGATAAAAATCTGCCCCCCGTGACGCTTATCCATGACCATGAAACCGCTAAGGCTCTTGGTTATCGGGGTGGCTTTGTGGGTGGGTTACACCTCTTGAGTATTGCCACCGGTGCTATCAATGCGACCTTCGGGCATACGTGGTACGAAGGTGGAACACTTGGTGTTCGCAATAGGACACCGGTCTTTGAAAGTGAACTCCGGGTGCAATGGGAAGAAGAGTTACCAAAAGAAGGAGAGTCGCGCCGTCTTAATTTTCAGCTTGTTAACCGTGAAGGTGAGCAATCAAATCCAGGGTGGGCGGCATTGCCAAAACCCGGTGAAAAGCCAGCACTCCCATGGGAGAGAAATCCGGAAAAACATGAAAGTGTCGGCACGGATGTACTTCCCGAAATGAAAGTGGGTACCTCCCGGACACCCTTTGAAGCGCGGGTTAGCCTGAAGGATGCAGTGGCGAGGCTGGATGTCCTCAACGACCGTACCTGGTGGTTCCGGTACGCGTCGCCGTGGGGAGAACCGATTCTGACACCTTTTGAGGTGTGCTATATGCTCTATCAGGGTGTGCCGCAGAGCCCTTCGAATCCTCTCCGTTCGCCGCGGCTCCGTACGTCGATGGATGCCGGCACGGACCTGGTGATGTACAAACCTATGTTTATCGACCGCACTTATATTATGAAGGCGCGACTTGTTGATAAATGGCAAACAGAAAAGTCTATATTCTGGGTGACAGAGTTTTCCTATGAAGATAATAAGGGGGAGCAAACTGCTCTGATGCGTGCCTATACTGCCCATATTATCCGTAATCTGGCGGCGGTTAATCCATAACAGAATGCTGAAAAAGTAGAATATGAAACAAACTCTTCCCATCTGCAAAAGGGGGGATTTAGAACTACTCTCAATCTCGTTTTAGCAAAGGGAGAGTATTTACCAGAGACTATTTCAGCACTCTCCAAGTGTGATTGCTGACATCGAGGGAGGAAATAATGCGCATGCTCCATAAAATGCTCTACGCAATCTTAAGCGTTATCATCCTGACCGGTCTGATTGCCTGCTCTGCAACTTCTAAGGGGCTGGAATTTAAATATCAAAACGATAAATATGTATCATCGCTCATTACAGAAGAACCACCAGCCTGTCCTGTAACGAGTTTCATCGTTTTTAGCGACCCTCATATTTTCTCGTCTGAGTTGGGTATAGGAGGCGCGGCGCTTGATGAGTACCTATCGGAAGACCGCAAACTGCTCCGGGAGAGCACAAAAATACTGGAATCATTGATTGAGATAATCAAGAAAGAGACGGCGGATTTCGTTATCATACCGGGAGACCTGACCAAGGACGGTGAGCGAGTTTGCCACGAGCTATGTGCTTCATTCCTGAGTCAGATTGAAGCCAGTGGCAAGCAGGTCTATGTGGTGCCGGGTAACCATGATATCCTCAATCCAAAAGCCAACAGTTTCAGTGGCGATACTACTGCACCCGTGCCTAGTATTACACCCGATGAATTCTCAGAAATATATCGGGCATTCGGTTTTAAAGAGGCGCTCTACCGGGATGCTGCTTCGTTGAGTTATGTGGTCGAGCCACAGGCAGGGCTCTGGCTACTGGCTCTAGATGCCTGTCGCTATAAGGAAAATCCTGGAAAGGACGAAGCTATCACCGATGGTGCTTTCAGCATGGAAACCCTTGCATGGGTCGAGCAGATGCTTATTGAAGCTACCCAACAACGGAAGGCTGTTATGGTGATGATGCATCACGGTGTCGCTGAGCATTACAAAGGACAGGAGAAGTATTTCGGCGAGTATATCGTCGATGATTACATGGAGATTTCACAGCTCTTTGCCGCATACAATGTGCGTCTGGTTTTCACCGGGCACTATCATGCGCAGGATATAACCATGACACGTTTTCCTGGGGAAAATAATTTTCTCCTGGATATTGAAACCGGTTCGCTGGTGACCTATCCGTGCCCCTACCGCATAGTGAAGGTGACGCAGGGACAGAAGTTAATTATTCGCAGTGGACGTGTGACCGCTATCGAAGGCTACCCCACCGGTTTCCAGGATTACGCGTGGAATTATAGTGAAAGTGGTATTGTGAGTATTGCGGCGCGTGCCATTGAAGACTATGGTGTGAAATCGGACGCCGCCGAAAAACTGGCAAAACAGGTTGGCGCGGCATTTCTGGCACATTATACAGGTGATGAAATACTACCCGCCGGGCAAGCCGCTATCAGTTCGGAAGGAACAGGATTTATGGGCTGGATAGTAGTCTTCGCCCGCAAAGGACTGGTCAAAGAACTCTGGCGTGACCTATCGCCCCCCGATAATAATGTCACCATCGACCTGAAAACAGGGCAGATAGATTAAAAACAAAACAGTGAGTTGGGGACGACCAACTCACCTGATTACTATTTAAGTAAGACAGAGGTGTCTATTTTATATCCGCGTGGTAACTTTGTAGAGACCTGACGTCTGACTTACCCTCGCGGTAGGCGGCAATGCCTTTGGCGGCGGCTATGGCGGCAGTCAACGTGGTGATATAAGGCACCTTGTACTTGATTGCCGCTTTGCGGATATAGGAGTCGTCGTAACGACTCAGTTTGCCCGCCGGGGTGTTGATAACAAGCTGGATTTCCTTGTTCTTGATAGCATCCGTGATGTTTGGCCGCCCCTCATGTTCTTTCAATATCATTTCTGCGGCAATGCCCTGGCTCTTCAGGACTCCGCAGGTTCCGGCTGTAGCTTTAATCTTGAAACCGAGGTTGGCGAACTGCCGAGCAACTTCGCTGGCGGCATTGTGGTCGCGGTCTGAAACCGTGATGAGCACGGTGCCTTTGGTGGGCAGGATGGAAATAGCTTCCTGTGCTTTCCAGAATGCCAGCCCGAATGAACTGGCGATACCTAACACCTCACCGGTCGACCTCATTTCCGGACCAAGCAGGGGGTCAACTTCCGGGAACATACTGAATGGGAAAACGGCTTCCTTGATGCCATAGTGCGGGATGTGCCGCCGTTTTAATTTCAGGCTCTTCACCGTTTTGCCGAGCATGAGTTCGGTAGCCAAACGAGCCATCGGGATGGCGCAGACTTTAGAGACCAATGGCACGGTGCGTGATGCCCGTGGATTGGCTTCCAGCACATAAACCACATCCTTACAGATAGCGTACTGGATATTCATCACACCGACCACCTGAAGTTCGCTGGCAATACGCCGTGTGTATTCTTCGATGGTGTCGATATGCTTCTGAGGTATGCTGACCGGTGGGATAACGCAGGCGGCGTCTCCGGAATGAACGCCCGCATATTCGATGTGTTCCATCACCGCCGGGATGAAGACACTTTCGCCATCTGACAGCGCATCGGCTTCAGTTTCAATTGCGTTTTCCAGGTAACGGTCGATGAGAATAGGACGGTCAGGAGTGACGCCTACCGCTGCCGTCACGTACATTATCAGTTCTTCCTCGTCGTGGACAATTTCCATACCGCGCCCGCCAAGCACATAGGATGGCCGGACGATGAGTGGATAGCCAATGCGGTTGGTTACCACCAGCGCTTCGTCAAGGTTGCTTGCTGTGCCTGATTCCGGCATGGGAATGCCATATTTCTTCATCATCTGGCTGAACCGTCCGCGGTCGGAGGCGATGTCTATGGAATTTACTGTGGTGCCCAGAATCTTGATTCCGGCTTCCTCCAGTTCCGCCGCAATATTCAGTGGAGTCTGACCGCCGAACTGGACAATTACGCCGAGCGGTTTCTCTTTCTCATAGATACTGACTACGTCTTCAACCGTCAGCGGCTCAAAGTATAGCTTGTCTGAAGTATCGTAATCGGTGGAGACTGTCTCCGGATTGCAGTTGACCATGATGGTCTCATAACCCATGTCACGGAGGGCGAAGGCGGCGTGAACACAGCAATAATCGAATTCAATACCCTGCCCTATGCGGTTCGGTCCACCGCCAAGCACCATCACCTTCCGCCGTTTACTCACCGTAGTGCGGTCAGGTCCGTTATAGGTGGAATAGTAATAGCAGGCGTTTTCCGCCCCGCTCACCGGCACATAGTCCCATGCCTCAACAACCCCCAGCTTAATACGGCGTTCACGGATTTCCTTTTCTTTAATACCGAGCAGTTTGGCAAGATACCTGTCCGCAAAGCCATCCTTTTTCGCCTGGGTGAATAGCTTATCCGGGAGTTTCTTGCCTTTGTATTTGAGAATCTTCTCCTCGAGCTCGACCAGTTCCTTCATCTGCTGGATGAACCAGGGTTTGATGAATGTCCTCCGGTAGAGTTCCTGTATGTCAGCGCCTTTACGCAGGGCTTCATACATTACGAACTGCCGTTCGCTGGTGGGGCGGTTGAGCATCTGCATCAGTTCATCGAGCGACTTTTCGTGAAAGTTTTTAGCGAAACCAAGACCGTAACGGCCATTCTCCAGAGAGCGGATTGCCTTCTGGAAGGCTTCCTTGTATGTCTTACCGATGCTCATCACTTCGCCCACGGCGCGCATCTGTGTGCCGAGCCGGTCTTCCGCGTCACGGAATTTCTCAAAAGCCCAGCGGGAGAATTTGACCACGACATAATCACCGGATGGTGTGTATTTATCCAGAGTGCCTTCACGCCAGTAGGGGATTTCATCCAGCGTCAAGCCCGCCGCCAGTTTCGCAGAGATGAGGGCAATAGGGAAGCCGGTGGCTTTGGAAGCGAGCGCTGATGAACGTGATGTTCGTGGATTGATTTCAATAATCACCACCCGTCCTGTTTTCGGGTCGTGGGCAAACTGGATATTGGTGCCCCCAATAACGCCAATCTTTTCCACCACTTTATAGGAATAGTCCTGGAGCTTTTTCTGCAGTGCTTCGTCAATGGTGAGCATAGGTGCCGTGCAGTAGGAATCACCGGTATGCACACCCATCGCATCGACATTCTCAATAAAGCACACGGTAATCATCTGATTTTTGGAATCGCGGATTATCTCCAGTTCCAATTCTTCCCAGCCCTCAACGGATTCTTCAATCAACACCTGACCTACCATGCTGGCGGCGATACCGCGACTGGCAACCACACGCAGTTCTTCCATATTGTAGACCAGACCGCCGCCGGTGCCACCCATGGTATACGCCGGACGGATAACCACAGGGAAGCCAATCTCCGTGGCGTGAGCTTCTGCTTCTTCCAGAGTGTAAGCAATTTTACTCCGGGGCATGTCAATACCGAGTTCCGTCATCGTCTCTTTAAAAGCAAGCCGGTCTTCACCACGCTTGATGGCATCCGGTTCTACGCCGATGACTTTCACATTGTATTTTTTAAGCGCGCCGCATTCTGCCAGACTAGCGCTCAGATTCAACCCGGTCTGCCCGCCGAGATTGGGAAGGATGGCATCCGGTCGCTCTTTTTCGATTATTTTAATCATGGTGTCCAGGTTTAGGGGCTCGATATAGGTGAAGTCAGCCATACCCGGGTCGGTCATGATAGTCGCCGGATTTGAGTTCACCAGCACAATCTCGTAGCCGAGTGAGCGCAAAGCTTTGCACGCCTGGGTGCCGGAATAATCGAATTCACACGCCTGCCCGATTACAATGGGTCCCGACCCGATAATCATTACCTTTTTGATGTCGTTGCGCCTGGGCATCAATTTCTCCTTCCCGCCAGTCAATTTCCCGATATTAGGTGCACGGATACCAATATGGAGAAACACCGATTCAAGATATTGAAATCAAATGGAATAAATGGCAGTAGAAAATCCTCATGGAATATATCTGAAAGTTACTGAACGGAAACCGCATTGAGTAATTTTGCACTATATGCAGTGTAGATTGCGGGGCGGGAAATGTCAAGGAGTTTTTACGGAATGTAATACGAGGAATTCCTATCGGTTTCCTACGACGGATTACAGCACGATAAATATTATATAGGTCGCTAAATAATACGTTGATTCTTATTTTAGTTTTGCTTCTAGAAAAACCAGGGCTTTCTGCTGGGAATTAGTATTCGCGGCCGCATTGGGGCCGGAGGTATACTGCGGACCGAACGCATGTTCAGCTCCCGGGTAAATGATATATTCGTATTGTTTGTTATTGCTTTTCAGTAAGTCTGCCGTTGTATTCGCATCGTCGATAGGTACCCATGTATCCTGGTCGCCGTGGAACATCAGTACCGGCGATTTTATCTGCGCTACGATGTCTATAATCCCGTATTTCGCAATAACAGTGGGTGCATAAGCGCCATAATAACTGATGACGGCTTTAACGTCATTACGGGTTCCAAGCCAGAAAGAGAAGTAGCCGCCCAGTGAAAATCCCACCACACCAATGCAATCGGCTTTTATAAAGGAGACGGACTTCATTGCTTCAATCGCCTGACCGAGGTCTGTTCGTATGCGTTCCTGATGTTTTCCGTAATCAGAACCTGCCCAGACGCCTGCCGCCATGCTGATGGGGGCAAAATAATCAGGGGCGAAGGCTATATATATCCATGGGTCGCCAGCCAGGCGGCGTATGCCCGCGTGGCTTCATTGAGCCCGGCTTTACCATGCAGGACGATGACTGCTGGAAACGGACCATTCCCTTGTGGCTTATAAAAATATCCGGAGATATCAGTCGAGCCGCTACGGTAAGTTGCGCGATTATTACCTTCGTCAACCGTCAAAGTTACCGGCACGCCCATTGCGGACCAGACAATCGGCACAAAAGAAGCCGGTGTGGTCGTGGTGGGTGGCGTTGTCCTGGGGAGGTGCCGTGGTTGTGGTGGTTGTGGAAGGTGTAGTAGTTTCAGGCGGGGATTCGGTGGTTGTTGGCGGAGTCGATTGATTTGTCGGTTCGTTTGTTGTGGTTGCTGTCGAAGACGCTGTAGGGGCGTTGGCTTTTTGTCCGCAACCGACTACTGGCGTCAATATCAGCAGGAAAGCCATGACAAGCGCAAGGAAGAAAGATACCCGTTTCATGGTAGCACCTCCCTTAAGCTAGGGTTGATTATTCTTTTGTTAAAAACTCTCTGATTCTCTTACTGTATCGCTGATAGAGATAGCCGCTGGCGAGGAGCAATAATCCCAGCCCCATAAAAGCAACAATCCGGTAGACCATTGCCAGCTTGAAGACATCATAGACAAACACCTTGCCGATGGCGATGAGGAGTAAAGTTAGCGCGCTCAGCCGCAGGAAACGGATTCTCTTAGCGATGCCAATCACCAGGGCAATCACCGCATAAAATGCCCAGAGAGCGGTGATGGATAGATTCTGAAAATTCCGGAGAGAAACGCCCAAACTGCCGATGCGGTCATGGGTAGACAGATTATACAGAGAACGGTCAAAGGTGTTCAGGATTTCGGCGCTGAAAAGCCAGAGTGTAAAGAAGTTTGCCGCGATGAAGAAAATTGGTATGGCGGCTTTGGCTTCTTGTTCATTCAATTTGTTTTTTGCCTTTACCAGTAAGTAGCCTGCCAGGTACATACCAGCAATCCCGATAAAGAATGCCAGGAAGTGTTCATTAAATACGGGCGTATAGTCCGCTATGCTAATCGCTGTATCGAAGAAGAACAGGCGGAATGCGGTGATAATGTACGCGCCATAACCTGCCCAACGGAACAGTTGTATCGGAAGACGGAGGGAAAGCCAGAGCAGGACAGTGCCTTCAGCCGCCCATGCAATAGTTGTCCATGCCCTGTCTCCGAATTGGATAGGGAAGGCTACCGTGAGCAGGACGATGGCAATGCCCAGGGCGAACAGGCTCAATCTCAAATTCGAGACCCCTCGCTTCAAGGTGAGGTATGCCAGCACTATATAGAAAAGAGCCAGCAGGAATGTAAATCCTCCCGTCCAGGCGCGGAAGTCGCTCCAGAGCAAACCAAGACTGATGCTCACATAACCCAGCGCATTAATTATCATCATGACATAATCGAACGGTTGGGGTGTCCGCTGCCAGATGGCATGAAACAGGGTGGTAGCGCCCACAAAAATCAGGAAGATGAGGGTCAGGCTGATTTCGGCGCCGGTGATACCGGCATCATCCCCGAAAGCCACGTACCAGACACCGAAAATCAGTAGAGAAAAAAGGAGCGCCACTAAGGTGAACCAGCGCCAGTTGCGGAATGTCGATACGACCAGTACACCGATATCAACAATAATGGTGTAGCCAAGTATTTCAAAACCTTGACTCATGTCTCCAGTGACTGCCGCGCCCGTATCAAAAGCTCCCAGGACAAAGGGCGCGATAAAGGCGCCGATAATACCCAGCATTGCCAGTGCCATGGAATTATAGCGGAGTGCCAGGATGACGGAAGCGATACAGACCACCAATAACAGGATGACAGCGAGAATGAAAGGAATGAGGTCTAAAGGAGTGAAAGAGGCGAAGATGGAGAGGTACATGATACCAATACCGCCGCCTGTCAGTACCTGTGTCAGCACTGGATATTTCTTGCGCCACAGATAACCTCCACCCAGCATGATTAAGCCAGCTACAACACCCAGAAGAACGCGCACGACCGGCGCAATCCAGTTTTTATCAAAAGCATATTTCAGGAAGAATCCGACACCGAACAGCAACGCCAGTACGCCGATTCTCGCCAGCCAGTTCCCACCCAGAATTTGCTCCCATTCCCTGGGGGGCTTTGGCGGTTTTGCTTCGCGTGGTGCAGATGGCGCTTTTTCGATAACAGGTGGCTGCCAGTGTTCAACTGGTAAAGGGACTCCCATCCCCGGTCTCTGCTCCAACATGGTAAGGCGTTCGTCGATGTGTCGGACGGATGCACGGAGACGTTGAACTTCTTCTTCGAGAGATTGGGGAGGCTCTTCCTGAGGTTCAGAATTAACCGGTAATAGACGGGTGCCGCAGAAGATGCAGAACTGGTTGGTCGGCTGGTTCTCCCTTGAGCAGTTGGGGCATTTCACAGTACACCCCCTGTGTCCCTTTTGCCTTCAATCTTACAATAGAAATCTTGCGGTGATAAGCGTGCACGGGACGTGAAAGTCTGCGTATTATGGCACAGGCGAGTATTATTGTCAAACAACTTGCTGACTAAACGGGTTAAGTATAATATAAACACTACAATCGTTCTGACTGTCAAAGTTCAACCTTAGATAAAACCCTCATATCCAGAAACATGGTTTTAGTGGGTAAATCGGACTTGCTCTAACAAAGTGACATCTTTTCGTATATAATATGATTGTAGATAGTGCATGTATATCCAGAAGTAAAAAATTTCCGCAGAGGATGTAAGACAGATATATTCGATGAACTGGTTCTTAAATTACTTTTACCTTCACCGTTTCAGATAAGCATTTCTCCACTTTGAAAGGCTTCATAAGGTTAACCGCTATTCACACTCTATGATGTCTCTCTATTATGAAGCCACGTCATTTATCTTTGTTTTGTATTACATAACGTTCGTTGCGGTTGAGAATTTTTGTGTATTTACTTGTTGTCTTGATTGTCCGGAATGGTATTGAATAAAGACAAACTGAATAGGGAGAAGACTCTACCAAATATATGAACTATCGGAATGATATACGGAATATCGCCATTATCGCTCATGTTGACCACGGTAAGACTACGCTGGTCGATGCCTTACTTAAGCAGAGTAAGGTGTTTCGTGATAACCAGGAAATGGGTGAACTCATTATGGACCAGAATGCCCTGGAGAGAGAGAAGGGTATTACCATCATGGCTAAGAACACCGCTGTGATGTACAAGGGCGTAAAAATCAATATCATCGATACGCCGGGACATGCCGATTTCAGCGGCGAGGTGGAGCGTGTCATCAGCATGGCGGATGGTTGCCTGTTGCTGGTGGATTCTGTGGAAGGTCCTATGCCCCAGACCAAGTTCGTGCTCCGCCAGGCTCTCATCAATGGCCTAAAACCGGTTGTCGTCATCAATAAAATAGACCGGGCAAATGCGCGCATTGCGGAAGTGCTTAAACTCACCCAGGACCTGTTCCTGGAATTAGCCACCAATGCCGACCAGCTCGATTTCCCGGTTCTCTATGCCAGTGGTAGAGATGGCGTTGTGAGCACCGAACCTGATGTGGCAGGCAAAGATGTTAGTCCTCTATTTGAAACAATTATAGAAAAAGTGCCGCCACCGCGGATTGATGACGGTCCTTTCCAGATGCTGGTTTCCAATCTGGATTACGATTCCCATAAGGGTAAGATAGCCATCGGCAGAATCTGGAGGGGCAAGATTTCTCCCCACGACCCCGTCGTCAGGGTGAGCGCGGATGGGAGCACGGGTCGTTATGAGGTCAACGAGGTCTTTACTTACCTGGGGTTGAAGCGCCTGGAAGCCAATGAGGTTGAGGCCGGCGATATTGTAGCGGTGACCGGTATCGCGGAAGTCAGTATTGGCGATACTATTGCCAGCCCGGAAAAGCCTGAACCTCTGCCTCGTATAGCAATTGGGGAGCCTACTGTTGAGATGACTTTTAGCGTCAACACATCCCCATTTGCCGGACGAGAGGCGCGCTTCAGCACGACCCGCCAGTTACGTGAGCGACTCTATAGAGAACTGGAAACGAATCTCAGCCTCAGGGTGCAGGATACGGATAGCCCGGATACCTTGCTGGTGAAAGGCAGGGGGGAATTGCACCTGGCTATTCTGATTGAAACTATACGCCGCGAAGGGTACGAATTCGAGGTGTCCCGACCGGAAGCCATTACCAAGATGGTTGACGGCAAACTCATGGAGCCTGTAGAAGCGCTGACCATCGATACAAAAGCAGAATATATCGGTATTCTCACGGAAATGCTCAGCAAACGGCAGGCGGAACTCACGAACATGTATAACGACGGACAGGATAATATCCGCATGGAGTTCCATGTCCCCACTAAAGGACTCATTGGTTTCCGCAGCGCTTTTCTCACTGCTACCCGCGGTACCGGCGTGATGAATACCATCTTTCTTGATTATGAAGAGTGGCGGCGTGACCTGCCTTCGACACGCATGGGTGTCCTGGTCGCCTCGGAGCCGGGCAAAGCGGTCACTTACGGTCTCAATAATGCTCAGGGACGGGGTCTCACCTTCATCGAGCCCGGTACAATGGTTTACGAAGGCATGATTGTGGGGACGAATCCGCGACCGCAGGATATAGCCATCAACGTCTGCAGGGAGAAGAAGAAAACTAATGTCCGTTCATCTACATCCGATATTGCGATTAAACTGACCCCTCCGGTGATTTTGAGCCTGGAGCAAGCCATTGATTTTATCAACCGAGATGAGCTGGTTGAGGTGACTCCGGAGAACATCCGGTTACGGAAGAAAGTACTCACTGAAACACAGCGACTGCGTGAGACTGCCTCTGCCCGCCGGAGCGAAAAATCCTGACATATCTTATTTTGTACTGATAGATAAAAAGTTTGGAGTATCAGTCGGCTGCGTTTCATCTAATAGTCGATCCCCGGAATGGTAGTGGTGAGAAAACTTGCCAGATTCCGGATTAAGCATGCCTCGTACGTGCAATTTTATTGCCACTGTAAAAAACTCGTTCTGTACTTGATATGGGAAACGTATTTCCAATACAGTCAGGAACGATACGAAGACGGATTGCTCTTGATACTGGCAGTTCTATTACGCTTTTACTGCCTTTTCAATCCGGTTTAGGGCTTTGGTGAGTATAGCTCTAGGACAGGCGATGTTCATTCTTTCAAAGCCATCTTCTCTACAGCCGAACTGCGTACCGCCTTCCAATCCCACCTTAGCATCCTCCCGGACAAATCTACCTAGCCTGCTATGTTCAATTCCGCAATTTCTGAAGTCCAACCAGAGCAAGTATGTTCCCTGTGGTTGTATTACCTTCAAGCCCGGTATCCTCTGTGTTGCGAACTGTATAAAGAACTCCATATTTCCCTGCAAATAATTAAGCAGTTGCTCCAGCCAGGATTCTCCATAACGGTATGCGGCTTCCGTTGCTGCTATGCCAAACATGCTTGGCGGGGACATTCCGCAATTTCTCATTACGCTAGTGAATTGTTTTTTAAGTTCTGGATTGGAAATAATGATGTTTGATGTCCTCAGTCCGGGGAGATTGAAAGTCTTGCTGGCGGCAGTGCATACAATCGCTTTATCAGTAAATTCAGAGGAGACAGAGGTAAAGGGTACGTGTTTAAAACCGCGGTATATCAGGTCTTCATGAATTTCATCCGATACAACCAGGATATTATTCCGGATACACAGGTCACCCAGCCTCTTGAGCTCTTTTTTTGTCCACACCCGGCTGATGGGATTATGGGGACTGCACAGCAATATCATCTTCGTTCTGGTAGTGATTTTGCTTTCGAGGTCAGCAATGTCCATCACATATTGTTCGGCTTCAAGCCGCAGTGGATTATCAAGTATCTCACAACCATTATCTCTGATGGCGTCAAAAAAGGGATAATAGACAGGGGTCTGAACTATCACCTGGTCTCCCGGTTGTGTAAATGCCTTAACAAGGAGGCGGATAGCAGGAACGACACCGGTTGTTAGCACAATCCATTCTCTCTGGATTTCCCACTGGTGGCGCTTTTCCATCCAGCCAATCAGTGCATTATAATAGGAGTCAGGCACTGTAGTATAACCGAAAATCCCGCGCTCAGCGACCTTTTTCAAAGCTTTGATTACAGGCTCGGGTGATCTGAAATCCATATCCGCTACCCACATTGGCAGGATATCTTTAATTTTGAAAAGTTGTTCGGCACGGTCCCATTTTGCCGATCCGGTGCCCCGCCGATTGATAACAACGTCGAAATCGTATTTCATTGCAGTACCTCCATTGAATTGCATTTGCCAGATATCTCAATTCCTGGAATCAAGTAAGGGCTTCCCACTGTTGTTCGTTCGGATATTGCCCCGCGCCAGTGAGAAAAATGTGGCGCTCGCACACAGTAATGCAGAAATCAGGAAAGCAATCCGGGCGCTCCTGACCAGAGCTGGATAATATTCGGGGGTAATCTCCACACGTCCGATAACAATCGCAAATACAACCCAGACGATGCCCATACTGACCATCATGCCTAACTGCCGCGCCGTGGCTAGAGTCGCGGAGGCAACTCCATAGAACTGCCGGTCAGCCGAGCTCATAATTGCATTTGTGTTCGGAGAGGAGAAAAGCGCAAAACCAAAACCGGCTATGGCTAAAGCGATGATGATATAGACGATGGATGTGCTTTGGGTGATAAACGCGAGAAGCCCGATTCCCAGAGCCGTGACCGCCATACCGGCTGAGGCAAGGATACGTGGTTCCACCCGGTCTGATAGCCGACCGAAGACTGGTGAGAATATTGCCTGCACGGCCGGGCTGGTAATCAGGATTATGCCGGCCATTCTGGGGTCGAATCCCCTGACATATTGCAGGTACAGGCTCAGTAGAAATGCCACCGCCCATGTACCGCTATAATTGACCAGTGCGGCAAGGTTGGAAAAAGTGTAGCCGCGGTTTTTCCGGAACATATCCAGATTCACGAGGGGATTTTGAGTCTTCGTCTCCCACCAGAAGAAGAACACGGCGACGGCAATACCACCGCCGATTAGCCACAGGGCTTTCGTCGCCGGCAGGAGGGAAACACCGTACATTGTCAACACCAGGGCTAAACTGTAAATAATGGAGCCTATGAGGTCGAATTTCTCAGGTTTTGTTTCAACTGATTCTCCTTTGAATTTCCAGAAAGCGCCGATGATAACGAGCAGGGTCATGACGGAACTGGTAAGAAAAATGCTTTTCCAACCGGCATATTGTGTTAGTAATCCTCCCAGGACCGGTCCCAGAGAAAGCCCGAGATAGACGGAGGCGGTGTTTATGCCCAGAACTTTGCCTCGCTCCTCAATAGAAAAAGCAGAGGTCAGTATGGCAATAGAAGTGGCAAATATGGCAGAGCCGCCAATGCCCTGGATAGCCCGCGAAATTAGTAGCATTGTGCCTGAAATCGATACTGTTGATAAAATAGAGCCGAGCAGGAAGATAATAATCCCCACGATAAATATTTTTCGCCTGCCTTGAATATCGGCGATTCTCCCGAAAGGCACCAGTAATGCCGCCGAGGCGAGCATGTAGGAAGTTGATATCCACCCCAGGGTGATGATATCCATATTGAATTCATTGCCGATTTTAGGAAGGGCAATATTGACCGCAGATGCCATAAAAGGGATAAGGAATGACGCCAGTGTCGTCACCAGGAGAACAATGTTCTTACTTGTTTGGTTGCTGACAGGTTGAGCATTCATTTTTTCCTTTTGTCCTGTTCTGTCTGTACGATTATTTTACCATCTTTGATTGTTTCCCATTCACTGCACTCGTTGAACGGACGCAAAAACTGACATTTATTTGGAAAACATTTATAATAGCGTAACTGAACAAATCGAGATACTGATAGAAAGAGAATAGGAAAAAGGAGTCTGTGCATTATGGCAAAAGTGAGTAACACAAAGACGCGAACAGTAAGAAAAATTTCTAAAGCAGATTCGATTAAGTTGCCGATGGTTGAACCCGAAGCGGTTGGTATGTCATCGGAGCGGCTGGGCAGGATTCGTGTTGCCATGCAACGATATGTCGATAAAAAACTGGTCCCCGGTGTCGTATCGCTAGTAGCACGGAAAGGGAAAGTAGCTTATCTGGATGCGGTTGGACTGCAAAATGTAGAGGACGGCATCCCGATGAACCCCGATACCATTTTCCGTATTGCTTCAATGACCAAGGCAATTACCTCGGTGGCTTTAATGATGCTCTTTGAAGAAGGTCATTTCCTCCTCTCCGACCCGGCCAGCAATTGGATTCCGGAATTCGCCGACCCTAAAGTCGCGATTCGTCTTCCCATGGAAGAAAGGCGGAGCGAGTCGGTCAATGTTGGCGGTACCCCCATTAAACTGATACCTGCTAATCGGCCTATCACAATCCGTCACCTGCTAACTCACACCGCTGGTTTTGGTAATGTGCCCAGAGGCATCAGCGCAGAACAATGGGCTAAAGTAAATGAACGACAAAAACCGGATGAAACAATCGGGGATTGGGTGAAACGCTATGCGAAAGTGCCCCTTAATCACCAGCCGGGTGAAGTCTGGGACTATTCCCGGGCGACCTGTGTGGTGGGTCATCTGGTGGAAATCATGTCAGGGATGACGCTGGATGAGTTTTTCCGTGAACGCATTTTCAAACCATTGAATATGCCGGATACTCATTTCTTTCTCCCCTTGAACAAACTCGACCGTTTTGCGGCGTGCTACACTCCGGATAAAGACTTAAAGATTAAGCTCACTGATGCCCCTACCCCAAAGAGCCGCTTTGTAAGAGAACCGCATACCTATTTTATGGGTTCGGGAGGTCTTGTTTCCACGGTAAAAGATTACTTCCGCTTCTATCAGATGACGCTTAACGGCGGCGAACTCGAGGGCGCTCGTATTTTGAGTCGCAAGACATTGGAACTGATGACCAGTATTCATACCGGTGACCTGCCGGTCTGGCTACCGGGACCATGGTCGGGTTTCGGATTGGGGTTCGGTGTTGTGAGAAATACTGAGCATATCAATACATTGACCAGTGTTCACCAGGGACCTTCGCCGTGGTCGGTCGGGAGCTATTCATGGGGTGGCGCCTTCTGTACTTTCCCGTGGGCAGACCCCAAAGAAAAGCTGATTGGAATAATGATGACACAGGTTGGTCCCTATAACCACCTGAATATTCGCCAGGAGTATATCAGTCTAGCATATCAAGCTATTATCGACTGAAAAACGAGTTAGAATCTCTACAGTCAGATATCTTAACCTGATGGTTTTGTGAGGAAGCGGCAGGCGCATCTATTTGAGCGCTAGTTTTTCCGCGAGCATCCGGCGCATTTCCTGAACGGATGCCTTTTGCCATTCGGGGTATTTCCCCGTCATTCTCTGGCGAAGGGCATTCCTGAATTCCTGGTCAGTTGCCGCTGGCATTTCTTTCTTAACTTGCTCCTGTATTTGTGCCAGGTCCCGGCTGGCGATTTCAGGTCGCTCAATCCAGTGGCAGATTTGCTTCAGGTCTTTAGTATAGAAAACCACAACCGGAATGGACGCAAACTCGCCGTGGTTAAGAAATTCGTTCATGATGTCCGGATTCTTATCCCTGGGGAAAATTCTTAACTCTACACCGGCGGCTTCGGCGATACGTGCCGCGACCGGCAAACCCCGCAAGACATCAGGACACCAGTCTTCACCCAGCACCAATATCTTACCGATACCTTCCGGAGCCTGTGATGCTTTTCGGAAAAATTCGGCATCATCAGGGGTGAGTTGTCCCGAAGCATAATAAGTTTGAAACTGCTCTTTGTTCACCTTGACCTGGGCGATGTAGTCCTGATAAGTAAAGCCGGTTGCAAACCGTTCCGGTGTCACGACACTTGCCTTTGCCATCATGTACCTCCACAATCAATTAAATTCTTTAAACGGTCACGCCGTCTAGGCGATATGTCAGCCAATTTTACCGGTCGGGTTGACTTCAACCCTGCCGTCTTCGTAAACAATCATCGGCACTATATCCCCATAGTTTAAGGCTTCGTCCAGCCACGCTTGGTTGCTATCGACCTGTTTTTCATCAAATTTAATTCTTTTAGCAGTCAGGTCTTTCTTTAGCTGGATACATGCCGGGCAGGTGCTTATGGTGTATATCACAGTCTTGTTCATTCACATACCTCACAATGCATTTTATGGAACCAGACTCTGGCTAACCTACATCTGATAACCAACTTGATGATATAACATGGGGGTTAAAAAAGAAAGAAAACAATGATATAATGTAGTCCTGAAGTCACAGAAGTGGCTTAGAGGAGGTGTTGGATATGGCTTTATACGTTATGCTGACCAAGTTAACCAGCGAGGGCAGAAAGACCCTGATGAATAATCCTCGCAGGGCATGGGAGGTCAACAAGGAAGTTGAAGCGATGGGAGCAAAAGTATTGGCTCAGTATGCTTTGCTCGGCGGATACGACTTCATTAATATCCTTGAAGCGCCCAGTAATGAAGTAATAGCGCGCGTTTCTTCACAGTTAGGCTCCAGAGGAACTCTTGAGCCACTGACAATGTCGGCTATTACCATGCAGGATTTTGTCAGAGAACTGGAAACAGCGAAGATTATCAAGGATTAAACTCCGAATCTTTGATAACCGTTTCCGGAACACGTCGTACCATACCGTTTCTGGGGAATGCTCAATTCAGACTTAAAAGGGTTGGGAGGTCGCTCAGTGACCTCCCAACTTGTGCTTAAACTGACACGTTCCTCTTATGGTAATTAGACATACGGATTAGAGAAAGCACCCGTTGAGGCCAAGCCTAAATCCTGGTTTTACCACACACTCGTTCAGTGGACTTTGGAGAAACTGAGCTTGTCAAGTCGGTCAAAGTTATGCCACGCATCAATCCAGCGAACGGTGCCGGAACGGCAGCGCATTGCCAGAGATTGAGTCTGCGCGCCGCCGCTAAAATAGCGCACTCCCTTTAGTAATTCGCCACTGCTGACCCCGGTGGCGGCAAAAAACACATCGTCGCTATCAATCAGGTCGTCAGTATTGTAGACTTTGTTAATATCGATACCAGCAGTTATCGCAGTATTTCTTTCTTTATCATCACGAGGCCAGGCTTTACATTGAATACTGCCCCCGATGCAATGTATCGCGGCGGCGGCGATAACCCCTTCGGTGGTGCCTCCGATGCCCATGAGCACGTCAATTTCTCTTTCCGGTAGCGCGGCTTCGATGCTTGCCGAAATATCGCCATCGGAAATCAATTTGACCCTGGCGCCGGCGCTTCTAATATCCGATATCAGTTGTTCATGCCTTGGCCTATCCAGAACCACCACAGTAAGCTCGGATACATTTTTCTTTTTGGCTTTAGCTATATTCTTCAGGTTTTCTGCTACCGATGCGTTGATATCTATGCAGTCTTTTGCTTCCACGCCGGTGACAATTTTATTCATATAGGCAAATTCATTGGGACAATGCATCGTCCCTCTGTCTGCAAGCGCTACCGTGGAGATAGCTCCGGGCAAACCCCTGGCGACCAGAGTTGTGCCGTCAATCGGGTCGACAGCAATATCAACCTGTAAATCCGAGCCATCACCAATCCGCTCTCCGATATACAACATGGGAGCCTGGTCTTTTTCCCCTTCCCCGATGACCACGACTCCATCCATACGGACATAGCCCAGGGTATAGCGCATGGCGGTTACCGCTGCCTCGTCCACCAGTTTTTTATCACCCCTGCCCAGATAACGAGCGGCGGCCATGGCGGCGGCTTCGGTGACACGCACCAATTCCATAGCTATGTTACGTTCGATTGGTTGATGAGGATGCGCTGTTTTCATATGCGGTAATGCTATGTTAATTCAAACAGACAACTGAGTCAATAACCGCTTTCAACTATTCCCTAAAATTGTTTATCGTCATCAGCAACGATATAAAACAACGATATGTAATTTTAAATCGCCGTTTATTTTTTTAAAAGTGTTGCCCATTCCTTACGGAACTTGCTGACCTTGGGCGAAATCACTACCTGGCAGTATGCCTGTTCCGGATGG
>JAURWL010000022.1 GCA_030654965.1 Dehalococcoidales bacterium | reverse complement strand
TGCCAGTGTTCGGGTTTGAAGCTATTAAATATGCCGCCAAATTAATATTTTCTCCTTTATCTGATAGCATTTTGAAAACTTCGTTCTTAGATTTTCCTGTATTTAAGAGTTCAGCTATTTGTTTCTTCATTTCTTTTTTATTCATAAATTTCTCAATCTAACAGCTAACGTGCAGCTAAGGGGCGCGCCGAAGGCGCGTCCCAGCGACCAAAGGGAGCGAACTTGAGCGTAGGGTTAGAGCGCACTTTTTACCAACCCATTGTCTGGTGCCAGCTTACCTAGCTGAAGTTGTTCAAGCATACTGAGACGATTTTCCAGCTCAGACTGAGACAGCGTGCCCTTGCGATATAGAGAACGCAGGAAATCAGAGGCAACCTGATCTTGCTTCGTTGTGTTGCACTCGTGACACGAGCAAACGATATTTCGATATGAGTTGTTCTTGCCGTTCGCTTGCGCAACTACGTGATCAAGCTCGCAGGACTCTGCGCGGATGCCTTTTAGGCAGTAGAAGCAGCGGTGGTCTTCGCGCGCAAGCAACGCCGAAACGAACTTGCGGTTTGCAAAGAAGTCGAGTGTTTCAATGTCGATCTCAGCTACCGATGTTTCCATTGGCAATACACCAGCAATTTCTTCCGGAAGAAAAACTCGCACAAGATGTCCGTTGCGTGATTTGTCTTCAATCTTGATGCAACCCCGTTCGTTCAAGCTGCGAATGTCTTCGCGTGAAGAGCTATCGGAAACGCCAGTGGCTTTGGAGAGTGGCATCAGCGCGAAGATGGCAGATGATTTACCTTCGAGGCGGGTATGCCGAAGCAAGTGATAGTAAAGAACTCGCTCCCGAACGCTGAGTTGCAGCGAAGGGAACAGATGGTCTTCACATTGCTTAATGATATTGGCTGCGTCCATAGTTTGTGCGCTCTAACGACAAGATAAGAGGGCCCTGAAAATAGTTTTATCATTTTTGGGGAATCTTCATCGCAAGGGTTAGACAACCAAAACCTAAAATCAAAACCGTCCGCAACAAGTTGCTTTTTAAGGGTGCTTCTCGCACATTTAAAATCCAAAGCAGAGAAATCTTAAAAAGCAAAACCCA
>JAURWL010000019.1 GCA_030654965.1 Dehalococcoidales bacterium | reverse complement strand
GACCTGATAGCTCTCGGAAGGCGTCTTATCGCCGACCCGGAAATACCCAACAAAGTAGCTGAGAGCAGGTTGGATGATATCAGACCTTGCATCGGGTGTATGGAGTGTATTGAAGGCGTAAGAGGCAGGGGACAGGGAATGGCGTGTACCATCAACCCCGTTGCCGGTCGGGAAAGAGAATATCGCATCCAGCCAGCCAGCAAGGTGAAGACGGTCGTGGTAATCGGTGGAGGCCCAGCCGGTCTCGAGGCCGCCAGAGTATCAGCACTCAGGGGTCACAGGGTTATCTTGTTTGAGAAAGAGCCGAATCTGGGTGGACTCTTGAATGTTGCTGCACTACCTCCTAACAAGAGTGATATCATACCTTGGATTAAGCATCTGGTGCGCGAGGTAAAAAAAGCCGGCGTGGAAATCAAACCGGGAACTGAAGCAAACTGGGAAACCATCAAAGAAATAAAGCCGGAGGTTGTAGTGATTGCTGCCGGCGGTAGTCCGGTGATACCACAAATCCCGGGGTTAAACGTCGGAAATGCACTCACCGCCCAGGATGTTTTGTCAGGGAAAGTTAAAACCGGACAGAACGTGGTTATCCTGGGAGGCGGACAGGTTGGTTGCGAAACCGGCTATTATCTAGCCAATATGGGTAAAAAAGTAGTAATAGTCGAAATATTGCTGCACATGGCGGAAGGAATGGGACCAATGGCCAGACGTCGGCTGATGGAGGGTCTGCGGGATAAACAGGTGACCATCTTGACTAATACAAAATGCGAGGAAGTCAAATCGGGCAGTGTCACTGTCAGTAGTAGTGCAGGGCAAAGGAGCGTATTCCCGATGGATACAGTCATCGTAGCTGTAGGATACAGGGCAAATGACGACCTGTTCAAGACTCTGCAGGGTGAGCTCTATCGTATCGGGGATTCCTCTGAGCCACGGGGAATCAGGGAGGCTATGAACGAAGGTTATCACACCGGATTATCCCTGTAATAAGCCTTTCATGTCTGCGCTTGACAAGTTTCGGCTTGCCCTGAGCTTATCGAAGGGATTTCTAATTTATCTTTTTATTTCCCCTTAAACTTGGGTAAAGGCTCTTTGCTGAGGAATGCTCGCACGCTTGCCTGGTGGTCTTCCGTTCCGAAACAGATTCTCTGCGCCCAGGTCTCCAAATCAAGCTGACGTGTCAACTGTTCCAGCATACCCCGCCATACCATCAACTTGGTCAGTTCTACAGAGTAGGGTGGTTGCTGGGCAATCTGATTAGCTAGCGCCATCACCGTTTCCATCAGCTTATCGCCGGGCACTACCTGACTGACAAGACCCATCTCTTTCGCTTCCGCCGCGCCGATGATTTCCGCAGTGTACATCAAGCGGAAGGCGTTGGAAACCCCGATGACCAGCGGCAGATACATCGTCATGCCATAATCGGGTACGAGGGCGCGAGCCACCTGCGACGCGCCGAACCGCGCATTATCCGCCGAAATTCTGATGTCACAGCTCAATGCTAATGATAGACCGCCGCCGACACAGGGACCGTTAATTGCGGCGATAACCGGTTTATTCAATCGCGGGAAGGCATCCGCATGGGGATAACCCATATATTGCATCTGGCTGTAGCGTGACGGACTGCTTGAAACTGAACCACCGCCTGCAGGTCTCGGAGCCATCATGGACACATCCGCTCCACTGCAGAAACCGCGCCCGGCGCCGGTTACTACCACGACCCGCACTTCATCATCATGAGCGAGGTCTTCCGCAACTTTAGCGATACTCTGGGTCATGGCACGGCCCAGGGCATTAAGCTTCTGGGGGGGCATTCAGGGTAACAAGAGCAACATGCTCCTTCTTTTCCAGCAACAGGTCTTCGTACGCCATTAACATTACCTCCCAAATTCAAGTGAAACTGTCTTAATAATTTAGCTTATTCGGGACAAGAAAACAAATTACTGAAGGGAAATGCCAACCATCAATTACCAAGTATCAAACAAACAGCAATAAACAAAGAATAAGGAATAGAGCATTTGAAAATTATTAAGGCAGGGGGGCTCAAAGACGAAGTCCCCGAGCCCCCAAGTCTGTTTACAGCTTGACCAGTTTGACGGTGTCAATATCCGGGATTGCCAATATCTTCTGACGTACATCTTCCGGGAGCGGTTCGTCCAGCGCCAGAATCATCAGGGCTTGCCCGCGCGGCTTAAGCCGTCCTACCGACATTGAGTGGATATTGATATTAGCGCTACCGGTGATATTACCCACCGCGCCGATGATGCCGGGCCTGTCACGGTGGTCGGCAAACAGGAAATAACCGCCTGTGGGCACCACGTCAATCCAGTAGTCATTGACGCGCACTATATGCGGCTCACCACGCATCACTGTAGCGGCAACTGTGGTCGTGCCTCCGCTGGTGGTAGCGATAAGCGTCAGGAGAGCCGTATAGTTATCACAGGTCGGGATTTTCTCCTCAACGACAGCCATACCACGCCGGGTAGCCACCACGTTGGCGTTTACCAGATTAACGCGCTCTTCGCTAATGGCTTCCAGCATCCCACCGAGTACGGATGCTTTAAGGATGGCCGTGTCATAGTTGGCAATCTCGCCTTCATAGCGAATACGGATCGACTTTACCTGACCTTCCGTCAGCTGGCTCAGGAAGCGACCGGTTACCTGTGCCGTTTTCATAAAAGGCGCCAGTATAGCATAGGTCTCGGCGGCGACAAAGGCGATGTTCACGGCGTAGCGGGCGGGTTTGCCATTAAGCACATCGACAATCTGTTCGGCGACATCCCGCGCGGCAGTAACCTGAGCTTCCTCTGTAGACGCTCCGAGATGCGGCGTCACAATAATGCCATCCACCTTGAAGAGCGGACTTTCTGTCATCGGCTCTTTAGTGAAGACATCGACGGCGGCGCCGCCAATCTTCTTTTCGGCAACCACCCTGGCGAGCAACTCTTCATCGATGATACCGCCCCGGGCGCAGTTGATGATACGCGCGGTTGGTTTCATCATAGCAATCTCTTTCTCACCGATGAGTCCCTTGGTCTGCGCATTCAAAGGGATATGCAAAGTGATGAAGTCGGACTGCTTGAGCAACTGTTCAAAGGGTACCATATTCACCTGAAGCTGGTTGGCGCGGTCGGCGGAGACAAACGGGTCGAATCCGAGCACTTTCATCTCCATACCGCGGGCGCGTCGGGCGACTTCGGCGCCGATGTTTCCCAATCCGATAATGCCAAGCGTCTTGCCCCGCACCTCTGTACCCGTGAATTTGTTTCTATCCCATTTCCCGCCTTTGAGTGAGATGTATGCCTGAGGTATGTGACGAGCAAGTGACAGCATCAGCGCTATGGTGTGTTCGGCGGCAGAGATGGTGTTACCGGTGGGCGCATTGACGACTATGATACCGCGCTGGGTAGCGGCTTCCACATTGATGTTATCGATACCCACCCCCGCCCGTCCAATGACCATCAGCTTTTTGCCGGCTTCGATTATCTTATCCGTGACCTGAGTTTGACTGCGCACGATGAGGGCTTCATAATCGCCGATGATTTTAATAAGTTCTTCAGGCTTCAGGCCGGTTTTCACATCCACCTGAGCACAGGAGCGCAGGCACTCGATACCCTCTTCAGAAACACTGTCAGCAATTAAGACTTTCATTACCATCTGTTTGTCCTTGTTCATGTAGTCGGTAGTATTACCTTTATTTTGGACTATAGCCGTGTTCCGGTAGAGATTTTCGGAGTGCATCGAGCGCGTCCTTGATGGCAGCCTCATCGCACATACCCAGGTGTCCGAAGCGGAAAATTTTACCTTCTAGTGTGCCTTGCCCGCCCGTAAGGACGACCTCGTACTTGTCTCGCATCGTTTTGCGCAGGTTATCCGGATTCACGTTCGCGGGCGGCCAGACGGCGGTGACGGTGTTCGAGGCATACTTCTCATCGGCGACGACGAGCTTCAAACCCATCGCCTTCACGCCTTTGCGGGTCATGTCACCCAGCTTAGCATGCCGGGCAAAGATGTTCTGCATCCCTTCCTTCAGCATCATCTTGAGGGAGACGTTCATGGCATAGACTACCGTAATTGCCGGCGTCCATGGCGTCTGGCCTTTCTCGAGATATTTCTTGGCGCGGGAGAAGTCCCAGTAAAACTTGGGCATTTTGGAAGCGGTATGTGCTTTCCAGGCGGTTTCGCTAACACTAATCATCGTAAGTCCGGGAGGTGCCATCCAACCCTTCTGAGAACCGCTGATGGCGACATCCAGATTCCATTTGTCAACCTGGCAGTCGATGGAACCCATACTACTGATAGCATCGACAATGAGGAGCTTGTCCGCTTCCTTGACAACCTTCGCGAGTGCAGCAAGATTATTAGTGACGCCCGTGGAAGTCTCGTTATGAGTAAGAAGCACAGCTTTAATCCCGGCATCTTTTTGCAGAGCCTTTTTCACAGCGTCCGGGTCGCAGTCCTTACCCTGTTCGAATTTCAGGGAAGTGACATCCGCGCCAAACGTCCTGGCGATATCCGCAAAGCGGTCACCGAAGACGCCGCAGGATACGGAAAGCACTTTATCTCCAGGGGAGAGCATATTTACAATAGCGGCTTCCATGCCGCCCGTACCTGAGCCCGTAAGACACAAAAGGTCGTTCTTGGTCTGGAAGAGGGTTTTCAAGTCTGCGGTTACACCGTTCAGCATCGCAGAAAATTCGGCGCCCCGGTGGTTTATCATCTGCTTGGTCATTGCCTGCAAAACTTCGTGGGGGCAGGGGGTTGGGCCCGGAATACGTAGATTCTCCATGCTTTCTCCTTCTTACTACCCAGTCGATTATTTCGCGATAACCACTTTTATAAAGCGGTGTTTACCTATTTTGATAATATTACCATTTTTGTAGTCAACTGTGGCACTCTCCACTTTTGTGCCGTCAATACTCACTGCACCCTGCTGGATGAGGCGGTTGACCTCGCTCTTGCTCTTGACCACGCCTGCCTTTACCAGTGTATCCCGCAGGTCTTCCCCAGTGTT
This sequence comes from Dehalococcoidales bacterium, assembly GCA_030654965.1. Lineage (GTDB taxonomy): Bacteria > Chloroflexota > Dehalococcoidia > Dehalococcoidales > Fen-1064 > JAURWL01. The sequence continues at coordinate 5,043 of JAURWL010000019.1, read as the reverse complement.
GACGCAGACTTCCTGGGCTTCATCCGGCAGTTCCTTCTTCTGAAAGACCCTGGTGAAATGCTCATCCGCTTGGGTGGCGGCAGACTGGCTGTGCAACTGCGCCACGAGTTCGCAGGCTAATCGTTTCTTCAGGTTCATCGGGTTTATTTTGCCGCCGGCAAGTTCCCGACTGAATTCGGCAAGTTCTTCTTCCTGGACATCGGTGAGCAAATCAAAATACTGGATAATCATGTTATCCGCCAGCGACATCACTTTGCCATAGATTTCATTGGGTGGTTCATCAATACCGATATAGTTACCCAGGCTCTTGCTCATTTTATGTACACCGTCCGTGCCTACGAGCAATGGGGTCATAAAGCACTGCTGGGGTTTCTGCCCGACCGTCGTCTGAAGCTCGCGTCCGACGAGGAAGTTGAATTTCTGGTCCTGCCCGCCGAACTCCACGTCCGACTGCACCTCGACGGAATCGTATGCCTGCAACATAGGATAGAGAAGTTCCGTGACAGCAATGGGTTTATTGGCGGCGAACCGGTTATTGAAATCTTCTCGTTGAAGCATCTGCGCCACTGTGAACTTGCTGGTGAGACGGATGATATCGGTGAGTGAGAATTTGCCGAACCATTCGCTCTGCCACCTGACCTCGGTCTTACTGCGGTCGACCACCTTAAAGAACTGCCTCATATAGGTTTCGGCGTTGGCTTTGACCTGTTCCGCGGTGAGCATGGGGCGGGTGATAGAGGCGCCAGAGGGGTCGCCAATCTGCGCCGTCCAGTCGCCGACGATAAGCACAACCTGATGGCCTATGTCCTGGAACTGGCGAAGCTTGCGCAAACCGACCATATGCCCGAGGTGGATATCTGTGGTGCTGGGGTCGAATCCTTCCTTAAGCCGCAGTTTCCTGCCGGCGCGGAGGAGTTGCACCAGCTCTTGTTCCACAATGATTTCGGAGACACCCCGCTTGAGAAGGTGTTTCAGTTCTTTATCGGAGAAGGTTTTTTTAATGGCATCCATATTATTTCTTCCCCGTGGCGTCCAGGATTTCCCGACCGCGCTTCACGTCTTCGGCAATTTGCCGCTTGAGCGCCTCTACATTTTCAAATTTCTTTTCACCGCGCAGACGCTCCACCAGTTCAATCTTCAGGTCTTTGCCGTAGAGGTCCCAGTCGTAACTCAGGATGTAAACCTCGATGGTGCGTTTGTTGTGAGCGCCGAAGGTGGGACGCCTGCCGATATTGGTCATCGATTGGTAGGCTTTGCCCCCGATATACGCCCAGGTGGCATAAACGCCATCCGGCGGAAGCGCCTGCCGCGTATCAACGTCAATATTCGCCGTGGGAAAGCCCATGCCGACGCCGCGGTGTTCGCCGGTCGTGACCCTGCCATGAAGGCTAAAGGGGTGACCGAACAATCTGGTGGCTTTCTGCATATTTCCATCGGCGAGGGCATTTCGGATAGCGGTACTGCTGGCAACCTCGCCATCTAGTTTCTTCGGCTGAACGGCGGTGACGGTAAAGCCCATTTCCTCCCCCAGGACGCTGAGAGTGGCGGCATTGCCTTCGCGGTTATTGCCCAAGGCAAAGTCGGGACCAACCACCAGTCCCCGCATACGCAGGTGTTTTTTCAGCAGGCTGACGAACTCGCGGGCGGTCAGGTTTGCCAGTTCTCTGGTGAAAGAGAGGGCAATGACCATATCGACACCTTCCTGCTTTAGAAGCCATTCCCTTTCGGCGAGAGTGGTGAGGTAGGAAGGCCGGGAATGGGGAGAGAGCAGTTCGCGGGGGTGTTGTTTGAACGTGACGACGCCACTGAGTAAGCCCTGCTGTTTCGCTTGAGAGACGAGATTTGAGATAAGGTACCTGTGCCCGAGATGCACGCCGTCAAAAACTCCGATAGTCAGGAGCAAGTCCTTTTCGGGTGAAAACCGGGCAAGTTCTTCCTCGACCTGCATGGTATCTTCCTGGGCACCGGGTAGGTATTAACAGGATAGCCCGTCCCTTGACAAAAGAGGAGTCCTTTAGGGGACTCCGCGGGCAAATAATAGTGCCTGAATGAATTTATACTAACACAAGGGGATAGGGTAATCAAATGAGCACTTTGGCGTAATTTCACCTCAATCACAAACAACACCGGACAGTCAAAATCCGAGTGTTTATGCTATACTTTTGGGTAGATGCCAGCGTAGCTCAGTGGTAGAGCAGCGGTTTCGTAAACCGTCGGTCAAGAGTTCGACTCTCTTCGCTGGCTCCAGTTTTAGATTGACGTTCCAAACCCGTAAAGGCTATAATTCAATTCTGTAGGGCGGTATTGCAGTTCCGCTCTTTTCTTACCAGTCATACGGGCCGTTAGCTCAGTTGGTAGAGCATCTGACTTTTAATCAGGTGGTCGCAGGTTCGATCCCTGCACGGCCTACCACCATCCCACGGTTCGAAGCTAACCCACGCCTGAGCAAAACCACCCAAAAAACCTTTTGACCGACCAATCGGGACAAAACGACCACCTAACTTGTCCCCCAATTTTCGGGGGTCCCTCCCTCATTACTTGTCTGCCGGACAATTCACAGAAAAGGCAGGCAAGTATATGGTGAAGATGAGACGAAACTTCCACTGGAGGGACCTGACGATGGCGCATCTGGAATTGAGCAAACTCGCCCTGCACTATGCGCAGTCGAACACGGCTGAAGGCAAATCACCCCGAACGATTGAAGGGTACACCTACATCCTCTCCCTCTACATCCGGTATCTTACCACCGCGGGCGTCCCCGCAGTGCTCCCTGCACTCACTCTTGATTCAGCGAGGGAGTTCACTCTTCACGAGCAAAGTCGCGGGATGTCGCCTTATTCTGTGCAGGATGAGGTGAGAGGTCTCAAGGCTTTTGCTTCCTGGCTGGTCAGAGAAGGCTATACTCCGGAGAATGTGCTGGCCAGGCTCAAAGTACCCAAAGCGCCGCAAAAACTCATCGAGCTATTGACTTCCGCTGAAATAAACCAACTCGTGAAAAACCAGAATCCCCTGACGGCATATGGTTCCCGTAACATCGCCATGCTGGTGAGCCTTCTGGACAGCGGGATCCGGGTGAGTGAATTGTGCGACTTAGAGTCTACTAACGCGCATGTGGAAGAGGGTTACCTTAAAGTGATGGGAAAAGGGGCTAAGGAGAGGCTTGTGCCCATCGGCGGTGTTGCCCAGAAGATGCTGTGGCGCTATATCATCCACTTCCGACCCCAGCCTTCGCCAGGCAACAACCGTCTCTTCCTGACCATCGAAGGCGAACCTCTGCGCCCGAATGCCGTCAAGCATTTGCTGAAGCGATGGGGAAGAAATGCCGGCGTCCCCAGGTTGCACGCCCATCTGTGCCGCCATACTTTTTCCACTAATTTCCTCATTAATAACTGTGGTGATGTATTCCGGCTGCAGCAGATACTCGGGCATACCACACTGGAAATGGTGCGCCGATACGTGCATCTGGCGTCGGCTCAAACCATGGTCAATAGCAGACCGTCCTCTCCGGTTGACCGAATGGGCATTGAAACACTACGCGGGTACAAGGTTGACCGGATGCTGAACGATGATCGTCGCCCGAGCCGTAACAGCTTCGGTAATCATGGACCAGGGCAGGAGTAAGCAAGGTCAACACGAGTAAAATTCGAGGGATCGAATTACGCATCCCCCTGAAACAAAACCGCAAAGTGAGACCGTCGACAGCGACGACAAGTGAGAGAAGGGACAGATACCGATGGCTAAAGAGTACCTCGATCCGGCCGAAGTGGCTAGATTGGAGGATGCCGCCAAGACGCCGCGCGATCGGCTGCTAATCCGCTTACTTTTCCGGCTCGGCTGCCGGGTCAGTGAAGCGCTGGCAATAACCCTGGATGACATTGATTTCTCTGCGCGCAGGATCACCATTGTACACCTCAAGGCGCGTGTCTGGGTAACCTGCCAACATTGCGCCGCCAAACTGGGTTTACGTCACGATTATTGCCCGAAATGCGGAGCCAAGTGTGAAATGAAATCTCTTGAACGCGCGGAAAGACGTCGGCAAAGATCCCTGCCGGTGGACTCGGGGACCCTCAATTTGATCAGGGATTTCATTCAAGTGAGTGGTCGTCCTGTTGGTGAGAAAGGCAACAAGCACCTTTTCGGCGTTAACCGCCATCGCGCCTGGCGAATTGTCCGACAATGCGCGCAAAAGGCAGGTTTGGGGGAACTCCGTAACCCTGAGACGGGAAAGACTCGTGGCATCAGTCCGCACCGTCTCCGTGACGCCTTCGCTGTACACGCAATGAAGACGGATGATTCCGGCGAGGGCATGAGGTTGCTGCAGGAGCATTTGGGGCATTCCAGCTTCGACACGACAGCGAAGTACCGAAAGGTCGCCGGCGAAGAACACCAAGCCTGGTATGAAAAACTGTGGGGGCACAAGGACGGGGATTGAGATGCAGACTCCGGAAAAAGTAACGAATTCTACAACTATTTTACTACGGGTCAAATGACGACAACCGATGATTCCATAGGTCAGGCTTTGAATATCGCCGCCCCGGTAAAATCCCGGAAACCCGGTCGGCCAAGAGCCATTCCAGTGGAACTGGAACATGTCGTTGCCAACTTCCATCGGCAAGGGCACGGCTACCGAGCCATCGCCCGCATCCTACGCGAAGAGTATCACATCAATCCGCACTACAGTTCCGTTAGGTTGGTATTGAAACGGTTGGGTTTGTTACCTGCCTAAACGGATCAGCCACAGTCGCACTGAACCTTTCGATGAATTGTTGGGTAATACTATTTATGAGACATGTCAACCAAACGTCTCCCTGCCGGCGGGCTGTTCCGGGGTAAAAAGGGGTAGAAAGGTATACATAAAGGCTTTATTAAGTCAAAAATTGATACACTAATGGGTAAATAAGAGTCCATAGCGGCGGTTAAGGGCCACATAAGAGCCACTTAAGGGCCACTTAAGGAGGGTTAAGAGCCACTTAAGCGCCACTTAACAAGGGTTAAGGACCACATAAGAGCCAATTTTTGAGCGTAGTTGGGCTAACTATGGAA
>JAURWL010000017.1 GCA_030654965.1 Dehalococcoidales bacterium | reverse complement strand
AACCTGATGGGCATCAATGTTTCCCGTATCCTCCTCATCACCATGACGATTGCCTCGGCGCTGGCGGCGATTGCGGGAGTGGTAGTAGCCCCAACTCTCGTACTGGAGCCATACATGTGGACGCACCCGCTCGTGATGATTATGGCAATTGTCGTTCTGGGCGGGTTGGGTAGTGTCAAGGGGAGTCTCATCGGCGCTTTTATCATCGGCTTTGTTGAGACAGCGGTTGTTTTTCTACTACCTTCGGGCTCGTTTTTGAAAGGAGCAATCGCACTTATTGTCATGGTAGTCATTTTACTGGTGAGGCCAGAAGGTCTGTTCGGTGTAGTTTTTGAAGAGGAGCGGCTCTAGGTGATAAGGCGGCTGTTAAAGGACTTTCAGGGCGATGTTGTTGCCATTCCAGGCAGGCTCTTGGCTCTGCTTTTCTTTCTTGTGCTCATTATCATTCCCGTCATCACCACAGACTCTTATCTCTTACGCACCCTGGCTTTTGCTAACATCTTCGCTATCTTTGCGGTAAGCTGGGACCTGCTGTCCGGGTACACGGGGCAGATAAACTTCGGGCATGCCCTTTTCTTCGGGGTTGCCGCCTACACTTCTGCTTTACTTAATCTCAAGCTTGGCTTACCGCCTTGGGCGACCATCCCCATCGGGGCGCTGGCTTCGGTTGTGGCGGGAGTGGTGGTCTGCTTGCCGGCGCTTCGTTTGCGAGGTCCCTATCTCTCTCTAGTGACGCTCGCTTTCCCACTCATCCTGCTGGGCATCATTTTTGCTTTCACCGACTTTACGGGTGGGGAACTGGGTGTTTCAGGCATCGCCCGCATTTCTAACTCCCGCGTCACAGACTTTTACATTTCCTTCGCCGTTATGTTTGTTTCCGTAATGATTATGTGGAAACTCACGGATGCTAAAAGCGCTCTGGTGAGGACCGGGATTATCTTTCACGCCATCCGTGAAGATGAAATTGCGGCACGTGCCAGTGGTATCAATACCATCCGCTATAAAATGCTCGCCTTCGCCGTGGGCGGGTTCTTTGCCGGGATAGCCGGCGCTTTTCACGCGCACTTCATGCGAATTGCGGGACCCGCTAATCTCGACCTTTTCCTCTCATTTCAGGTAATTATCTGGACGGTCTTTGGCGGCATCACGAGCATTTATGGTCCGGTGGTGGGTGTTTTCATCATGTACCCACTGATGGAGTTCCTGCGTGTTCTGCCTGAAATACGGATGATGATTTTTGCGGCGATTGTCGTGGTGATTCTGCTCTTTATGCCGGAAGGTATTGCCGTGTTTATCCGGGATAAGATGGAGCGACAGTGTCCGCGCTGTAAGCTATCCAATGTGTGGTGGCGGAAGACCTGCCGGGCGTGCAGCGCTAATCTGCGGTAGGGGGCAGAAGTTTACGAGGCAGATGAACTTCCTCTCCATCGGTTCTGGATTCCCGCTCCCGTATCGGGGTACGGGACAAGCTTCGCGGGAATGACAATAGAGGACTACAGTCCCAGGTACGTCTTTCTTATAGTCTCATCTGCCAGCAGTTCTTTGGCGGTACCCTGAGAGATAATATGCCCGCGTGACATCACATAGCTTCTGGAAGATAGGCTAAAAGCAAAGCTAATATCCTGTTCGGCAAGGAGAATAGTGACACCCAGTTCCTTGAAAATATCCTCAATGCGTTTGAATAGGTCTTCCTTGAGCTTGGGCGCCAGTCCGCTGGATGGTTCATCCACGAGCAGGAGTTTGGGTTGATGCATCAGCGCCCGCCCGATACAGAGCATCTGCCTCTCTCCACCGGAGAGCGTGCCGGAAACCTGATTCTCGCGCTCTTTTAAGCGGGGAAATAGCTCATAGACCTTGACCAGGTTATTCTTGATTTCATCACTGCTTTTACAGAGGAAACCGCCGGCAAGTAAGTTGTCTTTCACCGTCATTTCCACAAAGGGGCGTCCACGTTCCGGACAGAGTGCCAGACCGCGACGCGCGATTTCATGAGCGCTCAGTTTATCAATCCGTTCGCCTTCAAATTCTACCGTGCCTTCAAATGTGACATTGGCGTTACGCGTACCCCGTGTCACTTCTTTCTGCCATTTGATTAAACCGGCAATGGCACGCAACAGGGTGGTCTTCCCGGCGCCATTCGGACCTACCAATCCCACCAGCTCACCTTTATTGATTTTGAGGTTGGCATCATCGAGCACCATCGCGGTATCGAATTTTACAGTAACATTCTTGACTTCAAGCAATGAGCACCTCCTTGCCGGTGTATGCCTCAATCACCTTCGGGTCTTTGGCGATTTCGGCCGGCGTGCCCTGAGCAAGCAGCTCACCGAAGTTGAGCACAATCACACGGTCGACGATTTTCATCAGTTCGCTCAGTTTATGCTCGATGATAAGCATCGCCGGACCTTCACTGTGCAGTCTGCCGAATCTTCCGCCTTTATGCAATCGCTGGACGGACTTCGCCATAAGTTCGGTCTCTGCCGGGCTCAAACCGCCGAAGGGTTCATCGAGAATGAGTAGTTCCGGCTCTGTAGCAATAGCGCGCGCGACCTCAAGCCGTTTCAAATCGCCATGTGAAAGAACCGATGCCGGTTCCAACGCCATGTCAGAAATGCCGACGAATTCCAAGGCATCACGGGCTTTGACTTCCACCCTTTTCACCCACTCGCCACTCTTCTTCGCCCTGGGAGAAAGACAACCCACCATGACATTGGCAATAATGGGCAAGCGGCGGAAGGGTTTCACCACCTGGAATGTGCCCGCCATACCCATCTGGACGACTTCCCAGGCGCGCTTTCTGGTGATATCTTTGCCTTTGAAAATAACTTTGCCGGAATCCGGTTTGAGGATACCGAGAATGCAATGGATAAGTGTGGTTTTGCCAGCGCCGTTGGGTCCAATCAGCCCAACAATTTCCTCTCTGCCTATGTGGAAACTGACGTCTTTAACGGCGACCAGACCGCCAAAGTGTTTCGTGAGACCCTCAACTTGAAAGAAAGTATCTGCCATATCACACTCCCTCATCTCTCAGTTCCCGATGTGACACCTTGCCGACATCCGTCTTAGGAACCTCCCCGCGGAACTCCACGATTTTAGGGACTTTGTAGTGCGCCAGCCGTTCTTCACAGTATTTAATGATATCCATCTCGGATAGTTTGCCACGCGCCTCTGTTTCCAGGACGACGATGGCTTTCACGCGCTCTCCGACTTCGGGGTCGGGCACACCGATGACACCGGCTTCTTTCACCTGGGGATGACTGCACAACACCTCTTCCACTTCGCGGGCAAAGACCGCCAACCCTTTGTATTTAATCATATCCCGTTTTCTATCGTAGAAAAAGAAGTAACCCTCTTCATCCATTCTCGCCAGGTCACCGGTTCTCAACCAGCGCTCTCCATTAAATTTCATAAACATATTTTCGGTTTCTTCCGGTTTCTTCCAGTAGCCTTTCATAACCTGTGGGCCCTTTATGACCAGTTCACCGGTCTCGCCCACGGGCAGAAACTCGTCTTTGTCAGGTGATGCGATTGCTGCCACGGTATTAGGCAGGGGGACACCGAAACTACCGACTTTGGGTCTGCCGTACGGGCTGAGAATACCCACGGAACTGGTTTCCGTCATGCCCCACCCCTCATGAATCTTGGTACCGGTGCGCTTCTCCCAGCCCTTTGCTGTGTCTTCAAGCAAGGCATCCGCCCCTGATACAAGTACCTTCATCCGTTTCCAGTTGACACGGTCGGTGCGGGCGTAGTCTCTCAACGCTTCATAGAGGGAAGGAACACTATAGAACAGGGTGGCTTTGTAGCTCTCTATGGCATTCAATATGTCATCGAGGTCCGGCGTAGTAAAGATGACGAGGGTGTAACCCTGTGAAATACCACCCAGCATAACAACAGATTGTCCGTAGATGTGGTAGAACGGTAGATAGGCAAGGATAACTTCCTTTCCCGGCTGTGTGATATTTCCCCAGTAAACGCTCCCGAGGTGCTGAGCGGAAACGAGATTGCGATGTGTAATCATGGCGCCTTTAGGCAAACCGGTTGTGCCGCCGGTGTAGGGGAGCGTGACTAAATCTTCATTGATATCGAACTGGCATACCGGTGGATTCGGTGGGTATTTCGCAATTAGCTCCTGCATATGATAGAAACCTTCTCGTTTGAACAGCTCCGGTGATGGAGCAGACATTTTCTGGTAGACGGCTCTAAGAACACTGCTCCCCAGAAACTTTTTCATGGCAGGCAGGTACTCGGTGATGCTGGTGAGGATGACCTTATCCAGTTTCACATCCGCCTTATCCACATGGTTGAAAAGGATATCCTGGCAAATCAGGTATTTAGCGCCGCTATCCAATATCTGGTGCTTTATTTCCGGACTAACATAGACAGGACTAATAGCGGTGACGGTGGCGCATGCTTTCAATACCGCAAAATAAGCGATGATAAACTGCGGTGAGTTCAGGAGGAGAAGTGCCACCCGGTCGCCTTTCTTAACCCCCAGGTCGACCAGTGCCGTTGCCAGCCGGTCGGTATGGTCGCGCAGTTCCCGGTAACTCATCTTTCGCCCATAAAAAACCAGGGCGGTCTTATCCTTCCATTTTTCAGTGGACTCATTAAACATCTCCACCACGGATTTCTCAGGGATAGGAACATCGGACGGAACTTCTTTTAGGTAGAATTTGAGCCACGGTCGAGCTTCATAGGCTTCTTTCGCACCCATCGGGACACCTCCTGCTATCTCCTGAACAGATTATATACCACTTCAGAAATATGTCAACCCGTGCGCATTCCTGGTTCCTTGCTTTTCCCATTCATAACCTTACTTGACATGAGCAAAAGGGTAGTTGGATAATTAAAAGAATTGTAAATTGAGTCAAAGTCTATATCTTTCAGTCAGGAGTAACATGGACGAAATCATCGTTGGAACCACAGCCGGGAAAGTACGTGGCATAACTGAGCGAGATGTTTTAGTTTTCAAAGGCATTCCTTACGGCGCCCCGACCAGCGGCAATCGGCGTTTCCTGCCACCGGTGCCCCCGGAACCATGGACTGATGTTCGTGATGCGATTGAGTTCGGACCAAACTGTCCTCAGGGAAGAGCGTCCGCCGAAGACCCGAACCTCGGCAATGCTCCATCTGTACCCCAGCGTGAAGATTGTCTGGTATTGAATATATGGACGCGCGCCGTCGGGGATGGGGCAAAGCGTCCGGTGATGGTGTGGTTGCATGGCGGTGGCTTCACGTCCGGTTCAGGTTCGTCAGCGATATACAACGGTACCGGACTGGTCAAACGCGGCGATGTGGTCGTAGTCACAATCAACCACCGGCTAAATGTCTTCGGCTTCCTGCACCTGGCAGATATCGCCGGTGAGGCATTCGCTGGTTCCGGTATGGCGGGAATGTTGGACATAGTACTTGCCCTTAAATGGGTTCGGGACAACATCCAATCCTTCGGCGGCGACCCAGGTAATGTGACGATATTCGGCGAATCGGGTGGCGGCAGGAAAGTCAGTCTCCTGCTCACAATGCCGTCAGCAAAAGGTTTATTTCATAAGGGTATTATTGAGAGTAGCCCGGGTTTGCGCGGCATGGAAAGTAAATCCGCTACCGACGTAGCGGAGCGTTTACTGGCAAAGCTGGAAATAAAGACAAATGAAATCGACAAACTCCAGAACATGCCTGTACCGCAGCTTCTGGAAGCGGTAATGACACTGCCACCCCGCACACCAGTCCGTCCCGAAGGTAGAGCGGCAGGCAGTCTGATGGGTTTTATGCCGGTTATGGACGGTAGTTATCTGCCTTCGCACCCATTCCTTCCATCGGCATCACCGGCTTTAAACGATGTGCCAATCATGATAGGAACCAACCGGGATGAAATAGCGCTTTTCATAGCAGGAGACCCGAGGCGACGCCGGCTCACCGAGCCGGAATTAATCGAACGGCTGACACCCAGGCTTGGTGATAAACGCGATAGCATAATTGCGACCTATCGGAAAACCCGTCCCAATGCCACACCCTGGGACCTGTTAATCGGGATTACGAGTGAAGACCGGCGGCTGGGATGCATCAAGCTCGCGGAGAGTAAGCTGGCGGCTGGTAAAGCCCCTATCTTTATGTATCTGTTTACCTGGGAATCGGACTACAAGGGATACCTCTTCAAGTCATGCCATGCGCTTGAAATCCCGTTCGTATTCGATACCACGGAAGATATGCCAATAACCGGTTCTCGTCCTGATAAACCGCATCTGGTCGATTCAGTAAGCGGGGCGTGGATTGCTTTCGCGCATACCGGCAACCCCAGTCACCCGGGGATTCCGAAGTGGGAGCCTTATACTCTTAATAAGCGGGCAACAATGATTCTGGACGTGCCGTGCCGGCTGGAGATTGATCCGGCTCGCGAGGAACTCGACGCCTGGAAGGGTATGGACGTAATTCCGTAGTCTCAAGCATCCGATATTGCGCAAATAGCCTGATGTGTGCGGTAATAAGAGGACAGATGTAATCACATCTATATTCAGGAGAAGCCGCATCGTCTTTACCTCAGTGCTCTCTGGTATTGGTCCGCTGGCTATCCACTACATGGGGCGCAACGTGCCGGCAAAGACCTGCCAAGCTAATGCCGATTTCGCTACCAGGCTTAACAATATATAAGCACGTTCCCCGAACAGGTAATCCCGCCAGGGTCCCACCTTTTTATACTGGAGCGCCATGTTCAAGGCAAAGGTGAAGAAGAACACGAACAATGTGGGCAGGATGAAATAGACGAAGGTGGGGACATTGCCTTCTGACGTGGACAACGACCCGAAGAAGTAGATGGCGAGAGCTATCCACGGCACGAGCCCGGCAATTGAACCGATGGTGAAGGACGTCCAATTTGTTTTCGCGGTTGTTTGGTTATGCACCTCCATCAGCAAGCCGCAGAGATTCATCACACCAGTCAGCGCGAACGCCATCAGCAGGCTGGCGATATCGTACATACCGCACAGTTGACCGATGAGCACAATCATCACCGAGGCGCTCAGGGAGTACTCGAACCAGCGGGCATAATTGATACCTTTCTTTAGATTGCCGACATACCAGTTAAACACTTTCGTCGAACTGATTGTGAAATGCGCAATCGCCGAAAGCAACAGAAACACGGCTATCATCGGACCGAGCGGGAGATTGATAACTGTTTCCGTGACCGGTTTCAGAGTCTTTGTTGCCGGTTCGAAGCTGAGAAAGGAAGTGGTAATGGGCAAGGTAAAATCATCGCTGAGCATGAACACCGCCACCGCCTGGGCAAGGTGAAACGTTCCCATTATCAGGTTGTAGAGTCGCAAGCGCTTGAAACGTGCATCGCTATCCATATGCACCTCCCTATGCATATTTTCTGCCTGCATTATTATGTAAAAAGTGTTTGCTGTCAAGACGGTGTCGCTTGCTCACATACAAAATCCTATGCAGTAATGGAGTCACCGCTTTGTGTGGGAGGATGATTTAAAATTATGCAGTTACAAAATGGAAACCAGCGAGCGAACTGTAGGATAAGAATGTTTCCTACAACTGTAATACCTTGCTCAAAAACAGCTTCGTGCGCTCGTGCTTGGGTGAGGTGAAGAGAATATCCGGTGGCGCTTCCTCGATAATCTGTCCTTCATCCATAAAGATAATGCGGTTGGTGGCGGCGCGCGCAAAACCCATCTCGTGAGACACCACCACCATCGTCATCCCCTCTTTCGCCAGCGCCAGCATCACGTCCAGCACCTCTTTTATCATCTCCGGGTCGAGGGCGCTCGTCGGTTCGTCAAAGAGCATGATGCGCGGGTTCATTGCCAGGGCACGGGCAATTGCCACCCGCTGTTGCTGTCCGCCGCTGAGATGGTAGGGATAAGCATTTGCTTTTTCAGGAATGCCCACCTTTTTCAAGAGGTTGAGAGCGATTTCTCTGGCTTCCTCTTTCTTCCGCCGGCGCACCACTTTTTGCGCCAGTAATAGGTTATCCATCACGGTCAGGTGAGCAAAGAGATTGAACGATTGAAACACCATCCCGATTTCCTGACGAACGGCATTGATGTTCTGCGCGCTATCCAGATGAATTCCGTCTACTATAATTTTACCGCTAGTACATTCTTCGAGTTGGTTGATACAGCGCAGGAGGGTTGACTTCCCCGAACCGGACGGTCCGACGATAACCAGCACCTCACCTTTCTGTATCTGCAAACTGACACCGCGCAGGGCGTGTATCCTGCCGAATCGCTTGTGGATGTTTTCGATATGGATGATGGGTTCGTTGCTATCTTTCAAATTTTGTACGCCGTTCAATATAATTTACGATACGCGCCGCAAACAGTGTCATCACTAGATATAGTAACGCTATCATTGTCCAAACTTCAATCGGGTTGAAATTAGCCGACATAAACTCTCTACCGCGGCGTGTCAAGTCAGCAAGCGCGACAGCGCTGACCAGTGAAGAATCTTTGAGAAGTGCAATGAACTCGTTGCCCACAGGCGGCAAAATTACCCTGATAGCTTGCGGTAAGACAATATGGCGCATTGCCTGAAAATAACTCATCCCGAGACTGCGGGCGGCTTCCATTTGCCCTTTGGGTATGCTCTGGATACCGGCACGAAAAATTTCGCTCATGTAAGCGCCGTAACAAAATACAAAGCCAAAAATAGCCAGAAGAATAGCATTTGCATGAAAATTGGCAAGAGCGGAGATGTGAGTCCATTTCCCAATTTGCTGAATGACAACCGGGAAGGCAAAGTACCACCAGATTAGCTGGACCAGCAGAGGCACACCACGAACAAGCTCCACATAGAGTGTGGCAATGAGATTGACAACTCTATTTTTTGAAATGCGTCCTAAACCACCCAGCATGCCGACAAATAGCATAAGGATAAAGGAAACCACGGTAATTACAACGGTAATAGCTATACCGTCCCGCACGAAGAGGATAATGCGCCAGTAGGGGTCAGGCTGTAATAAGCTAAGGAGGACGATAACACCTGCCACCAAAGCCACCAGCCACCACCAGGCATCCAGTCGATTTTGCGGCTCGGCTCCGGGGATGTGAGTCAGTTCCTGTTCATCAATCTTAGGTTCGCGCCGTGTGAACATAGGCAACCTTAAACAGAAGAGTCTGAGAGAGGGATTCCGTCCCTCTCTCGTTACTATTCTTCCTCTTGCTCATTGAGGATGTAGGTCAGAGATAGGTCTTTGCGTCTTTACGACTATTTTTCAAGCCACTTTTTAGACAGCGTCTCGATGATACCTTCAGCCAAAACCTTCTTCAGGCCATCATTAATCTTTTTCAGCAGGTCTTCTTTACCTTTTGCTACCGCAATACCGTAGTTTTCAGCGCTGAAAACTTCACCCGCAGTCTTGAGTTTGGTGAAATTCTTACCGACATAGCTCAGTACCAGCGGATTATCAGCTACCACAGCATCAATTTGCCCGTTCATCAGGTCCTGAAAAGCCAAGCCGATATCATCATAAAGTTTAGCAGTAGCGCCAGCAATATTATTGACTTCGATATTACCTGTCGTGCCTAACTGAACGCCTACCGTTTTTCCAGAAAGGCTAGCTTTACCAGTAATGGTAGTGTTATCCTTGCGGACAGCTATCAGTTGACCAGCCGCAAAGTATGGGTCGGAGAAGAGCATTACTTTCTGTCGTTCCTCTGTAATGCTGATTGAAGAGATAGCGGCATCGTAAGTACCCTGTGCCATACCTGCCAGCAACGGGTCCCAGGTGACATTAATGAACTCGACTTCGATGTTAGCTTTTTCCGCAATAGCTTTGAACAGGTCGATATCGAAGCCCTCTATTTCTTTGGTCTGTTCGTTGACGTATTCAAAGGGTTTCCAGGTAGCATCGGTAGCCACACGTATTTTGGTCGCTTCTTTGGTACACCCGCCGAGCGCCAGACTGACCGTAAGCAGACCGACCAGCGCCAGCCATAATAATTTTTTCATTCTTCCTCCTTAATATGATTCTCATTTGCTTAATAACCGCCCAGCATTTGCGTAATTCGAACAGTTTTTGGCAGATTTGCCCACACTTCGAGCTCTTCCTTGCAGGGACCATCGACAACTATACATTCTTTACCAAGGAGCATTGTTTCCTGACGTTTTCCAATCCTGGGCCATGTCCCGAGATTCTCACAACTCGGATTACCGGTGCGGGCAAAGGATAGCCATGCATCCTGGGTTTTTCTAACCAGAGCTTCAGCTTCAGGACCCTGTCCCGTGAATACGGGGTCAATCGTACCGAAGACGAAACCAAGCTCAATGGCATGACAGGCGCCCAACCTCCCACCCTGAGCCGGTGATTTCCATGTGAAGATGTAGCTATAGACATTCGGGTTTTGTTTTCTCTGTGCTTCAATCAGTTGATAAGCTCCCCAGCGGAAAGTAGCATCCGTTTGAACCGCCGTCAGGATTTCGGCGGGAGAAGTCGGTAGACCGTGTTTTGTCCGTATTTTCCGGTAGGTTTCAATGATACCAGGTACGTATTCCACAGGCAGTACTTCTGTAAGCCGTTTGACCAGACTTGCTTCGTCTATTTTTGTCGGGTCGACATACATCTTAGCTTCTTCCAGAGTAGTTCCAATAATGAGAGGCATGGATTTTATCGCTCCGTTTTCGACCGCAGTCAATGGTGGCTTCGGTAATACCTTGCCGTCAACCACCGCACGGAATCGCAGTTCACGGCTCCTGGTAAATTTTGCCTGCGTCGCCAGTAACTTTTCAACCGGCAATGCCCATAAAGCAGACACATCCTTTCCATGAACAGCCAGAGCTTGAAGGAATACTTCAGCCGAGCGTCTGGCATCCTCCAGCGAAGCCGCATTACCCGCGGTGCCGCTTTGTAGTATAGCTTTGTGAAACAGACCACGTGCTGCGGGCAGCGCCAGCAGAACACCGACACTATGCGCGCCGGCTGACTGTCCGAAAATGGTTACGTTATCAGGGTCACCGCCGAATGCCGCGATATTATCGTGCACCCACTTCAGTGCCATTGCCTGGTCGAGAAATCCTTCATTGCCTGTAGCGGGAATCCTACCACCGGTAACCTCATTCAAATTCAGAAAACCCAGTGAGCCAAGGCGGTAATTGATTGTGACCACTACTACATCACCACGCTGCGCCAGCCACCTGCCGTTATAGATACCCAGAGAACCGGCACCGTCAATACAGCCACCACCATGAATCCAGAACATCACCGGTCGCCGTTTATTATCCAGAGCGGGAGTGGATATGTTCAGAAAGAGACAGTCTTCACTCTGATTCGCAAACTGCCGCCCATCGTCCTGAATTGCTCGAATTGTATTGATATTTTGCGGTGCTACCGCTGCCAGTTTCTTCACATCACGAATACCCTGCCACGGTTTCACCGGCTCCGGAGGTAACCAGCGTTTCTCACCGACCGGTGGAGCGGCATACGGCACCCCTCTGAAAGCAAAGATACCGTCTCTGATTAAGCCCTCAAGCTTGCCGGATGCGGTCGTTACAATGACATCCGTTAATGTGCCCATTTTGCATTTCCTCAAACAGCGTATTATTATTAGTGAAAATTCTCTTGTCATATTAGGCTTTATGGTTCTTTTTGTCAATCCCGTCTGCCCATCCGGTCAATTTGAAATTGAAATACGAGGGATATATCCATGACGGGGGTTATTAACACTACTCAAGCCGAGTTAGAAAAAAACGGTTTCAAAGTAAAAACTGTGTCTATTACGCACCTGTCCGAGTTACAGGAAGATATAGATAAATTCCATCGGCAGGGTCTGCTGGATAAACAACTCAGCGATAGTTACCTGCGTTTCCAGTACGGCACACCTGAAGACCTGCCCGGAGCTACCATCATTTTTATCATCGCTGTCCCCCAACCTATCACCCGTGCCCAGTTTACCTGGCAGGGTACAACTTATGAAGCAGACATTCCACCTACATACATCGGTAAGACAGATGATACACGGGTCAAGGATATACTCACATCTGTGCTGAAACCCGCTGGTTACAGATTGGCGAGAGCACGCCTACCGGTCAAAACACTGGCGGTGCGAAGCGGACTAATGCAGTACGGTAGAAACAACATCACATACGTTCCCGGGATGGGAAGCTTCCAACGGCTGGTCGCCTTTTATTCGGATTGCCCGACAGAGAGAGACGATTGGCAGGAACTAAAAGTAATGAAAGCCTGTGAAACCTGCTTCAAATGCCTTGAGAACTGTCCGACACAATGCATTTCTACCGACCGCTTTCTTATCCACGCCGAGAATTGCCTGACCTGGTTGAACGAAAGCGAGGGAGATTTCCCCGACTGGGTAAAGCCCGATTGGCATAATGCGTTAATCGGGTGTATGCACTGTCAGCTAATTTGCCCCGTAAACAAGACACAAATTAAAAAGGTCGCAGACGGTCCGATATTCTCAGAGAAGGAGACAGGCTTACTATTGCAGAAGATACCCTCTGACAAACTTGCAGAAGTGACGCGAGATAAACTTGTCAGTATCTCTGCTAATGATTGGTATGAAGTCCTTGCCCGAAATCTGCGCGTACTTATTGAAAGTCGACTATTTACACCACATGTACCTTAACGAGGTTGGTGCTCCCGGCAACCATCAGCGGCACCCCGGCTGTAAGTACCAGTCTATCACCCTTCATCACCACCCCCAGTCCCATCGCCACTTCCATTGCCAGGTCAAAAACTTTCTCCAGGCTTACAGGATTCGTTCTCTGTACCGCATGAACTCCCCATACCATAGCCAACCGCCGCATTACAATTTCAGAAGGTGTCACGGCGATAATCGGTTGAATAGGACGGTATTTTGAGACTCGCATGGCGGTCGTGCCACCGGCAGTAAAGGCAACAATGGCTTTCGCGCGTACCTGGTCGGCAATCTGGCAGGCGGCACGGGCAGTGGCATCATTCACTTCAGGGAGGCTTGTAAGATACGCGTCCCGCAGTCTCTCATCGTGGGGGTAAGCAGTCTCCGCTTCCAGCGCAATCCTGACCATCGTCTCGACTGCGGCAACCGGATACTTACCCACCGCACTTTCTTCAGATAACATGAGCGCATCCGTGCCATCGAGCACGGCATTAGCAATATCGGCGGCTTCGGCGCGAGTGGGCTGAGGGGATTCTACCATCGATTCGAGCATTTGAGTGGCGGTGATGACAGGTTTGCCGCGCTGGTTTGCCGCCTTTATGAGCCGCTTCTGGGCGAGGGGCACTTTTTCAATGCTTATCTGAATCGCCAGGTCGCCACGCGCCACCATAATACCGTCTGCGATGTCGAGAATCAGGTCGCTCTCCGTCAACGCCGGCGCTTGCTCGATTTTCACAATCAGCGGCACGGAATAATCGATAGCGGTCAGCAATCTGCGCACCTCAGCTACCTGTTCCGCAGTGGAAATGAACGATAGCGCCACGAAGTCTATATTTTGCGACCGGGCGAACTCAAGATGCTTTTTGAACGCCGCATTCACAGTAGCTGACGGGTATTTTTTCAAACCGGGACAGTCGAGCATGATACCAGTCTGCAAGCCGAGTTCAATGCTCAACCGGCGCACAAGTGAGACAGTCCGCGCGTGTTCCTCAAGCGTGCCGTAATTCAAATTGAGACGGGCAATGTCCATACCCGTTTTGAGCATGTTGCTAATCACTTCTGCTGACTGACTCGCCGGACCGAGTGTGCAAATGATTTTTACATGCCGCTTCAATCTCAAGTTGTCCATTTCAGTACCATAATAACACACTTCTACTGGCTGGTAGTCAGCACTCACATTATCTATTATGGTAAGATAATGAACGATTGACCATGAATGAGCACACAAACCTACCCGGATTAATTGAAAAGAACCTGCCGAAGGAACTGGTAGCTTTGATGCAGAGAGTGGCGACTCTTGCCGCCCGCAGAAACCAGACGCTTTACCTTGTCGGGGGTGTGGTGCGCGACCTGTTACTCGGACTGCCGAATCTCGACCTCGATTTCGTGGTAGAAGGCGATGCCATCGGTCTGGCGAAAGAGCTGGCACAATCAACCGGAGGGAAGCTGACCACACACACGCGGTTTAATACGGCAAAACTACGACTGGACAAGTGGAGCCTTGACCTGGTAACTGCCCGCAGTGAGACCTATGCCCGTCCCGGCGCTCTGCCGACCGTTAAACCCGGCTCGCTCAAGGACGACCTGCTCCGCCGCGACTTCACCATCAACGCCATGTCAATCCGGCTCACACCCGAACGTTACGGCGAACTGGTTGACCTGTACGGCGGTCATGCCGACCTGCGTCACAAACTCATCCGCATTCTGCACGAAAAAAGCTTCAGCGACGATGCCACCCGTATCTGGCGGGCTATACGCTATGAACAAAGGCTGGATTTCCAGATAGAACCGGAAACGTTACGTTTGCTGAAACGCGACATCCCGATGCTGGATACCATTAGCGGCGACCGTATCCGCCACGAGCTTGAACTGGAGTTGAAAGAAGAATACCCGGAAAAAATGTTACACCGCGCCTGGATATTGAAGGCGCTGGGTAAAATACACTCATCACTGAAGGGTGATACCTGGCTTCAGGATAAATTCCTGCAGGCACGAGCCACAGCGAGTAGCGGGCAAGAGCTTGCCGGACTGTATTTTGCACTACTCACCTACCGCCTGACCGAACAGGAGGTTGAGGAAATTATTGCCTTTTTACGTCCCACCCGGCAGACGGCTATCATTCTGCGCGATAGCAGTCAGTTGCAGACAGTCGTAAAGGAATTAGCGCAAAAAGGGCTCCAGCCGGCTCACATCTATTCCATCCTGCACGGCTATCACCACACGGCGCTCCTCACGAATTATATTGCCTTTAGTTCCGCCACCGCTCGCAATGCCATAAACATAAAACTGTACCTTGAAAAACTCCGCTTCGTTAAGACTGCGCTAACAGGCGACGACCTGCAGGCAATGGGTATTCCTCCCGGTCCGCAGATGCAGGAATTGCTTGTTCTTCTGCACAATGCCCGACTCAATGGAGAAGTCAGGAGCCGGCAGGAAGAAGAAGCGCTGGTGAGAGAGTGGCTGAAAGAATAAGCCTCAAATTCCAAATACCAAGAAACAAACGATAGTCAATCTCAGTCTACTAAAACATTAGCCTCAGTCAGGCTTTAGCATTCCCCGTCTGAAATTGTTAGGGATTTAGTTATTGGTTTTTGATATTTACTTCTACTCAATCTTCTTGAACTTGCTACCCGGAGCCCCGCATACCGGGCACTTGTCCGGAGCTTTTCCCAGCACGGTATTACCACACACCGGACAGACAAAATAGGGTTCATTCTTGATTGATTGCTTCTCTTTGACCGCCTTTAGCATCTCCTGGAAGAGGTCGTAATGGATTTTCTCCACCGCATCCGCCCACTCGAAAGATGTCTGAGCGCGCTTGTTTCCCTCTTCAATCGCCTGGTTAATCATTGCGGGATACATTCTCGTGAATTCCTGGTGCTCCCCGATAACGGCGGCGGAGAGATTATCGATACTCGTGCCGATGCCGGTCATCGTATTAAAGTGGTTATAGGCATGAACCGTTTCGGCTTCCGCGGCGACGCGGAACAACCTGGCGACCTGAGGCAAGCTCTCTTTATCCGCTTTATCCGCAAAGAACAGGTACCGCCGGTTCGCCTGACTCTCTCCCGCAAATGCCTGTTGCAAGTTGGCTTCGGTTTTTTCGCTCATTGCTCCCCTCCATTTATAATAGATTGCCCTCATTATAAAGGCATCGGCTTTTTACCACCAGTGACCTAAGTCACAATACTACCGACAATCACGTGTCGCAACAAGATAGGTCTCCATCCCCTGATTTTTCAGTCGAACAGCCATGTCTTCCGCGTGCGTCCTGTCTTTCACGAGCGTAAATAGCGCCGGACCCGACCCAGCGAGGTGGACATGGGGCGCGCCGATCTTACGGATGTGGGAACGGTAGGTCGTCAATTCCGCGCCACGTGTGAAAACCACATTCTCAAAGGTATTAAATAGCCGCGCCGGATTGAACTCGCTCCCCGATTTCAAATCAGCTACCAGTTGCCCAGTGATTCGTCCATCGGTGTAGTGGAACGGCTGGAGTTTGGCATAAATGGCAGCGGTTTTCCCCGATAGATGCGGGGTAGCGGGGTTTACCAGAATAACGTAATGGTGGGGAAAAGACGGCAATGGCGTAATTTTTTCGCCGCGCCCTTCCATCAATGCCGTGCCACCACAGAGAAAGAAGGCAACATCCGAACCTAACTGCGACGCCAGTTCCAGTAATTTCTCCTGAGACAGACCCAATCGCCAGAGTTCATTAAGACCCCGCAGGACGGCGGCAGCATCACTGCTATCGCCACCCAGCCCTGCCATCAGAGGGATGCGCTTTTCAACTTCAATAACAACTCCACCCGCACATCCTGTTATCGCCTTTATTAAATCAGCCGCTTTCGGGACGATGCTCTGCTTTGCCAACCAACCCGATGATGCGGAGCGTATTTCGATGTTTTGGCTCAGAGAGAAGCGCAGGGTATCACAGAGGCTCACAGTCTGAACCACACTGCGGATTTCGTGGTAGCCATCCGGACGTTTCCCCAGTACTTCGATGGTGAGATTAATTTTTGCCGGCGCTTCAATGGTTATCATACCCACCTTGCTCGCGGTAAACGTTCAACAACTTTACCCATTCTTCAATGGTCAGGGTCTCGGCACGGCGCTTCGGGTCGATGCCCGCTTTCTCCAGAAACGGCAGGACTTCGGTTTTGGGAAGAACAAGTCCATTAGCGAGGGAGTTCGCCAATTGTTTCCGATTGGCGCTGAAACCGGCTTTGACCAGTCGGAAAAATTCGTCGACATTATTCACTGCTACTTTTGGCTGTGGATAGACATCAATTCTGAGCACCGCCGAGTCCACATCGGGAGCGGGATAGAAGGCGCGCGCTGGCACTTTCGCGGCTATTTTTGGGGCTCCGTACAACTGCACACTAACGCTCAACAGGCTCATTTCACCCGGTTTTGCCGTAATTTGCTTCGCTACCTCCCTCTGTACCATTAGCACCATCAGACGTGGCTTCAGGGAAGCTTCCAGAAAGTGGCGGATGACCGCCCCCGTAATGTAATAAGGCAGGTTTGCCACCACTTTGTAGTCGGAGACACCGAGTGGTGTGAGTAACTGCGCCGGGTCGGTCTTGAGCACATCTTCATTAATTACAGCAAGATTATCAGACGAAGCCATTTTCTCTTTCAAAAGCCCGGCAAGCCGATGGTCGAGTTCGATGGCAATCACCCGCCCCACGCCCCGCACCAGTTCCTTGGTGAGCACCCCAAGCCCCGACCCCACCTCGATAACGGTGTCCGATGGAGATAAATCGGCGGCGGCAAGAATTTGCTTGACCACACCGCCATCGACCAGAAAGTGCTGAGCCAGCCCCTTGCGGGCATGGAGGTCGTAGGCTTTCAGTAATTTTTTAGTTCGGGTAAGAAGCGATTCTGTCTGCATTGTCATCCGGCGAGGGATAATCGGCGTTTAATTTCGGGGATGATATTCTGTGTCGTACGAGCGCCTCTCTTGATACACTCTTCTGCACGGTGGAAATCTGTGAAGGCGATACCGCCCATGTCCGGTTCAATCACCACGTCCGCCTCCCCGAGCGACGTGCCGATAGCACGATAACTCAATATATAGACGGTTTTGGTCATAATCGTAAAGATATTGTGCTCTTTGGCTTTCTTGTGAAGCTCATGATCCGTAACATTAACGGCATCGTGCAGGACATTAACCGCAATGATGAAGTCGGCGCCCATCTGTTTCAACACACTGACCGGCACGGGATTGGAGACTCCGCCATCAACCAGGTATCTGCCCTGCCACGGATTTATTGATAGTGCCACGGGAACGGTAGCGCTGGCACGCGCCGCATCCCAGACCAGTCCTTCATTAAGAATAACCTCCTCACCATTGTCAATATCAACCGCCACGCAGGCGAAAGGGATTTTCAAGTCCTCAAACCGAACACCACCGATAACTCTCTTCAACCTGTCCTCGACCCATTTCCAGCGCAGGATTCCCGTTCTGGGGATAGTGAGGTCGGTAAAAAACCGGATGCGGTGTTTGCCCACCTCCACTGCAAGGTCTTTAATCAGGTTGATGTCACGGGTATGGGCGTAGAAAGCCCCGATGATTGCCCCCATGCTCGTGCCGGCAATCATGTCAATGGGGATACTCTCACGTTCCAGTACTTCCAGCACTCCGATGTGCGCCAGCCCACGCGCCGCGCCGCCACCCAGCGCCAGCCCCACCTTCTTACGATTCATTTTGTTGTTCATATTTATTTTCTACCTCTCCCTCTATCTCCCTCTCCGTCGACGGAGAGGGACGGGGTGAGGTCGTTTATCTTTTCCACTACTGCCTATATTTATTCGCCCTCTTCACTAGGGAGTTATCAATTACTCAAATAGTGACTAGTCGAACAGCTCCTTGATATCCTTTTCCGCCTGCTGTTTGGAGTCGGTACCACGCGCAAACTCTTTGTAGGATTCCTGACTGCCCCACTCTCTGGTCTTGATGGGCACGGGCATCGGGACGGCGTGTCCGAAAATCAATGCCTGCTGTTTGGGCGCCAGCCTCGCCAGCACCGTTTTCAGTTCATTCTTTCCGGAAACACCGGCAAGCACAGAATCGATGTCTCTTTCATTGTCCAGCAGACAGGTGATTTTGGTGCCCAATTGCGACATCACCTCTTCGTCGATGGCGCTGGGACGCTGGTCGATGACGAGCAAAGTGACATTGTATTTACGCATCTCGCGGGCGATGGTACCGAAGATAGTATAGTTCGCCACCTCCCGGTTTAGAAACTTGTGAGCTTCTTCAATGGTAATGACCAGAGGCGTAGGGGCAGCGACATTGCCCGCCATCGATGCCTCCATCTTTTCCTGGTAACGGGTGTAAATACGGCGGGCGAGCATGTTCGCGACCAGCACATAAGCGGTAATATCACGGTGCCGTCCGAATTCGAGGACCACGTTTATACCGCGGTCAAGATACTCTAGTATACTTTTCACGGCATCCACCGGTGCACGCTGGACGATGAAGGGCAGACGGCGGATGGTTGCCAGTCCGCGCCGCAGGTTTTGAAAGGTGCTTTCGTGGATATTCATTTGCTGGAGCAAGTTTTTAGTGTCCTCAGAATCCGAAAGGTCGAGTGTTTTCTGCATCCAGTCTCTGCCGAACCGACGTCGTAATTGGTAGACCGCTTCGGTCGCCGCCTCTGTGAGATTCAGGGTCTGGCGGAGTAAAGCGATGTCTTCGGGTTCAATCTCATCAAAGCCAATACGCACCGTGAAATCCGTGCTAACGCCACGCCGTTTCGAGTTCTCTTCATCCAGAGTGAAGACCGCCACTTTCTCCGGAAAGAGTTGCTTCAACGCCTTGACCTTGCGACCCGCGCTCTCACTGCTCCCCTCCCAGCCGTACTCATTGTGCATATCAAAGATGAGGTTGACCGCTTTGCTTTTTTGAAGCATACCGATGAGGAGCAAGCGCGTCAGGAATGTCTTACCCGTGCCGCTCTTGCCGAAGATACCGTTGCTACGCTTCACCAGTTCTTCAAGATTAAGGCATAGCTTTGTTTCCATATCCAGAGGATTGCCAATCCAGAATCGCTGGGCATCCTCCTTGCCGAAGACCAGTTCCATATCCTGTTCCGAGGCGAGGCTGACGCGGGAAAAGTGACTGGGTACCGTCTTCACGGGCTGAGGACCTTCAACAATGCTGGCGACATCCCCGCCAATCGTTAACATCGGCAGGACGTGCAGGGTGCCATAGGTTGCTGTCCCCTCCAACACTTCGGCGGTAAAGGAGTCGGCGCTATCCGGCGGCGTCGCCGTGATGGCTTCATCGGTCACACCGAGACTGATGTCCGTTATCATACCGAAGAAACGGCGCTTCTTACCTTTGATGGTCACATACCGCCCGACGACCATATCCTCAATGGAAGCTTGCGCGTCAAGGCGAATATCGACGCCCTTCTCCACCGAGCCGGAGACGACAATGCCGAGCGCCTGATTGGTTTCTGTCATGCCCGCAACCTCCCCAGAACTGCTCGCAACCGCTGGTAGTCACCACCGAGTAAAGTGGTGAGTGATTTCCCGGCAGTGACCAGGAAAGCGCGCGGGTCATCCTGTACCCGGCTCATCTCCCGCAAGACGGCGGCAATCAGTTCTTCCGCCGGCACCTGAGCGTTTGCCGTGACCAGCAGACCAAGAAAATCAAAGGACCGGCTGAATCGTTTCACTTCCTCTGGACTGCATGGGTGAATAAAAGCGTGAATGTGCGCCGGTTGGGGAGGCAGGTACTGGTAGATTTTCTCATCGCGCGCATATCCCACCACCAGCACGGTAAACTCGCTTCGCAGAAGTTTCATCAGCTGGGGGCTGGTCTGATAGACTGCCTCCTCAGAGGCTTCATCTTTACCGCGGGCAATGGGACGCCGTCCCGGTTCGATACTCGCCGTACCCGCCTGACAGACGATGCCGTAGATTTCCGCCGACGGGTCTGTTATCTTCACCAGACTGCCGAAAGGAGGCAAATCGTAGAGTTCATATGCCTCGGCGATAAAGCCGGTGGTAGTGGACTCAATAACTTCACCAATTTTATTACTCATAGAAACACTAAATCCAAAACTCTAAACTCTAACATCAGGATTTTGAGATGTTGTTCTGGAGACAATAGCACCGAAAATTCTCATTAATTCCACAGCCTCACTGATGAGCACTTCTCGTCTCTTTTCTGCAGTATTACCTTTAACCTGAAGTAGTTTAAGCCAATATATTGTCTCTTTTGCCTCTTTGCGACAAATTTTTATTCGCATACCAAAATCCTTTTTACCGAGTGATTCACTCGCTTCAATATAGTTTGCACCAATGGACCCGGCAGACCTGACTAATTGTTTAATAACCTCAGTGTTTGGTAAGGTTCTCAGTAGAATACCGACAAAATCCATTACGTCTTTCGCGAATCTCAATGTCCTCTCATCAAGGTTATAAATTTTCTTATCACCAATCCTGTTTACCGCCATAATCCCCTCAATAGAGTTTAGAGTTTAGCACTTCGAGTTTTTTACAAATGTCCTTCCAGCGTATTGTATGCCGCCCTGAGTCTCTCTCCCAGCATACACGCCAGTTTGTCCATTACCTTAAAACCTATTACGGGATTGCTCTCCAGCACCACCCTCAATCTGGTGCCATCGATGGTAATTATCTGTGCCGCTTTCTGACAGACCGCAGAAGCCGTGGAATAGCGAGGTCCGTAAAGCAACGCCGACCACCCCATTGCCCGCCCCCGTCCCAGCAAGCCCAACGGCCAGGAGCCGGTCTTGTTACCCATATTGACCGAACGTGCCAGCGTCACCTGACCGTTAACAATGACATAGAGTTTCGTACTCATTTCGCCCTGGTCGAAGATGTGGTCGCCCGGCTTATAGTCCACCGTTTCACAGGCAGGACCAAGCACATCGAGTAGTGTTTTCATCTCCTTTTCATCCAGTGTTACAAATAGCTCGCAGACCTGCAGTCCCTCCGCAATTTTCTGTGGCACCATAGTGCACCTCCTCCGCCCCGAAGCGGGTAATGTTATCCCTGTGTGCGTATTCTATAACGATTAGGATAGAGGGTCAACAGAATATTTAAATCCACCTTGTCCGTTTACTGCGGCTCTTTTCTGACTCGGTGACGGGCAAATGTTCTTCCACCAGCGACTCATCCACCATCCGCCAGAAATTATCGCGGTCGGCGCCTGTAACCACTGCCTTTTCATGGGCTTCACTGAGAGCCACCGGATAACCCTGCCCGCGCCGACACTGGTCTACCACCAGCGTATGAACGAGGTCAAGCCTCGTTTTGTCTTCTGCCACCCAGCGTGGCACCTCCACGCGGGCAATCTCTCCGTTCAATCTCAGGTAGAAAAAATATACCACGTGCTTGCCATACCGCTTCTGGATTTTAGAAGGGCTGATGAAAAGCGCCGAGCGCTCCCCCGGCTCCAATAATCCGGCGAACAGGTCGCGGTCGCGCACCCCTGAAATCCTACTGCACTCTCTGGTTACGCAGGTGGTACAGCGGTCGCTATCTACAAATTCCCGCGGGCAGAGCGCCACACACAGAGCATTGACCACGTCCGTGCCCCTCGGGAAGCTGATATAGCTGGCAACGACAATCTGTTTATCTTTGGTCAGGCGGTGAATTTTTTCCAGATGAGTCAAATAGCCTTTATCGAGCAGTGTTTCTGTGACAAATTCAGGGTAGGCTTCAAGATTCCAGAGAATAAGCGAACCGTCTACCAAACCCAACGCTATGCTACCAGACGGAAGCTCGTGCGCCAGCTCCGCCAACCGACGACACTCCTCTACGCTCCGTTTCACACCAAGCAAATTCCCTTCCACCGACACTTCACGCAATCCATCGGGTGACGCAATCATCAAGTCGGCGTCATCGAAATAGACCCGAGGCTGACTATCTAACAATGCGTCGGGACTCGTGCCATAGCGCAACACCACCGCTCCGATGTTAATCAGAAAGCAGTGCGCGGCGTGATGACGGTCGACATCAATATGCGAGCCATCCGTAGCGATAACCGCGAAGTCGGATGGAGTATCTTGCGCCGGGACGTGCCGGTCAAGGGTTTCCTCCGGTTCGGCAACCAGCCACGTGGTCTTGCTCAACGCGATTTTCTTCTTAAGAGAGTCGAGTTTGTCCGCCTGTCTGCGCAGGATATCAACGGCATAGTTAATCCGTTCCAGCCGCTCCCGCCGACCAGTTTTCAATCGGGTAACCATCTCGGTAATCTGTTTTACGACTCGGGACAGGTCAAGCGACACTTTTGCTCACTCCAAAGTAGGCTGATAGTGAAGATATATACATCCTATACCACCAGCTTACTGACATCAATAGAGTAGCGCTGTCTGTCTTGACTGGGTTACAATCAATGAGAGGTGGGGATTTGCTTCCTATCATAATTAGCGTAGTGGTCATTTCTCTATCCGGCGTGATGACCCCGGGTCCTATGTTCGCCGTCACAGTCGCTAAGAGCTACCGCAGTCCCTGGGCAGGCGTGCAAATATCTCTGGGTCATGCCATTATTGAAGTGCCGCTCATTCTTCTCATTTATTTCGGGTTTTCCCGCTTCTTTCAGAATAATATAGTACAGATTGTCTTGAGCCTGTTGGGTGGAGGGATGCTCATCTGGATGGGCATCGGCATGTTCCGTGCTCGTAAGGACGTGGTGGAGAGTGGCAAAGATTTAGCCTACGGCGCTGTTACCGCCGGCATTATTATGAGCGCCAGTAATCCTTTCTTCCTGCTCTGGTGGGCAACCGTGGGCATAACGCTCGTGATGAAGTTCATGGAATTCGGGACGGCTGGACTCCCTATCTTCATTCTGACACACTGGACCTGCGACCTTATCTGGCTATCGATAGTGTCGTTTGTTATTTACCGCACAAAAACACTCTGGGGAAAGAAATTCCAGACGGGTATCTTTGTTATCTGTAGCCTTCTGCTTCTCGGTTTCGGGGGTTGGTTTATCGTTTCCGGTATTCAGCAGATTATCTAATGCCTTAACCCGCAATCCCTCGAAGTTCGCACCGCACAATCAAACACACCGGACAATCCCCTCCGTTACATGGCTCAACGTGAATGACGACGCTCGCCTCCGGCAGGCAATCCGTGATGTCCTGTTCCAGATGGTCGCACATATCGTGTGCCTCTTCCACACTGGCATTGCGGCGCATGACCAGATGCAAATCTACGAAACGCTGGCTTCCAGCACGCCGACTGCGCACTTCGTGAAAACCCGGAAACCGGGCAAGGTGCTCCTTGATACAGGCAAGAAGCGCCTCCTGCTCTTCTTTTGGGAGACGAGTGTCAGTCAGTTCCGTGAACGACCGCCTGACAACCTGGTAGGCTGACCTCAATATCATCACTGACATGATTAGCGCGATAACCGAATCAAGAACCAGAAGTTTCGTGAACTGCACCACAACCAGTCCTACCAGCACTCCCGCCGCCGAATAGATATCAGCGTTGATATTTTTAGCCAGGGCATCCACCATTGTAGAGCCGGTTGATTTTGCCACCCGCTGTAAGTGGCGTGACAAGAAAATACTGGCAATAACAGAAACAAACATGACACCAATACCAGCCGTCGTGAATTCCAGCGGAGTGTCATGAAGAATACGGTCGATAGCAGAGTAGACGATAAAGACGACTGCTGTAAGAATCAGTCCTGCCTGGACAACCGAAGCAACACCCTCCATTTTGCCATGACCAAACGGATGTTCCTCATCAGCCGGTTCACTGGCGACACGGACGGTAAGAAAGGCAATCCCGATAGCAAACAAATCCAGCAAGCTGTCCGTTGCCTGCGCGGTAATGCTGATACTTTTGGTAATAATGGAAACAACTACCTTGAGAGCAATCAAAAAGAGCACAACACACAGCGCCAGTTTCACTGCCCCGCTTTTACTCGAAAAAGCGCTCACAGGTTTTTCACCCCCATAAAAAAAGCCACAGGATTACTAGTCCTGTGGCTCTAGACCACTGCAATTAGCCCGGCTATGGCAAGCGCGAATCTTCCAAGCCTGTTCCAGCTCTGTATAGCATAGCAAATAAATTTACGCTATGTCAATTAACCCCGGACTTCGGCTGTTTTGTTCGGTGTTTGCTTTCGTGAGAACAAGCTTCCCCAATCTCTCTTTTCCCAAACCACCAGTAGAGGCGCCGCCACAAAAACCGAGGTAAAGGTGCCGAAATATATGCCCACCATCAGCACAACGACCAGGTTTTTAATAGTCGGACCGACAAAGAGCAGGAGGGCAATCAGCACAAACAGCACACCCACGCCGGTCGCGAGTTCACGAGTCATTACATCCATCAAACTATTATTGACCACCAGCCCAAAATCCACCCCTGGATACCTCTTCTGGTTCTCCCGGATACGGTCAAAGACGACAATGGTATCATTGACAGCATAGCCAATGACAGTCAAAATACCCGTGACTAGCGCCAGGTCAATCTCCCAGTTCGCCACCTTACCCAGAATGGAGAATACTCCAAGCACCACAATGACATCCAGCAGGAGACCGGCAACTGCAGACACCCCAAAATTGAAAGGCTTGGGCATCTTACGAAAGGCAAAGGCAATATAGAGCAGGATACCAATTGATGCGACCGTTGTAGCGATAACCGCCGCCCGCGCCGTCTGTTTGGCAACAATCGGGTCGACATTCTCAAAACCCAGTTCTGTTAAAGTCCCGAACTTGGTGGTTAAATCGTCTTTGAGTGTTGCCTTCTCCTGTGACGTCAATTCTATTGTCCGGATGACGATATTCCCGTGAGCATCAAGTTCGGCGGTGCCGGTGAAGCCAAAACCCGGCAGTTCTTTTTCAACATCTTCAGGTTTAACCGTCTGTTCGAATTTTACGGTAAGCAGTGAACCACTGGCAAAATCAATACCTGTTTTCAAACCGAAGATAGAGAGAGAGGCGATGCCCACCACCAGCAGTATGCCGGCAACGATAAAAAACCAGAGTCTATTGCCCACGATATTTATCATGCCAGTCTCCTTCCCGTATATGGTTTAAAGAGTTCGGGTTGTTTTGACAACCCCGTATGAACAACCATACGCAATAAGGTATGGCTGGCTAACACGGCGGTAAACATACTCACCAGTACACCGATACCCAGAGTCAGCGCAAAACCTTTCACTGCTCCACCGAAAGCAACAGTATCGCCCACCCAGTAAAGCACCAGACAGGCGATGATGGTGGTCACATTACTGTCCCAGATGGCAGTCCATGCTCGACTAAACCCCGCTTCCATTGCAGAGCTTAACGTTGTCTTTGCCAGAAGCTCCTCTTTCATACGCTCAAAGATAAGCACATTAGCATCGATTGCCATGCCCACTGACAGCACAAAACCACCGATACCCGCCAGTGTCATCGTAACCGGTATCAGCTTGAAGATTGCCAGTGTTAACACTCCGTAAAAAGTGAGCGCCAGTGAGGCAACCACACCCGGAATACGGTAGTATGCAATCAGAAAGAGCATGACGGCTGCAATACCGATAATACCCGCCCTGACGCTCAATTTGACAAAATCAGCCCCCAGCGAAGGGTCAACATTCTTTTCCCCAATCAAATCCAATGGAACTGGCAGACGCCCAGCATTCAATTGTTTAGAAAGCTCCGTACACTCCTGACGACTTAACCCGGTGATTACACCATCCGTTGTAAGTACCGCCTGCACAATAGGCGTTATCGGTTCCCCATCTTCCCCTAGGAGAGGTAGCGCATCATCTCCGGAACCTTCATAAATACCCAGAGGCTTATAAAGCAATCGTGTGGTGATTTCCTTGAAGAGTGCAGAGCCTTCTTCATTCCATTCGAAATAAAGCTCAATTTCACCAAGAGAGCCAATCCTTATTTCTGTATTTCTTTTAAAGTAGCTACTGGTTAGTACCTTCGTCTCTCCGTTATAAGTGCCTGTAGCCGGTATCCATTCTTGGCTGGTAATAGTGACTGGAGCCGTGGTATAACCAGAGCCTCCGGCTGTGACTGTAATTGCCGTTACTACACCATCAGTTATTGTTGCTGTAGCAGTGGCACCAGTACCATCACCTCCGATGGTAACTGCAGTTGCCACGGTAAAACCTGATCCACCGGATGTAACGGCGATTGATGCTACTGCGAATCCCAGTACCGGTGTATCTGCCAGAGCACCAGTGCCGTCACCTGCAATTGTAACTTTGGGTGCCGAGGTATAGTCGGAACCGCCATCTGTGACTGTAATTGCGGTTACAGCACCGTCTGTAATTGTGGCTGTAGCCGTAGCACCGGTGCCTCCACCCCCTACTATGGTTACTATGGCAGTTGTATAACCAGTGCCCCCTGCGGCTATAGGAATTGATTTTACTGCACCACTCGTTGCTAATGTAGCCGTTCTTTCATACGTAACATCTACCAGTTCGCGGAATTCCAGTAGTGTCATCCGACCGATACGTTCCTTCTGCGCATCGGTAAGACCGCCTTTGGGCATCGGGAGTTCCACCACTATCTGGTCAGCGCCACGCCGCTCAATATTGGGTTCGGTAACACCCAGCGGATTAACACGGTTAGCGATGACGGCAATCATATCGTTAATGACCTCTTTTTCCGTACCCTCTTCCACCGTTGTCAGGTCTACCTGGTAAACCAGACGCACACCGCCTTCCAGGTCAAGACCGTACTGAATGCCCTTCCTCCCGAACCGGTCACCATCTATGGGAATGAGCACCCACAGACTGAAAGATAGAATCACGAGAATGATAATGAAGACCCAGTTGTTTCTTGACATTTATTTCTTTCCCTCGGTCAATACATTATGTATATATTGCAACGCTTCTTCCCTGTTCGTCAACTCCCCGGTTACGTGAGCTTCCTTTACCATCTCCAGAAGTTCTCCCAAACGCGGTCCCGGCTTCAGCCCGAAGATATTCATCAGGTCGTTGCCATCAACCAGTTTGGGCGGCAGGGTAATTTTTTCCTGTTTGTAATGTTCATCCAGAACATACCGCACAACGTCGGTATGCTGGCGCCAGTTTGCTGGAATCAGTCCCGGTCCCCTCGTTGCGAGATGGTCAGCCAGGCTCAGATACAGGATATCTACACCCGCGTCCCCGGCGTCACGGAAATACCGATAAATAGCACGGTGCGATGGCGGTTGACCCATCTGTGTAGGCCTTAAATGATATTTTACCACGCCAGCCACCAGTTTTGTTTCCCGGGTGCTAAATCTGAGCCTTTCCAGAATATGGGAGACTATTTCAGCTCCCTCCTCCGAATGCCCCAGAAACCGCATCCGTCCTTTACTATCAATCGCTCTAGTCTGTGGTTTGGCAATATCGTGGAGAAGCGCCGCCAGCTTGAGCAATGTCCGACGACTACTGCCGCCGGCAACGGGTTTCTCAAAGTGGCGGGCACACTCTTCCGACCACGGCGTCACCTTGAGAATGTCATCTTGCGGATACTCCCACACTCCTTGATGTAGCAGATAATCAACGGCGCTCACCGTCATCACGGAGTGCTTGAAAACGTCCCAGTGGTGTTCTGCAGGCTGTTCTACGCCTTTTGTTACAGTAAGCTCTGGAATCAGAACCGTCAGCAATCCTAAATCATCAAGGTCAAAGAGAAACTGCCCACCCCGCGAAACGGTAAAAAGACGTATGAGTTCTTCCCTGACCCGTTCCCCGGGAACTTGCGCCAGCAAATCGGCATAACGGCGGATTTGCTTTCCGGTTTTCTGTTCAATACGGAAACCCAGTTCGACGGCAAGACGAACAGCACGCAAAAGGCGTACCGGGTCGGCTGACAGATTTTCCTCGCTGATACTGCGCATGACGCCGCGGTCAAGGTCGTCACGCCCTTTGTGCGGGTCAATGAGATTCGCAACAGCGCCACCCGCCACCAGTTCCTTGAGGTCAAGTGCCATAGCATCGATAGCGAAATCGCGCCGTGCCAGGTCATCCTCCAGATTACTGGTGACAGTCGAGATATCGATAGTGCTTTGCCTGTCATCCGGAATTTCGGAGGCAAGAACCACCCGCCCAACTCTGTTTTCACTGTCCAGCAGGACATAAGTGCCTTTTAGCGCCTCCGCCAGACCGAGGGCAATCTCAAGCGCATCACCGGTGACCGCCAGGTCGATATCCGCCGTTTCACGACCCAGCAAGGCATCACGGACGAACCCGCCAACCACATACGCTTTTACCGGTTGCGATTGCAGGTATTCAGCGATTTCCCTCAGCAAAACAAAAGCTGCCGGCTCAATCAGCGCAAGATTGAACTCTTCACGCTCTATCTGAGATGCGTTTTTACTTCCTTTCTTTTTACCCGTCATCACCGGAAAACCACTCATTTTACTCGTAGCAATGAAGCTAAACCTTCCCCCACTATACCGCCAGGAGAGGGACAATTCAAGTATTTGTGAAATCACAGTTCGGTTACTAACGCTTTTAATATTATTCTGAGAGAGCACATCGGTTAAAGCGTGACAATCCTGCGCGAGTGAACGACCTTGCTAATACTTCAGTTTGTATAGCAATTGGAGTTTCTTAAATGTAATGTGTAACATAAAAATACTCTTCACAACCGCCAATAATGCGTACTGTAAATGAAGGATGTAACCTCTTGCTTTTGTAAAAAAGTGTGTGATATACTGTAACCGTTTTGAGCACTGGGGGGGTAATAGTTGCTGGAGAATTTTGGTTTCGTTGGTCTCCATATAATTGTAGCTCTCATCTTCGCCGCATTGATGATTCTTCTACCCGTTCTTTTCCGGTTTTTAAAAGTGGTTCCACACCATCCTAATGCCATCAAAACAGCCACCTTTGAATGCGGTATGGAGACCATCGGCAAGACATGGGTGCAGTTTAACTTCCGCTACTATTTCTATGCGCTCATCTTTGTAGCGTTTGATGTCCTGGTCGTTTTTATCTATCCCCTGGCAGTTCAGTTGAGAAACCTCGGCTACTCTGCACTGATAGGGATTGTGGTCTTTATTGCTATTGTTCTCGTCGGTTATATTTACGCATGGAAAAAGCGGGTACTGGAATGGAAATAAGCAAACAGCCGTTCATATATTCTGACAGGGAAATTGATGATAAAGAGGGTCAGGTCATTGAAGACCTGAAAGCCGCCAGTCAGACTCCCATCCCCGACCCCGATAGATGGCTGGACGAAGAGATTAAAAAGAGCATCTTGCTGACGACAGTGGACGCAGTCATCACCTGGGGACGCCGCAATTCACTCTATCCCGTCATCTGTTTCCCCGCATGTTGTGCTTTTGAATTCATTGGCGCGATGGGTCCACGCTTTGACCTGTCACGCTTCGGTATGGAAATTCTGCGCGCCTCACCGCGTCAGGCAGACCTGATGATTACCGCCGGCACACTGACGTGGAAAATGGCGCCCAACGTGAAGCGCGTCTACAATCAGATGGCAGAACCGAAATGGGTGATTGCCATGGGCGCCTGCGCCATCAGCGGCGGCATCTTCCGCTCCTCTTATAGTGTGGTGCCGGGATACAATCGCATTATCCCGGTCGATGTTTACCTGCCGGGCTGTCCGCCTCGACCTGAAGCTTTAATGCAAGCAATTGGAATGTTACAGCATAAAATCTCACAAGGCACAAGCATTGTGAAGGAATAGCGGTTAAGCGTAAAAGGAAGGTTTGATTATGGCGAAATTTAGTGTGGGTGACAAAGTAAAGGTGCTGGATAGGCCTGTTTGGCCCGGTGGCTATAAGATTGCCAACCTGGCAGGAATGATTGTGGAGGTCAAGGAAAATCCCCCCGGCTACGTCATTGTGAAAGCTGAAAAGACCGGTTACAATATGGCGTTCCATGAGAATGAACTGGGGAAAGCCAGTTAAATACAAATGACTACCAGTCTAAAAGCCCCCGAAGTTGTTAAGCAAATACAGACACGTTTCCCCGGTGCCGTGACCGAAGTTACGGATACTGCGCTTGTTGTTGACAGCAAGTCACTGGTGGACGTTATGTCTTTTCTCAAGGACACCGCCGGGCTTGATTTCAACTATATGACCACTGTTACCGCCATCGACTACTTCCAGTATTTTGAGGTGGTCTATAATCTGGTTTCCATGGAACACAACCACAGTCTGACGGTCAAAACACGTGTCTACGGCAGAGACAATCCCAAATTGCCATCCGTGGTCAGTCTCTGGCGTAGCGCCGACCATCAGGAGAGGGAAATCTACGACCTGATGGGTATAACTTTCGAAGGTCACCCGAATATGAAACGGATTGTCCTCTGGCCCGAATTCAGAGGACATCCGCAGAGGAAGGACTACCTCAAGTGACACTGCGAACCGAGCCCTTTGTTCTCAATATGGGACCGGTGCACCCCAGCACTCACGGGGTGTTCCGGATGCGGGTCACGCTGGATGGCGAAGTAGTCGTTAATCTGGAGCCGGTCTTCGGCTACCTACATCGTGGTATTGAGAAACTCGCGGAAGAGCGCACCTATACGGGCATTGTTCCACTCACGGATAGGCTGGACTACGTCGCCTCGATGACTAATAACCTTGCCTACTGCCTGGCAGTGGAAAAACTCGCCGGGATTAAAGTCCCGGAACGCGCCGAGTATCTCCGCGTCATTATGTCCGAACTACAGCGCATCGCCGCCCATCTCATCTCAATCGGTTCTTTTTTTAACGACTGTGGCGCTTACTTCACTCCATTTCTCTATATGTTCCGTGAGCGCGAGCGCATCGTCGACCTGCTGGAGATGGTGAGCGGTCAGCGGTTGCTTTATAACTACATGCGCCCCGGCGGCGTTAGTCAGGATATACCGGAAGAGTTCCTGCCGGCGCTCAAAGAAGCGCTCAACCAAATGCCGAAGTACATCGATGAATACGAACGTCTCCTTAAGGATAATGAAATACTTTACGCCCGCGCTCGTGGTGTCGGCATTCTGCCGAAAGAAATGGCAATCAGTATCGGGGCGAGCGGTCCCGTATTGCGGGGTTGCGGGGTGAAATGGGATATCCGCAAGGTCGACCCTTATTCCATTTACGATAGGTTTGAGTTTGATATTCCCACAGGCACGCAGGGCGATTGTTATGACCGCTACCGCGTCCGTGTTGAAGAAATGAAACAGAGTCTGCGTATCATCGAACAAGCGATTAAACAGATACCCGCAGGGTCAATACGCAGTGATGTGCCGCAGTTGATTCGTCCGCCGGTAGGCGAGGCATATGCCCATCTGGAAGCCCCCACAGGCGAGCTTGGCTTCTATCTGGTCTCCGATGGCTCGATTGCTCCGTACCGCTGTCATATCCGCGCACCCAGCCTGATGAACCTGACGGCTCTACGCGATATGATAGTCGGCTGGAAAGTACAGGACTTGATTCTGATATTTGGCAGTTTTGCGATTACGATGGGAGAGGTTGACCGATAGTGTTTGCCGGTTTAAACAATAACCCGGTGAGTTTCCCGCAGGCAATGCCGCCCGATTGGCCCGGCAATGCCTGGTGGCACTGGGTGATATTCACCGTCATTATTCTTGTGTTCTTCCTGGGGTCGGTGATTATGTTCATTTATATGGAGCGGCGTGTCCTCGCTAAGATGCAGGCGCGTATCGGTCCCAACCGTGTGGGTCCTTTCGGGCTTCTTCAGGCAATTGCCGATGCGGTAAAAGTTCTTATGAAAGAAATGGTCACTCCGGCAAATGCCGATAAAATCGTTTACTGGCTGGCGCCGGCAATTACCTTTGCTCCGGTGGTGATGGTTCTAGCCGTCGTGCCCTTTGCCGATGGCGCCCTCCTCGCCGACCTTAATATCGGTATTCTTTATGTGCTCGCGATAAGCTCGCTCTCCAGTATCGGAGTGTTTATGGCAGGCTGGAGTTCCAACAACAAATATTCTCTCATCGGCGCGATGCGTATGGTTGCCGCCGTGGTAAGCTATGAAATGCCTATCGTCCTGGCTCTCGCCAGCGTCGTGCTTATCGCCGGTTCTATGTCGTTGAATGACATCGTCATTGCCCAGCAGAGCTACCCGATGTTACTGATGCAACCGCTTGCCTTTTTACTGATGTTTATTGCCGGGTGCGCGGAAATCAACCGCAGTCCCTTCGACCTCATGGAAGCCGACTCCGAAATTGTGGCTGGTTTTCACACCGAGTACACGGGAATGAAATTCGCGCTGTTTTACCTGGCGGAGTATGGTGAGGCAGTGGTGATGTCTTCCGTTATTGCCACCGTCTTTCTCGGAGGTTGGCAGGGACCCTTCCTGTGGCCATGGCTCTGGTTCATTCTGAAAACCTTCTTCGTCTTCTTCCTGATGATATGGACAAGAACCACTCTGCCCAGAGTCAGAATTGACCAATTGATGTCGCTGGCATGGAAGTTCTTGTTCCCGCTGGCGCTTATCAATCTTATCTTCACGGGTATCGAGGTGCTCACTTATCCGGACGGCATTCCCTGGTATTTCATCTTCGCTAATATCGCCATCGGAGCTATTCTGGTGCTCCTGTGGTCGAGACTCTATAAAGTCGGCGGGGGGAGGATTGCAGTTGGTTAATTTCCTTGGCAAAGGCATTCTCAAGGGCATGGTGGTCACCTTCACCAACCTCATCAGGCCTTCTCCAACCACGCAATACCCAGAACAGCGGCTGACGGTATCACGCCGCATCCGTGGTACGGAATTGGTGTGGAGTAAGACCAAGTGCACCGGTTGTGCTACCTGTGCCCGCACCTGTCCGCAGGGCGTTATCCATGTTGTGACCCATAAAGGTGAAAATAATAACTACGCAGTCGACACTTTTGAGGTTGATAGCGGCTACTGTATTCACTGCGGACTCTGCGTGGAAGCATGCCCCTATAATGCTCTCTTTATGGGCTATACCTTCGAGCGGTCGAAGTACCGCCGTAACAGTCTGGTTATGAGTAAAGATGATATGGCAATAGAGCACCAGCCGGCAAGCGGCTACTTCCACCCCGAAATTGCCCAGACACTCCCCGAACAGGAGTTGCTGGTCTACAGAGGGAAGAAAAAGTAATGGCACTGAGTATCGGGTTCTGGATTCTGGCAATTATCGCCGTGGGCGCGGCGCTGACCGTTGTCCTGCTGAAGGACATTTTCCGTGCGGCGCTCTGTATGGTGCTGACTCTGGTCGCTGTGGCAGGCATCTATGTCACCCTCAGCGCCGATTTCCTGGCGGGCGTTCAGGTTATCGTTTACGTTGGCGCTATCTCCATTCTGCTTATCATCGGTATTATGCTCACACGGGAAGTCCAGCAGGGTAATCCCACCAATAAATTCCGCATCCCGGCTTTTCTGGTGGCACTGGTCTTCTTCGGTGTGATGTGTTTTGTATTCCTGGGGACGCCCTGGCAACAATCCGGGGCAACGCCCGTAACACCAACTACGGGAGCACTGGCGGATAAACTCTTCGGTGAAGACGGCTTTATGCTAACGGTCGAAATTGCGGGCGTGCTCCTGCTCGCCGCGGTCATCGGGGCAATTGCTATGGCGAGGGAGAAGTAAGAGAGATGGTCGGACTGGAACACTATTTGCTCCTTTCGGCAGTCCTGTTCTCCATAGGACTATACGGTGTGCTTGCCAAGCGCAACGCCATCGCCATACTGCTCTGCATTGAAATTATGCTCAATGCCGTGAACATCGCGCTTGTTGGTTTCTCGCGCTATATCACGCCGACGGAGCTGACAGGGCAGGTCTTTGCCCTCTTCATTATTGTGGTTGCCGCCGCCGAAACCGCTATCGGTCTGGCGATTATTATTACCATTTACCGGAGCCGCGGCAGTATCGATGCCACCAAGATTGACCTGATGAAGTGGTGATATATGTGGGTAGAAATTAAGAAGGTTCAGACACTGATGCTAGCGGAGATGTGGAAAGAATTCTTTGAAGGTGAAGGGATTCCTACCCGCATTATGCCGGAATCAGGTATGCCGATAGGACAGGAAACCGCCACCTACCGGGTCTATGTGCCCGAGGATAAAAAACACGTCGTTGAAGAGGTGCTGAGGAAACTGTAATGCCTGATATACTTTACTGGCTCATCTTCCTCCTACCGGTTATCTCCTTCGGGATAATTTCGGTTTTACTCAAGCCGTTCGTAAGCAACGAATCGAAGCTTCCCGGCTACCTGACCATCCTCTGTATTGCCGGTTCGTTCGTGCTTTCCTGTATGGCATTGAACGAAGTGATGAATGCTCCGCACCATGAGATTGAAGTACATCAAATCGAATGGCTCCTCATTGGTAATTTCAATTTCAGCGTGTCAATGATTATGGACTCGCTCACCGCGGTGATGCTGTTGGCGGTGACGTTTGTCAGTCTGATGGTGCAGATTTATTCCCTCGGTTACCTGCACAAAGACCCGGTGAATACCATAGACACGGGTTTCCCGCGTTACTATGCCTGGATGTCACTGTTCACCGCCTCAATGCTTGGACTGGTCATCGCCGGTAATCTGCTCCAGATGTTTATTTTCTGGGAGATGGTGGGCGTCTGCAGTTACCTGCTCATTGGCTTCTGGTTCCACAAACCCTCCGCCGCCAATGCCGCCAAGAAGGCATTCATCGTGACCAGACTGGGCGATTTCGGTTTCCTGGCGGCAATCCTGCTCATCTTCTCCAAAACCGGTACCTTTGATACCGTGTACCTGCGGGAGATGGCAATTGCCGGGACACTGGCAGGGACGACTCTCACCTGGGCGGCAATCGGTATTTTCTCCGGGGCGATGGGCAAATCAGCCCAGTTCCCGCTCCACGTCTGGTTGCCGGATGCTATGGAAGGTCCTACGCCGGTCAGCGCGTTAATCCATTCCGCCACAATGGTTTCTGCCGGCGTGTTTCTCGTTGCCCGCATGTATCCATTATTCGAACACTCCACTCAGGCATTGCAGACGGTTGCCATTATCGGTGGGTTCACCGCTATCTTTGCCGCCTCTATGGGCTTGGTGATGAACGATATCAAGCGTGTTCTCGCCTATTCCACCATCAGTCAACTCGGCTTTATGATGCTGGGTCTGGCGGCCGGCGGTGTAGCGGTAGGCATCTTCCACCTCTTCACACACGCCTTCTTCAAGTCGCTCCTGTTCCTTGGCGCTGGCAGTGTCAGCCACGCCTCGGGAGGCACCTTCGATATGCGGAAGATGGGCGGTTTGCGTAAGTATATGCCGTGGACTTATTCCACCTTCCTTATCGGTTCTCTAGCGCTGGCAGGTATCTGGCCCTTGTCCGGGTTCTGGAGCAAGGATGAAATTTTAGCGAAGGCACTGGAAAACCAGCCCATTATTTTCGTGCTCGCCATTATTACAGTATTTATGACGGCGTTCTATATGTTCCGCGCTATTTTTATGACCTTTGGCGGGGAATTCCGCGGCGGCGAGTCCGGCGAGCACGACAGTCATGACAGCCACGGTCATAGTGCCCACCCACATGAATCGCCGGCGCTGATGGTCGTGCCGATGATTCTCCTCGCTATCCTGGCAATCATTGCCGGGTTCTGGAATGTGACCGGCGATTTCGGAGCATTTATGGGTCATGGAGAAGCAGAGGGTACCTTCATGGGCAATCTGGTTGGTATCTTCACCCATTCGGCACTGCCTCTTATCTCACTGGTTATTGCGCTGGCGGGCATCTTCCTTGCCTATGCGATGTATAGCGCCAAATGGCTGTCGCCGGAGAAGGTGGGGAACTCGATGAAGGCGCTCTATACCTTGCTCTCCAACAAATACTACTTTGATAAATTGTACGAGGATATCATCGTCCGCAAGTTTTTACTCGGCTGGGTTTTTGCCGGCTTGCAGAAAGTTGACACCAACGTGGTCGATGGCGCGGTGAACGGTGTCGCTTCCAGTACCGCCAGCACGGGCAATGTCACCAGAAAATGGGAAACGGGACAATTACAGCTCTACGGGCTGTTTATCGGGATTGGTATACTGGCAATAATTATCTGCCTGTTCATATTTGGATAGGCGAATGAGACAGGAGCAGGAATAGGTGGATTTCAATATCCTTTCCGCCATCATCTTCCTCCCGATGCTGGGAGCGGCGCTGGTCGCTTTCATTCCCGGCTTGACGCGCAACTGGATACGGGGCATTTCCTTCACCTTGACCCTCGCCTCCTTTGCCCTGGCGATTACCGTATTCGTCTTGTTCGACCGTGAAGCTACCGGTATCCAGTTCGAGGAGATGGTTGCCTGGATACCCACCATCAATGCCAACTACCACGTCGGCGTGGATGGACTGAGCATGCCTTTGATGGTACTCACCGCCTTCCTCGGCTTCATGGTGGTGCTCATTTCGTGGAAAGAAGAGACACGTGTGCGTGAGTATTTTGCGTGGTTACTGCTCCTCGAAGCGAGCATCCTCGGTGTCTTCTGCAGTCTCGACCTCCTGCTGTTCTTCATCTTCTGGGAGATTGAAGTCATCCCGATGTACTTCCTCATCGCCGTCTGGGGCGCCGGGCGCAAGGAATACTCATCCATCAAATACGTTCTCTACACCCTGTTCGGCAGCGCCTTTATGCTGGTAGGGATTCTGACAGTCTATTTCACCACCGGCAGTCTGAACATGATTGAGCTGGCGCAGAACGGTGTTTCCGCCTATGCGAGTGCTATTCCCGCCACTGCCATGTTCTTCCTGCTCATCATCGGGTTTGCGGTCAAGTTGCCTGTCTTCCCTCTGCATACCTGGTTACCGGATGCCCACACGGATGCGCCGACCGCCGGTAGTGTCATGCTTGCCGGGTCACTCATCAAGATGGGCGGTTACGGGATGATACGCATCTGTGTCGCCTTCTTCCCGGATATTGCACGGGAGTTCTCGGTTCTATTCGTCACACTGGCGGTTATCGGCATTATCTACGGCGCCGCCGTTACCCTGCGGCAGACCGATATGAAACGGATGATTGCCTATAGCAGTGTCAGCCACATGGGTATGGTTCTACTGGGTATCTTTGCCTTTAGCGAGGTGAGCATGAGCGGCGCGGTGCTCCAGATGGTAAGCCACGGCTTGCTCACCGGATTATTGTTTGCTATGGCTGGCTTCACGATGCACAGCGCACATGAACGCGACCTCCGCAAGCTGGGAGGACTGGCACGCCAGATGCCGGTGGCAACCGTGGTATTTTCAATTGCCGGGCTTGGTTCATTGGGCTTGCCGATGACCTCCGGCTTTGTTGCCGAGTTTGTGACCTTCACCGGCAGTTTTTCCAGTGGCGCTTTCAACGGCATTCAGGTATTCGTTATCGTTGCCGCGATTAGTGTGGTGCTTGCCGCCGGTTACTGCCTCTGGATGCTCCAGCGTATCTTCTACGGACCGCCGCAGGAGCAATTCAACCACGCACATGATGCCGACACTATGGAAAAGGTATATATGTTCGCCTTCGTTATCCTGATTATCCTGATTGGGGTTTATCCGGCGATTTTGACCGATATTATTAAAATGGGCATTGCGCCCCTTGTGTAGTTGAAGGGAGCAAGGTTTGAATCTGGTACTTTTACGTCCGGAACTGGCACTGTTAGCGACCGCCGCCGCTGTCATTCTGGTTGACCTTTTTGTGAAGCGGAAAGGGTTACTGACCATCCTCAGCATTATCGGGCTGGTGGTTGCCGGCGCTTTCACCCTGCTTATGTGGGATGCCGGAGCGCAGTCCATATCTAACAACATGCTGGTGGTGGACAATTTTGCCCTCTTCTTCAAGGTGCTGTTCCTTGGCATTGCCGTCGTCGTGATTCTGTCTTCGACTGACTACGTGAGTAAATTTGCCAACTTCCACGGCGAGTACCACGCGCTGATATTACTGGCGACACTCGGCATGATTTTGATGACATCCGCCACCGAACTGATTACCCTCTACATTTCACTGGAGGTGTCCAGCCTTTCTCTGTACGCGCTTGCCGGCTTCCTGAAAGACCCGAAGTCC
>JAURWL010000013.1 GCA_030654965.1 Dehalococcoidales bacterium | reverse complement strand
ATGGTCTTTATCAGCGCCATTCCGATGATGCTCCGGTTTATGTGCGAAGGCAGCATGCAATCTGCCGGTGATTCCTTCCGCCCGATGACAATTACGATAGTCTACCGAGCGTTCCACATTGCTCTCTGTCCCTTTTTTATCTTCGGATTGTGGATTTTCCCGGAGATGGGAGTCACAGGTGCAGCGTTCACAAATCTCATCTCACAGAGCATCGGTCTGGCACTCTCTATCTGGATACTCACCAACAAGCGCACCAGACTGCGCCTGAACTTCAAGGGTTTTAGGATTGATTGGAATACAATCTGGCGGATACTAAAAATAGGGATTCCTTCTTCTGTTATGGGTGTCCAGATGTCCCTGGGTGCTTTTGTCCTCATTAAACTCATTAGCCCCTTCGGCACCAGCGCGGTCGCGGCACACACCATCTGGCAAAGAGTAGATATGCTGTTGACGATGACCGTAATGGGTCTGGGAATGGGCGGAGGTATTTTAGCCGGGCAAAATCTCGGCGCTGGCAAGCCTGAGCGTGCCACGAGAAGCGGTTGGATTGCCGCCATCATAGGCGAAGGATTTTTGCTAATCTCCGCAATCCTTATTTTCTTTGGAGCGGAGTACGTGGTACGTATTTTTAACAGTGAACCAGCCGTGGTTGAAACAGGGGCTGCCTTTCTCCGTATCGCGGCATCTGCTTACGTGGTAGTGGCATTTTTCCTTGTTTTCCAGTATTGCATTTCGGGTTCGGGTGATACCGTGCCGCCGATGATTTTCAGCATTATCGGGACGTGGCTTATCCAGCTCCCGCTCGCCTATTTCCTTTCAAAAGCCACAGGTTGGGGAATTTATGGAGTGCGCTGGGCAATGGCAATTACCGCGGTGCTCTTAACAATAGGCTTTACACTGTATTTCATTTCGGGTCGCTGGAAACGCAAGGTAGTTTAGCCTGATTGTTATCTTATCCCGTCTGCAGTAAACTATAGGCGCTTGTTATTTCGGTAGGGAAAAACAGGGATGAAAGTCGTTATCCAGCGTGTTACCAGGGCATCTGTAAAAGTAGATGGCGAAGTTATCGGCGAAATCGGGCAGGGACTGGTCGTTTTTGTGGGTGTTGCGCAGGGCGATACGGCTGAAGATATTGAATACCTTGTGGAAAAAATCATCAACCTGCGTATCTTTTCCGATGCCGAAGGTAAGTTCAACCTGTCCGTACTTGACGTGAAAGGAGAATTACTGCTGGTAAGTCAGTTCACTTTACTGGCGAGCACCCGCAAGGGACGCCGTCCTGGTTTCACAGATGCCGCGCCGCCGGACCTGGCTGAAGCGCTTTTCAACCAATTCGTAGCGGAGACTCACGCCAGCAATCTTAAGATAGCAACCGGGAAG
The DNA here is from genome assembly GCA_030654965.1 of Dehalococcoidales bacterium. Taxonomy (GTDB): domain Bacteria; phylum Chloroflexota; class Dehalococcoidia; order Dehalococcoidales; family Fen-1064; genus JAURWL01. Next base: position 11,730 of record JAURWL010000013.1, on the reverse strand, counting down.
TTTCAGGCATACATGCAGGTAGAAATTCATAATGATGGACCTGTTACAATTATCATCGATAGCCGGGAACGGCTGGAGAGCCGACATTAACATTAATATGAACTGGTTAAGGAGGAGATGTAATGGCAAAACTCAATGGCAAAGTGGCAATCGTAACCGGAGCGAGCCGTGGTATCGGTGAGGCAATCGCCAAACTTTTCGCCGCTGAAGGAGCTAAGGTCGTTTGTGCGGCTCGTTCTCTAAATGAAGGCGACCACAAGTTGTTCACGGGTTCGCTTAATACCACAGTTGCGGAGATCAAAGCTGCTGGCGGTACTGCCCTGGCAGTCCAGACTGATTTATCCAGAGAGGAAAGCTGTGTCCGGCTTGTGGCAAAAACCAGGGAAACATTTGGTCCTGTGGATATTCTAGTAAACAATGCCGCCGTGAGCTTCTTCGCTCAGATTAAGGACATGACGCTCAGGCAATGGGATACTTCCTGGGCAGTAGGACCCCGCGCTATTTTCGTGCTCACCAAAGAAGTGCTGCCGGATATGATAAAACGATGCAGCGGCGCTATCGTAAATATCTCGTCTAGCGGGGCCATCGGACCCGGTCGTGGTCCTTATAAAGACAGGGGACCCGGTGCAAATTCCGGCACGAAATACGGGGCTCAAAAAGCGGCTATTGAACGGTTCAGTCAGGGACTAGCCCAGGAATTATATCAATACGGCATCTCTGTGACGGCATTGTCTCCCTCACAGCTTGTAGTGACACCTGGCACCCTGTTCTTCAAGATGGCTGCCAGCCCTAATGACCCAAGGGCTGAGCCGCCGGACATGATGGCAAGGGCTACCCTCCTCCTTGCAACAGAACCACTGGACAAGGTAACTGGCCGTGTCACTTACAGCCAGCAAATCCTGCAAGAATTCGGATGGATAAAGAAGGGGCAGGGCACGGGCATTGACCGACCGGGAAGCGGCTACAGCCAGATATAGTCGTTAAAAACCCGCTGTATTTCTCTATGGAATATTGCGATTGCATGCAACTACAAAGGGTTGCATCATCTTATTGACTCTGTTAGAATGATATTATGAACCTGTTTGGGAGAAAACAAAAACAGACCGAAGCGCATAACCATATCGCTGATGACCTCAGTCAGAAGGGCTTGCGTATGACTCCCCAGCGGCTGATGATTGTTGCCGCCGTAGAAAACAGCACCAACCATATCAGTGCCGAAGAAATCTATGAACAGGTCATTGAAAAATATCCGAATGTTAATATCTCCACAGTGTACCGCACGCTCGATACGCTGGCAGAGATGAGATTGGTAACTAAAACAGACCTGGGTGACGGACGCGTTAGATACCATCCGGCTGATAAAGGACACCACCACCATCTGGTCTGCCGCGAATGCGGCGCAATCATCGACCTGGACGAAAAAGCTCTGACAGGGATTCAAGCGACCCTGCTCCGTGACTACAATTTCATTGCCGACCTGCGGCATCTGGGTATTTCGGGTAAATGTGTGAAATGTAACCGGCAGGTAGTGCGGGAAACATAGAGACCTGATATTTTTTTCGAATATGTTGCAATTAGTTGCAGTTGCGTAATATTGCTAATGGAGGAATGAAAAATGAAGAAAGCTACACTCTTGCTCACGGCGCTCCTGAGTCTAGCCCTACTCCTGTTAGGTGGCTGTAACGGGAATGATGAGTCAAAACTGACAGTAGTCACCAGCACATCTCTTATCCAACAAATCGTTGAGCGGGTCGGGGGCAAATATGTCACTGTAAGTAATATCATTCCAGCGGCGCAATGTCCGGGGCATTTTGACGTTAAGCCCGCAGATATTCAGAGTCTTGCCGATGCCGACTTGTTTCTGATGCACGGCTGGCAGGGAGAGAAGTTTTCTCAGTCGTTAATCGACTCGGTAAATAATACCAAGCTCAGTGTAGTTAAAATCAATATTAGCGGTAACTGGATGAATCCTCCGACACAAGTATTGGCAGTGGATGAGGTTGTCAAAATACTTTCAAATGCGGATAAAGAGCATAGTTCAGCTTACCAGAAGGCGGCAGACGATTATAAGAAAAAGATTTCCGCAAAAGAGACGGAGATAAAGGGAAAATTGGCTAAAGCTAACCTTTCCGCTGTCAACGTGTTAGGTTCCGCAATGCAAGCTGATTTTCTCATATGGGTCGGACTCAATGTGATTGGTACTTATGGTGAAGCTGATTCATTGACACCGCAGGTGGTAAAGGACCTTATAGACAAAGGTAAAGCGGCGAATGTATCATTGGTTATCGATAACCTTCAGAATGGGGCAGATGTCGGCAAGGGAATCGCTGAAGAATTGGGTGCTAAGAGGATAACAATTTCCAATTTCCCCGGAGGTTTCACTAACACCGAGACCTGGGAAAAAGCGATTGACCATAATGTTGAATTGATTTTGAACGCAGTTGGCAAATAGTGTGAACGGCAACATCCCAATCGAGATTGAAAACGCAGTAGTCTCCTATCGTGAGGATGTCGCTCTGCGCGGCGTCTCTCTCAAGGTGGGGGCTGGCGAGTTTGTCGGCGTCATTGGTCCCAATGGCGCCGGCAAAACAACCCTGCTCACTGTAGTTAATGGCTTAGGTAAGCTTGTCAGTGGCAGAGTCATGGTGCTTGGGAAGCCGGTCGTCGACGGTGGCCGCCACGAATTGAGAAGACGGGTAGGCTATGTCGCTCAGATAGAGAATATCGACCCGCGCATGCCGATGAGTGTCCGCGAGGTGGTGATGGTCGGACGTTATGGCTTGCTTGGCTTGTTCCACAGACCCGGAAAACACGATTGGGCGATTGTCGATGAGACGCTGGAGATGGTGGGGATGACGCATCTTGCGAGTCGTCCCATCGGGCATCTTTCCGGGGGCGAACAACAACGGGTATCGATTGCACGTTGTCTGGCTCAGGAGCCGAAGTTGTTCTTACTTGACGAGCCGACTGCTTCGTTAGACTGGAAAGCCCAGACTGAAATTCTGGAACTCGTAAAACGTATTCACAATGAGCGGCACCTGACTACTCTTTTCGTGACGCATGACCTGGATGCTTTGCCACACACCTGCGACCGTGTGGTATTGATGAAGGACGGTTTAATTATTGGTGACGGCACTCCTGACGAGCTCATCTCTGCGGAAAGTCTCAGCCGTCTCTATAATTTGCCCTTATCCGTGGTCGAAGAACGTCATCCTCATATTCACATGAGGAAGTCTTAACGTGGACTTATCAATCTTTGGTTACCAATTTATGCAGAATGCCATGCTGGCGGCTTTTCTGGGTGGTATTGCTTGCAGTACGATTGGCGTTTTTGTGGTGCTCCTGCACATGTCTTTTATTGGTGTGGCAATGTCCCATGCCGCTTTTGCCGGGGCGCTCTTTGGGTTATTGGTTGGGATTAATCCCCTGATTACCGCTTTTGCCTTCAGTCTCATTGCCGCGCTTGTCATTGGTCCTCTGGCTGACCGTGGTGAGTTGAATCCCGAGACCTCACTGGGAGTAATATTTTCATTAATGCTGGGGTTAGCTTTCCTCTTTATGGGGTTGAACCCCGGCACCAAGTCATCAGCTCTTGAATTGCTCTGGGGGAGCATTCTGACAGTGACACATAGCAACGTGATGCTACTGGCAGTGGTGGCAATCATTGTTGTAGGGCTGGTCATTGCTTTCTTCAAGGAAATTCAGGCCACCGTGTTTAATCGCAACATTGCCCTCGCAGTGGGCTTGCCGTCAACTGCGATTTTCTACGGCGTATTGTTTCTCACCGGCGCCACGGTTACGGCGTCACTTCGCTCCATTGGCGGATTACTCATCTTCAGCTTGATTCTTAACCCAGCGGCCGCTGCCTATCAGTTGACCTACAATATGAAGAAAATGTTTCTTCTGGCGGCGATTTTTGGCGTGCTCTCCGGCTGGACGGGACTATTCTTTTCTTACGTTTTCAATCTCCCCAGCGGCGCCACCATAGTGGTGACTTCTTCGGTAATTTTCATGCTCTCCGCTCTCTTCTCGCCCAAAAGAAAGGTCAGGAAATGGTTGGCAAAATCCGTTGCTAATGATTCGGAGACAGAGAAATGACCAGAGCCTTTTTCAACGACCATGCTGATACCTGGGACAAGAACTCGACGGAGCAAGATACATCAAAGCTGGAACGGATGGTCGAACGGTTAAGCTTGAAACCCGGCATGACGGTGCTGGATATCGGCACAGGGACAGGCGTTTTTCTGCCCCATCTTCTGAAAACAATTGGTAGAAAGGGACAGGTCATCGCGCTGGACATTGCCGAGAAAATGCTTCTTCAGGCGCAGGAAAAAGGCTTCGCGGGTGAAATTGCTTTCCTCTGCGCCGATGTAACGGATATCCCCCTGCAAACGGAAATCTGTGATGCTGTAGTGTGCTATTCAAGCTTTCCACACTTCCAGAACAAACCGAAGGCGCTCCGTGAGATGAGACGTGTGCTGAAAAAAGGCGGCTGTGTTTTCATCTGTCATACCTCCGGGCGTGAGGCAATTAACCGCATCCATCATTCGGTGCCTCTTCTTCATCATGACCTTCTCCCCGATGACGCCGCCATGCAAACACTACTGCAAACGGCAGACTTTACCGAAATCAATGTTGAAGACGAAGCGGATAGCTACCTGGCAACGGCGAAGAAAACTCACTGAAGCGGTGCTACAGGCGTCCCGCTTGTCTTGAGCAACATCGAAAGAACCTGTGCTGTTTTACGATTTATCCCCGTTCCTCCCTCCAAGTGTTTTGCTATGATGCCCACCACGAACCAACCCATTAAAAAGATGTTATCGAGTATTAGAATTGTTGGGCAATCAGGCCGAATACTCATCAGTAAACGTGTAAATGAGATCAGTACGTTATTGTATATAACTCCCTATTAAAAAATAATTTACTTGTCGAATAGTCTTTGGTAAAGAATTATTAGAATAAAACATGGTATTGAAGTCCTATTTATGTCCAATATATACTCTAACTTAAAGCGAAGCCATGTTGCTAATCAAAAATAAATAGATGGAGTTTGTTTATGAAAACAAAAAATGAAAGTTTAGTAGATTGGGCTATAAATAAGATTGAGACTGAATATAAAGATGATGTGTGCTTATTGATAGAACATAAAACTCTAAAACTTGAAAAGGATCTAGATAAAGCACCTTTAAGCTTTTTTATTCCTGCTTCAGAACATGCCTATGGATTGGCAAAAACTTTTATTATTGATGGAATTGGTTATGATTTGTTTCCAATGTCATGGCAGCGCATAGAAGGACTGGCAGAGCTCAAGGAAAATATTACTTCTTGTTTGGGTGACGCTAAAATACTATATTACCGGAACGAAGAAGAAAAACGGCGATTTTTAAAATTGCAGACCAAATTACAAGATAATTTGCAAAACCCCAAATATATGCTTAATAAAGCACTTGAGAAATTGAATATTGCAATGGAAATATATCAGACCATGATGTTCGAGGACACTCTTTATAAGGTAAGAAAAGCCTCGGGGTATATTGCGGATTTCTTGTCGGTCGCAGTCGCCAGTGCAAATCTGACCTATTTTAAAAATGGGCAGACCAATCAAATTTCAGACTTATTAGCGATGCCAGGTATTCCAAAAGATTTTACCAAGCTTTATGAAGCTATTGTCAAAGCGGGTTCAAGCGAGGAATTGAAGAAACTGTGTTATGAGATGATATATAACACAAGGCGTTTCCTCAGTGCGAAAAAGGTAAAAAGCGAGAAAGACAATTATAATCAGAATTTTAAGGAATTAGCCAGCTGGTACGAGGAACTCTCTTATACGTGGAGAAGAGTGTATCACTGGTGCGACGAAAAGGACGCTGTCAGGGGCTTTATGTGGGGCTGCTTTCTGCAATCTGAACTTGATATTGTCAGGGAAGAATTCGGACTTAGCGAACTAGATTTACTTGGCGCATTCGATGCACATGATTTGACAGCCTACCGTAAACAAGCTGAAACTTTGGAAAAGCAGATTGTGTCAGCAATAGAAAAACATGGCGTGGTAATAGATGCGTATGATTCTATAGAAGATTTTTTAAAGAAAAATGCATAATAAACGGTTAAATGTCTAATGAAGTACAAAAAAGCATCTGATATATTACCCGATGAACTGCTGCGTGAAGTACAAAAATACATTGATGGTGAAGCCCTATATATTCCAAAAGGCAAAGCTCGTAAAAAATGGGGAGAAGGTTCGGGAGTAAGAAGCTTTTTCACACAGAGGAACGAGGAAATAAGGAATAAATTTTTCCACAAAGTTCCCATAGACGAGCTTGCACAAGAATATTCTCTTTCGTATGAAACCATTAGAAAGATAGTATACAAATAGGAGTGAAGCCTCGCTGTTTACTTCACTAGTTCCAGGCTGATGTCCAGTGCCTTCGATGAGTGTGTTAGCGCCCCGATTGAGATAAAATTCACTCCCGTCTCCGCGATAGCGCGCACATTTTCCAGATTCACCCCGCCGGAGGCTTCGCTTTTAATACCCGCCGGTAGTAGTTTCATTGCGCGTTTCATCATTGCCGGACTCATGTTATCGAACATGATAATATCCGCCCCGGCAGACACTGCTTCCCGCACCTCATCCAGATTGGTCGTCTCTACCTCAACCATCAAATCCTTCGGCGCTTTTTTCTTAGCCTGAGCCACAACTTCTATTAGCGTCTTTCCTTTAGCGCGCAACATGGCGAGATGGTTGTCCTTGATAAGAACGCCATCGCTGAGGTTGAGGCGGTGATTATGCCCGCCGCCCATTCGCACCGCATACTTTTCCAGCAATCTGAGACCGGGAGTAGTTTTACGGGTATCCATAATCAATACAGGTAAATCACGGACACGTGCTACAAACTGGCTGGTCTGGGTGGCAATGCCGCTGAGCCTCTGTAGGAAATTGAGCGCGGTACGTTCGCCAGTAAGAATGGCATGAGCTTTTCCTCTTATCTCGGCAATGATGTCGCCCTCTTTCAGAAGAGAGCCGTCTGTGGTAAGCGTTTTGAACTTCAGTTCCGGGTCGAGTTTCAGAAAGACACGTCTCGCAACTCCAACACCGGCGAGGATACCTTCAGACTTAGCAAGCAAAATTGCTCTGGCTCTCAACGCGGGTGGTATTAGTATTTGCGTGGTGATATCACCTGCGTCGATATCTTCCTCGAGGGCAAGGTCAATCAGGCGGCTAGATATTCCGTCTGAAATACGGATGGTTTTTTTCTTGTCCATAGCTTATGTATAGTATAGCGCATTATGGATTACCTGTTCATCCTTACTCATATGTTATTCCCGCACCGTACCGTTGTTGAAGGATAAACTCTAGCAGAATCCATTTCGCCGTTCACCGGAGAAACCACCACGGTCTGTTCATGCGTGAAGTGTGGCTTGCTGACAATAGTACAGACGCGGTAATAATGCATTGGCTTAGTCTATGTGCATTAGCAGGCGGTAAGGTGAAAGTGTAGCGTGTTTTGTGGATTCCTGTGTTCACAGGAACGACAGGGGAAATGAGACATGCCTAACCTCAAGGATACAAAACACTGGCGGAACAATCAGGAAATAATAACTCAAATCGCAAAAGTCAAAGCCATGACTAAAAAGTAAAAAACAAGTTGGAAAGAAACTAATTAGTTATGATTTATTAGCTGTGGTTTTGAGTTCTCACGTTTAATTTTTGATGTTGTTGTCCAGCGAATCTGTCAGTCTAATTGTTCAGCGAATTTGTCAGTGCTCCTTAATCAAAAAAGACTTTGAATTTGCCTCTCCAAGGATGGTTCGGTGAGGGTTTGGCATAGTGGCGTGGTGTTGACTGCCCTGCCGTAACTGGTATTCTAAGCCGGGTAGATTCTAGAGGCGCAGGACAGGTATCCAAACGCTGGTTCCCATAATACACTGCCAGTTTCCCGTTTAATCCAGCATAAACTTGCACCTTACAACGAGCATAGCTGGATCTCTCAGGATTGGGTAATATCTGCAGTCTTTGATTTACAAACCGTACTACATTATCCGGTCCGACGATGCGCGGGTATTTGTAGCAGAAATATTCATCCGGCTTAAAACCTGCTTCGGGTTTTCGATAAGCTAACCCTGTTTCTCGGGGAGATACCCTGAAGCGTTGATTATATTCCGGTAAAAATGACTTTAGGATCTGATTGGCGGTTTCCTGGGTATTAGCCCCAGCCAATCTTAATTCACTGGTTAAACGATCCTGAAAAGTCTTCCATAACCTCTCCACCCTTCCTTTAGCCTGGGGTGAATTAGCGGCAATAGAGTTAATGCCCAATTCGTTCAAGAGCCTGCCGATCTGTGTCAGGGGTTTGCTACCGGCCAGTTGTTCTTCTACCAAAGCCTCCTTATCATGAGCAACCTCAAAGATACTGTGCCGGTCATGGTATAAAGCCAGGGGGATGCCCCGCTTAAGAGTGATGTCCTTTAACATTAACATATAGCCTTTGGTATCCTCGTGCTCCTGGAAGTAAGCATAAGGCACGTCATTGGTGGCATCGTCTATGGCGCCAATCAAACATAATTCATGCCCCCGTCCTTCCAGCCAATCATGAGGACTACCATCTGTCTGTAACAGTTGCCCTTCTTGAGGATAACGTTCTCTACGACTTCGATGCTTGGGCGCCCGTCTTTTCTGAGGACTTCTAATACCCTGGGTAAACAGGATTCTCCGAACAGTAGATCGAGATAGGCTTATCCCTTCTTTATCGGCCAGTTTCTCGGTGAAATGCTGCTGATTAAATCCGTAATACTTATCCCTGGCCAGCGCCACTACCTGTTGCCTCAGCCCTTCCTCAATGATATTGAACGGCTTACGCCCCCGATTGCCATGGGCTATCGCTGAAGTTCCCTCTCTTCTATAGCCCGCTAATAACCTCCACACATGGCGGGGAGTAACTTCCAATAATACCGCCGCCTTACCTACCGTTAACCCCTTCTTTTCTACTTGATTCAATACAATTACTCTGTTCTGTTCTTTCCGGTTCAATGTCACTTCTTCCTTCATACTGACATTTTCCCTGAACAGTTACCTACTGACAATATCGTAGAACATTAACACACGTTTAATTTTTGAGTTACCTCCCTCCACCCTGCTACAATAGAATTGCAGTAAGTTGGCAGGAGGACAGGATGGTTACCAAGGTTAAGACTGCTAAATATACACATATTCCCTTGAATCAAGATGTTGAGGCGTTTGCCGGCTACTACACCCCTGAAAAAGAAGTCCGCATGGAATACAAAGGCAGGGAACTCCTGTGCGTGACCGGGCATGTCGTCATAGAATGTACCTGCGGGCCGCACCATACCTGCACCACGGCTAACTACTGGTATGCCACTGTCCCGGGTTATATCCTGAACTGGCAGGCAGAGAAGAATGAGAAAGGCTTACCAATTACCGAAATTGAGCCTATCACCGATATCACTATACAAAACGATATACGTCAAATCATCTTCAAAAACGAATCTGTTAACCGTGTCGATTTCTGGTAGACGCCATCAGTCTGTAGATATATATGCCTCCGCAGTTCTTCGGTAGGGAAATTCAAGTCATCACCGGCGGGGAAGTGAAATCGCCCACTGCCTTCACGCTTGACAAGAGCCAGTACACGATTGCGGAAATTGTGCGGGAGTGGCACGACCACAGTTTCGGACCGACTGCCACCGGACGACGGAAGCGCTGGTGGGAAAGACGGCACCGCAACTACTACCTTGTGAAAACAACCGATGGCGAGCTTTTTGAAATTTACTACGACCGTGGCGCCAATCTCAAGCACCCAGAACTAAGAAAGTGGTATGCACACCGTAAACTGTAGCTATGCGGTTTAACGTCGTCTCCGTGTCCGGTTCTCAATCAGCAGCGCCACAGCCAACAGTAATATAGCGACTCCGGCACCTGCCCCGACCGCCAGCAAACCCTCCCTGAAATACACATCGGTGATATAAGCATCCCATCCCCAGGCAGCAGCGTAAGCCAGTGAAATATACTTGACAGCTTTGCCCGGCACACAACCGATGAAATATTTCCATGCTGGAAATCGTAAATTACCCGCGGCGAGTCCCATGACATCAATAGGTAAAGGGGTAGCGGAAACAATAAAAACAACCCAGATACCCCATTTTCTGAGCCAGGCGACTGCCCTGAGATAGTTCTTATTCTTGTGCCAGATGCCGCGTCCGCTATAACCGACTAAATAGGCAGTCATTTCACCCAGTGCGCCACCGCCGGCAGCGACCAAGCCAACATAGAGTGGATTCAAGACAGTAGCCAGCGGCAACATTATCAGAAGGCTGGGCATCGGTAAAACAATGGTTGCATTGGCGGCTAAGCTCACCAGAAAAACACCGAGGTAACCCATATCGCCAAGAAGAAATAGTTTATCCTGGATGAAAAAGAGCCCGATAGTGACACCGATGACTGCGGTGAAAATGATTACCGAAAGGAAATTGTGCTTCAGCCAGCTACCGGTGGCTTTCTGTTCCTGCGAGGATGGCTGGTTGGTCATTTGAGAGTATTGTAACACAACGGACAGAGTGAGAGGATTCAAGTCAGGAAGACAGGGGTTTGTCTGCTATCCGTGTCTCTGATATACTGGAAAAGTGCGCCCCCATCGTCTAGAGGCCTAGGACAGTAGCCTTTCAAGCTACCGACATGGATTCGAATTCCATTGGGGGCACCACTCATTTTCCTTCACCCACATCAGGAACAATGTCGCCCCGTCATCCTAGGATAATTCCCTATAATTTTTGCGGTTTCCTGGGTTGCTGACTGTTCAGAAATGCCCCATAGGTCATTACGTCGTCCTGATTGATGCCCATTTTGAAGAGACACTCCTCACACATTACCTTACCCTTCCAGACAAAGGCTTTGTGCTTATGCTCTTCAGAAAGCTCCGATTGAGGGAATTCCAAATCGCACTGCGCGCACTTAATGGGTTGCTTTGCTTGTTTTGCCATGTTTCTTCCTCTATGCCTTTTCGGATGATTAATCTTTCTTCTTCAGAGGCGGGCGGTTTCTGAATTTACCTTTGAGCATTTCATAGGTATCGGTGACAGCTTCGGGGATAACGCGGGCGCACCCAACCACCGGCATAAAATTCGTGTCACCTTGCCAGCGAGGCACAATATGTGTGTGGACATGGTCGGCGATACCAGCGCCGGCAACTCTGCCCATGTTCGTCCCGATATTGAATCCGGCGGGATTGAAAGTCTTTTTCAGAATTTTTATGCACTTTTTGATGATTTCGGCGTGTTCAGAGGCTTCTTCTTTTGTCATGTCATCCAATCCCGGAACGTGCCGGTACGGCGCGATGAGCAGATGACCCGGATTGTAAGGGAAAGTATTCATCATTACAAAGTTCTTTTTACCATAATAGAGAATGAAGTTTGCCGTATCGTTTTTTTCTTTGGGTTTGTCACAGAGAATGCAACCCTCCGGCTTTGCCATCCGGATATACTGCATGCGCCAGGGCGCCCAGATTTGCTCCATGTCTATCTCCTTGCGTCAACTACCGCTCACTATTTTAGTCGGCGGAAGGCAACAAGTCAAAGAAGTGTACTCGTTCGGTAGATTAGTGACACCTTACCTCCTTGATATTTTGTTCTAAGAATTGCTGAGGGGTAAGGTAGTTCAAGGCTTGATTAGGGCGATAAGTATTACATATTTGCTCCCATTCTAACAGCTTTGTTCTAATA
>JAURWL010000012.1 GCA_030654965.1 Dehalococcoidales bacterium | reverse complement strand
ATGGTATAATTGAACTGGACAAATGGACATTCTCACCGAACTCAATCCTAAACAGCGTCAAGCCGTCGAAGCCATCGATGGTCCCGTGCTCATCCTGGCGGGACCGGGTAGTGGTAAAACACGCGTTATCACCCACCGGGTTGCCTACCTCATCCGCGTCTGCAAGGTCAATCCGCGTCGCATTATGGCAGTCACCTTCACCAACAAGGCGGCGCGCGAGATGGAGAATCGGTTATTCGGAAAGAGCGAAAAAGATCTCGCTACTCCCCTTCTAAATTGGAGTAATCGGGGTCAAGTTACTATTGGGACATTTCACGCTATCTGCGCGCGGATTCTGAGAATCGACGGCAAAGCGATGGGTATCGACCCCAAGTATGTGATTTACGATTCCGACGACCAGATTGCGCTCATCAAACGGAGTTTCGAGGAGTTGCGACTCGACCCCAAGCAGTACAATCCGTCGGCAGTCGCCAGCGCCATTTCCCACGCCAAGAGTAAAATGATGTCACCAATTGAGTACCAGAAACAGAATCGTAGCTATTTCGAGGAGATTGTCGGACGCGTTTACGAACGCTACCAGCAATTGCTCACCGAGAGCAAAGCGCTCGACTTCGACGACCTGCTTCTCAAAGTAGTGGAGTTGTTCCGCAAACACACGGAGGTCCTCAAACGTTATCAGGAGCGCTACGTTCATGTGATGGTCGATGAATTTCAGGACACAAACCTGGTGCAGTATGAACTGGTCAAGCAAATCAGCGGCGAGTACCGCAATATATGCGTGGTCGGCGACCCCGACCAATCGATTTACTCGTGGCGGTCGGCCGATTTACGCAACATTCTCAGTTTTGAAAAGGATTTCCCCGATGCGAAGGTCATTTTTCTGGAGCAGAACTACCGGTCGACCAAGACCATTCTGGAGACAGCTTCGCACGTTATTTCCGCCAATCTACAGCGCAAGCCGGTGAAGCTGTGGACGGAGAACGATAAGGGCGAGCGTATTGCCATCGTAGAAGCTTTTACCGAGCAGGAAGAGGCGCAGTTCGTCGTGAGAGAGGTAGAACGAGTGGTCAGTCGCGGCGAGTTCAAACCGGGCGATATTGCCGTGATGTACCGCACCAATGCGCAGTCGCGTGTGCTGGAAGAGTGCTTTATCCGCTACGGGATGCCATATCGATTAGTCGCCGGGACGCGATTTTACGAGCGACGTGAGGTCAAGGATGTGATTGCGTATTTCCGACTCATCCAGAATCCGCAGGACAGCGTCAGTCTCCAGCGCATCATCAATGTGCCCGGTCGCGGTATCGGACCCCAGACACTGAACAAACTCTCGACATGGGCAAAGTCGCTGGGCATCTCGCCCTTCGACTCCCTCAATCTGATTATCGAATCGAGGAAAAAGGATAGTGTCATTCAGCACCCATTCGACACACGCTCGGCGGATGTGCTGGGTCGATTTATCCGACTGATGAACGACTGTATTGCGCGGAGTCGAGAAAAGAACCTGGTGGAGTTGTTAGATTACCTATTAGAGAGTTCCGGGTACAAACAATATCTATCGAACGACCCCGACGGCGCGGAGCGATGGGAGAACGTCATGGAACTGCGCACGGTCGCTGAGCAGTACCGCGACTTGCCTCCGTCAGAAGCTCTAACAGCATTCCTTGAGGGTGTGGCGCTGGTCTCTGATGTCGACGGCATGGAGGAGGGAGTCGACCGCGTTACCCTGATTACTCTGCATCAGGCGAAGGGACTGGAGTTCCCGGTTGTGTTTATTGTGGGGATGGAAGAGAAATTACTGCCGCACATACGGTCGTTCGACGACCCCGCTCAGATGGAGGAGGAGCGTCGACTCGCCTACGTGGGTATCACACGGGCAAAACGACGGGTTTATCTGGTATATGCTTTCCGACGCTCCTTCATGGGCATAAGTACCGTGAACCAACGGTCGCGCTTTCTCGAAGATATACCCAAACACCTCACCACCACGCCCGACTGGTCGGAAGAGAGCGGCAAAGCAACCGAGTCGGCATACTCGTGGAACCGGGTGCGACAAGAGGAACCGGTAACTGTTTCTACGGAATCGACCGTCGAGTTAAAGGATGGCGACCGCGTCCGGCACGCACAGTTCGGGGATGGGGTGGTGGTAAGCAGTAAGAAGATGAAGGGCGATTGCGAGGTCACCGTCGCTTTCAACAGCGCCGGGCTGAAACGACTGATGCTCAGTTTCGCGCGACTCGAAAAAATATCCTGAAAAACCATTGACAGAATACACGGAAACGTGTATAGTCCAGTGGATGGACATTTTCGAGATTCGAATATCGTCTCAACATGGATGCGACTGACACGTAATTAGATAGACTTGTGTGCCGGGGTGGGAAAGGAAAAGTGAGCGTTTAGCGGTAGTAGTTACAGGTAGTTGGCTCGAAGCATTATTAAATTACAGTATGGATGAAGGGATACGAAATGGAACGTTATTTAGTCATTACAACCACCACCACAGTCAAGCATTACGAAGTCAAAGCTAAGAATGCAAATGAAGCCCGAAACAAAGTAGCAGGTAATTCCAAACTGCGACACGTAGCTAGTGATACCCAGACTACCATAGACGATGTGGAACACATTGGGCGAGACTAATCCATGGCAACTAGATAAAAACCGTGACGACTAAAATGCCTATAAAAGTCCTTGACGATAGAACGGTTGCCCGGATTGCCGCCGGGGAGGTCATCGAAAGACCCGCCTCGGTGGTTAAAGAACTGGTGGAAAATGCGCTCGATGCCGGGTCCAGTCAGATTACAGTAGAAACGCGTGGCGGCGGGGTCGCGTTTATCCGTGTTATCGACGACGGCGCTGGTATTCCGTCCGGTGAAGTGGAACTGGCGTTCGGTCGACACGCCACCAGCAAACTCGCCCAAATCGACGACCTGGAGTCGCTGGATACACTCGGCTTTCGTGGTGAAGCGCTCCCCAGCATCGCGGCAGTAGCGGAGGTCGAAATGGTGACCTCGGTGGCAAACGCGACGGGCGGTGATTTTGTCCAACTGCAGAACGAAACGGTGACGTCACACACGTCGCAGGCACGACCGCGCGGCACTACCGTCACCGTTAAAAATCTCTTCCGCAATGTACCGGCGCGACTGAAGTTTCTCAAATCGACCGCAACCGAAAACAGTCACATTGCACAGGTAGTGAGCCAGTACGCCCTCGCTTTCCCGGAGGTCAGATTCACCCTGTTAACAGACGGTCGTAGTTCCCTTCAGTCTCCGGGGACAGGAAAACTGCTCGACAGCGTCATCGCCATTTACGGAGTCGAGACCGCGCAGAAGATGGTTCCTATAAGTACCGATGAAGCCGCGTGGCAATCGGACAAGCGCCCCGACATCAAAGTCGCAGGCATGGTCAGTTCACCGGTAGTGAGTCGGGCGGGACGGGATGCTCTCAGCTTTTTTGTCAATCGACGGTTGATAAGCAGTCGCTTGCTCACGTTTGCTTTAGAGGAAGCCTACCAGGGCTTATTGATGCAGGGTCGACATCCCATCGCGGTGATAAATATTACCCTGCCGCCGGTGCTGGTAGATGTGAATGTGCACCCCACTAAATCCGAGGTGAAGTTTCAGGACGAGCGGGCGGTGTTCAGCGCCGTGCAGAGAGCTGTGCGCGGTACACTGGTCAATCTGGCGCCTATCCCGAAAATTGAAGAGGTCGGACACAGCTATCAAGGAACACGACCAATCCCGACTCACCCGACTCGACTCTGGACGCTACCAACGCAGGAAATCGGCACGATGACCACACCACCGGGGGTTCAATCGACCCCGCCCCTGTTGCCATCGGTGCTCCCCGCCCTACGCGTGGTCGGGCAGGTGGGGACTAATTACATTATCACTGAGGGACCCGATGGCATCTATATTATCGACCAGCACGCTGCACATGAACGCATCCTCTACGAGAAGCTCAAGGGACAGCAAGCGGGAAGGAATATTGAATTACAGGGACTGCTCGAACCGGCGACATTGGAGGTGACGCCGCGACAGGACGCGGTGTTGAAAGAATGCTACTTAGAGTTGCGGGAATACGGTTTCACCATTGAGCCGTTCGGGGAGCGGAGTTATCTGGTGCGAACAGTGCCCGGGGTGCTGAGTCGAGGCGACTGGCTCACAGCGGTGCGTGAGTTTCTGGACGACCCGACCGGGCGCGATAAGGAACGCAGTGAAGCCATCATCAAGACGCTTGCCTGTCACGGCGCGGTGAGAGCGGGACAAACGTTAACCGACGAAGAGATACGGTCGTTAATCAGGCAATTGGAACAGACAGAAAATCCCTATAACTGCCCGCATGGTCGCCCGACCCTTATCCATCTGAGTATCCGACAACTGGAAAGGGAGTTCGGGAGGGGGTAGGCATCTTCGACCTGAACCTCCCATGTGCCGTAATCTGTCTATACACTTTTGTTTGTGGGTTGCACCGAGGTAGTCGTCAGGATGCGAATGGGGTATAATTCCCTTACCCGCGATGAGGAAACAAATGACTAAAAGTGACAAAATTTTAATAAAATCCCGCATCAAAGTGCCGAAACGCCGACTGACTGAGTTCTGTCGCGAGCATCACATCAGGAAACTCGCCTTCTTCGGTTCGGTGTTGAAACCAGAATATAGTCCAGAGAGCGATATTGATGTGCTAGTCGAGTTCGAACCAGGTCATATACCGGGCTTCGCAATGGTCGCAATGGAAGACGAACTTGCGCAACTACTGGGTCGAAAAGTCGATTTGCGCACTCCAAAAGACCTGAGCCGCTACTTCCGAGAGCAGGTAGTGCGGGAGGCAAAGGTAGCGTATGAAGCGACCAGAAGTCAAGAGTGACGTAGTTCGACTGATGCACATGCTCGATTACGCAGAAAAGGCGATTCAATTCACGCGAGGAAAGAGTCGCGCCGACCTAGATACCAGCGAAATGCTGGCACTGGCGACTATCCATCTCGTCGAAATCATCGGCGAAGTGTCGAAGTCCATATCTTCTGACCTCCGCGAACAACATCCGGAAATACCATGGGAACTCAACAGCGGTACCCGGAATCGTCTTGCTCATGGGTACATTGATGTCGACCTCGACATCATCTGGGCAATTGTCACTAAAGACCTGCCGCCACTTATCAAGAAACTGAGACGTATCATCAAAGAAGAAAATATATAGCAGAAGCAGAACCACCTCGCGGACTATCGACCTCTAGTCATCCCTTTTTGACACCCTTCTCGCCTTACCCTATAATGAGGACAATATCGCACGGGAGGCTCCCTTGGTACTGAGAAGGCGACCTGAAAAATCAGCCGAAGACCGCGGCGAATCAAAAGACAAGAATAGCATCGCTTCCATTCAAAAACTGGAAGACCGCATGGACGCGCTCGACCGCCGACTCGATAACATCGATTCCATGGTCACGGCGGTAGCCGAGCGGGTAATGAGCCGACCGCTCGTGGTTAATGTCACCTGTCCCCACTGCGGTAAGGGCATGGAAATTGCCCTCATCGGCACGGAGAAACCCACTCGTTAGCCTTACCGATTATAGAATCGGCAGGTACCGTTTTACCTCGTAGGCAGAAACCTGCGTCCGGTAATGGTCCCATTCAATCTTCTTGTTCTGGACAAAGCTCCGGAACACATGCTCGCCGAGCGCTGTCCGCACCAGTGCGCTCTTTTCCGTCAGGCTGACCGCTTCAAACAGATTCCCCGGCAGACTCCCGATGCCACGCTTCTGCCGTTCTTCCGGACTCATTTCGTAGACATTTTCCTCAGTGGGGTCGACGAGCGCCGACTTCTTCTCGATACCGTCCAATCCGGCGGCTAAGATGACGCTGAAAGCGAGGTAGGGATTACAGGCGGGGTCGGGCACACGGAACTCAATCCTGGTGGCATTCTCCCTGCCCGGCTGGTACATGGGAATGCGAATCATATCCGACCGATTCCGCCGCGCCCAGGAGATGTAGACCGGCGCTTCATAGCCGGGGACGAGTCGCTTGTATGAGTTCACCCACTGGCTGACCACTGAGCAGATTTCCGGAGCGTGTTTGAGAAGGCCGGCAGTATATTGACGGGCAATTTTCGATAGATAGTAGGGGTCGGATTTATCGAAAAAGACGTTCCGACCGTTCTTGAAAAGCGATTGATGGGTGTGCATGCCACTGCCGGCGATGCCGAAGATAGGCTTAGGCATAAAGGTGGCGTACAAGCCGTGCCGCTGGGCAATTTCTTTAATGACTAAACGCGCCGTCATGATGTTGTCCGCCATGGTGAGGGCGTCAGTGTACTGTAAATCGATTTCGTGCTGGCTGATGGCAACCTCGTGGTGACCCGACTGCACCTTGATGCCCATCTGTTCCAGAATGAGGATGGTTTCGAGGCGAAGGTCGCTGGCGATATCGGGCGGGGTGAGGTCGAAGTAGCCGCCTTCGTCAATCGTCTCCGTGTCGACATTGTTCTTGAAGTAGAAATATTCCAGTTCGGGACCAACATTGAAGGTGTAACCATATTTGGCGGCATTCTGGAGGTTCCGCTTCAGGACATAGCGGGGGTCGCCCTCAAAAGGCTCGCCGCCCGGCTTGCGGATGTCACAAATCAACCTCGCCACCGGGGTCGCTGGTGGACTCCATGGTAATATCTGGAATGTGGTGGGGTCGGGCATGGCAATCATGTCGCTCTCGTCGATGCGGGCAAAACCCTCGACTGACGAACCGTCAAAACCAAAACCATCACGGAGAGCGCCCTCCAGTTCCCGCGGGGCGATATCGATACTCTTGAGAAAACCGACAATATCGGTAAACCAGAGGCTTATCTGCTTGATATTGTGCTCTTTGACGAGGCGGAGCACATTTTCTCTGGCGGATTGCGCTTTATCAGGCATTTACTTATCTCCTTTTCCTTGCCAATCACGGCATAATACTGTAATGTGATAATTTATTAGAGTATACCTTGAAAGACAGGCTTATTAAAGAGGAAAACGTTTTCCTACCCGAATAATAAATCGAGGAAGGGATTGATTACATGCTCCAACTTATAATAATCCTCATTTTCTTCGTTGCGATGATTCTTATCGGCATTCTTACACGCAAAAACGCCACAGATACAAATAATTTTTTTGTTATGGGACGAAAAGGGACCACTCTCTACATCACCGGGTCGCTATTTGCAACAATTGTGGGCGCCTCGGCAACCCTCGGCATGGCGGGGTTGGGATACAGCCGCGGGCTGACTGGCATATGGTGGCTATTGCCCGGCAGCATCGGACTTACTGTACTTGGCGTCTTCTTTGCAAAAAAAGTACGGGAGACGGGACTATACACCCTCCCGGAGCTCGCGGCGAAGCAATATGACCGTTGGGTAGGACTGGCAGTCTCGGTACTTATCCCAGTAGCATGGCTGGGAGTTATCGGGGGGCAAATTGTTGCGGCGGGGAAGATTATGGCAGTGTTGGGTATTGGCAGTCCAGAATTATGGATGATAGTCTCAACCGCTGCTTTCGTCATCTTTACAGTATTGGGCGGACAGTGGGCAGCAATAAAAACAGACCTTTATCAAGGAATAATAATCATCGTCGGCATCGGAGGCGGTCTGATATTCATTCTTACCAGATTTGGCGGTGCGGGCGCTTTGCTATCACAACTGCCCCCGGATTTTTTGTCTTTTCCTGTTAGTGAAAATTTCGGTGGCTATGATATGGTCAAGCTCCTGTTGCTCGTCGGATTGACCTACGTGGTTGGCCCTGACATATATTCCCGTATCCTATCGGCGCGAGATGGAGCCACAGCGCAACGTTCTGTTTTCTGGGCGGCCGGACTACTGGTACCGCTAGCGCTTGCTATTGTCATTATTGGCATGAGCGCGTCCGTTCTTTTCCCGGACATCGCCGCCGAGCAAGCCTTCCCGACGATAGTGAAAGGGATTATGCCCCCGGTACTGTCTGGTCTCGTCCTGGCAGCCTTGCTTTGCGCCGTGATGTCCCCCAGCCTCCTGTTAAGCGCGAGCACCATAGTCACAGAAGACATTATCCATAAGCTCAAACCAGCGCTCAATGAAAAACAGGTCTTGCTGACTTCCCGCATCAGCGTGGCAGTAATGGGAATACTTTCTCTGCTCGTCGCGCTGTATCTCAAAGGAATCATTAGTTCTCTGCTCTATGCCTACACCATCTATACAGCAGGAGTAATACCATTAGTCATAGCGGGCTTCTACCGGGAAAAGCTCAAGATAACGCCTCTAGCGGCGCTGGTTGCGGTAGTGGGAGGCGGGGGTACCGGACTGGTCAGCCAGTTGATGAAAATCAAATACCTCGACCTGGGTGCGCTGGGAGTGAGCATCGTCTTGCTCTTCGTGGTGAGTCTGATTGAGCGTAGAATAAGGCGATGGCGACAGGAAAGCCTGCCACGTGGATGAGAACATACCGTTTCTTGACTGACACGGTGCCATCTGGTAGCATTTTATATACCCCACTGTATTTATGGGCGGTTAGCTCAGTTGGTTAGAGCACTGCGTTGACATCGCAGAGGTCGTACGTTCGAGACGTATACCGCCCATTTTAGCCTCAATATTTGAGATAAATGCGATAAACATATGCAAAAGAAAGGCCGGGGCGGAGGTTTCCGTCCCAACCTCTTTGTGCTTCTACAGATGAGCCTGGGCTCGCCGTTACTTCTAGGCTATGAGATTATATTGGAGAGAGATTGCCGATACCACGATGTGATTGCACGTATTATATCGTGCAGTACCGCCGAGGTGATGTATCAATGCAGTTCTGCTATCATTGGGGCATAATTCGAATTATGTTAAATGCTACAATTCTAGTTCGCCCCCCAGCTTAACAGGAACATCATTGTAAGACTGAGATGAAATTGAGCGTCCTGAATCCGGGCAGGAATTTCTCAACAATCTGAATGCGGTTCACATCACGGAAAGACCATGTGATTGGCTGACAAAAACTTTAACGCTGTAGATAAATCTTGACCAAACTGGTGATGGTTCATTCTCTGACGGTGTCTGAATTGTGTACAAACCCTATTCAAGAAAAAAAGTGATGTCGAAGCTCGCGCTATCACCCTGAATTTCGTTGCCGACAGTAATAGGAACCTGCCACACAATAATAAAGTCAAATTTAACTGAAGCTACGATTGTCGTTATGGAATTCCAAATAATACTGCCGTAGTCGTTAATAGCGTCGAACTTCAAAGCTGACGGATAGCTGTAAGTCCCGCCATCCGTCTTGAGCCCGATGTCTCCATTGCTCCAGTCACCGCTTGTGTCGACATCGATGTAGACTGCAGTCTGAACATTAGCACCTAAGTCTCCACTATTATCTGCGTATTCCCCAAAAGTTCCGGGCGTATTGACTATTGGCGAAAAGCCAACACCGAGCATTCCAGAGCGACTACCATCGTTAACCAACCTTTTTCTACCGTATCCGCTGTCGCCAGGCGCGACATTAGGCACTTGAAACGAATAGTCTGCGGAGCTATTCTGGACTGTCGCCAAATGTAGCTTTCCTGTATCTGGCATGTTGCTTGCGTTGACTGCAACAGTACCAAAATAGGCTATTGTGCCACCACCGATAAACAGAACGACAGACACAAATGCTACGAGTAAGCCAAGCACCCTTTTCATCATCACCATCCAATTCCCAAGACATCATCCTGACGTGATGTCATCACTCAGCTAGGCTTAGCATATAGCCAAGTGGCTAAACAAAGGCTAAAAAAACGAGGGCGAATTCTAAACGTTTGCTAAATATATTTACAAAAAGAAAGGGGACACCACTTTTAGCGTATCCCCTTTCTCTATACTACCCAATGTAAGTTTTTATCTTATGTAGGTTTCCTAAACTGATAACCAACTCCGGATAAAGTAGCTATGTATCTGCTTTCTACTGCATCATCCTCCAACTTAGCCCGTAGACGGTTGACAAATACATGCAGATATTCCCTTTCCGCCTTGTACTCGGAGCCCCAGACCTTGTTGAGAAGATAGCTGTGACTCAGTGTTTTTCCAGCATTTATCACCAGTTCCTGTAGCAGATTATATTCTGTTGGCGTCAACTTTATTTCTCTACCAGCAACCGATACCTGCTTTTGGGCGAAGTTGACCTTGAGGTCACCACTGGTAACCAAAGACTGGGTAGGAATGACGGTACTCGTCTTAGCTCGCCGCAACATTGCTCTAACGCGGGCTAGTAGCTCACCGATGCCGAACGGTTTGGTGATATAGTCATCAGCACCAAGGTCCAGGCACTTTACCTTATCGGTTTCATCCCCTCGAGCACTAAGCATGATAATTGGGACTTGTAACCATTCTCGTAACCGATTGCAGGTTTCAAAACCGTCCATCCGAGGCATTGAGATATCCAGAATCACAATGTCCGGTGGCTCCAGTTCGGCTTTCTGGAGAGCTTCAATACCGTTGACCGCGGTCGTTACCTGATAACCCTTGGACTCAAAGCTAACCCGAAGGAATCTCAATATTCCCGGCTCATCATCCACCACTAGGATACGCGTCTTGCTCATCAGCTATCCCTTCACGTTCACTACTATTTGAGTACTGTCACTTGTTCCACTAATACTAATAATGATAAACTCTGACTTCATGTAATAACGGAGTCTTAGATGCGTCTGAAGTAGTCAAAATTGCTCGCCACTGTTTGTATCTTCCAAAAGGTAGAGCCGAAGTCACCGGGGAGATTCCTCCAACCGAAGTCCATGAAGGTGTGACATCGCCTTGAGCAAACAATGCATCGTCAGCCCTTACTTCGAAAGTGATGTTGGTATTGCTTTGTAGCGTTTCGTCCCAGAAAAGAGCATCCCATCTTGCCCCTGCAACTCCGGTATCAAGAATCTGCGAAGCAATTGTGCCTGAGGAGGTATACATGTCTTCTTCCGAACCCAAACCGGTAATCGGCTCTGGGGAGGCGTATTTGCGTACTCTAATATTATCTACCAAAACATAACTGCTGGCATTAAGACTTACGCCGTGGACATGTGATACTAAATAATCTGCTGTTAGCTTTGTGCTGTCCGTGCCGGAATAAGCGCTGCCACCATCGACATACCCGGTATAAGTTGAGCCCGACACGACTTCCTTGACGTTGTGCCAAGTATTAGCCGAGACATAATTGAACGCAGTCCCAAAAGTTGACCATGATGTTCTTCCGGTAAACCTTAAATGTCCTCCGTCGGCGGTCGCTGTTTGCAGACGCCAGCAATAACCGTTTTCAAAATTAAGACTTTGTACTCTCCAACCCAATTGATGAATTATCCTTTGAGTACCCGCGAGATAGACTTCATATTCAATTACGCCGTTTAGTATTTTATAATCTTTCGTAATGAGTCTCGTATCAAAATAGCTGTTTTTAGTTTGGCTGGAATCCGGGTCGTGTCTTAGACTCGGAGAAGGATTACCGGCACCGGCGGATATGTACACTTTATCTGTATTTTCCGCATCGATCGTCCATTGGCTTAAACCGGCTGAAAAGTCATCAAAGAAATCAAATGTATTCCATCCGTTACTGGTACTGCTCGCAACAGGGTTTCCGTAATACATATAAATTGTTTTAGTGCCTGACGGGATGGATGGAATCTTGACCCAAAAGATTGCCGAAGTCGAGGCAACATAACTTTGTGTCCAATATGATAATAAAGAGGTCCCATCATTATTGGTGAAGCGAATATCAGCAAAATCACCACGCATGTCTGAGTCGTAGCTTACTGTAACCTTAACTTGAAATTCTGACAGCGTGGTGCCTGTACTATTGGTTATGGTAATGGGGCGGCGACGAGTCCAAGATATGCTATACCAATCACTTTTTGCCGCCAGTTTAACATCCCCAGGACTTGATGAGGTGTCTACGCTGATTAGGACGCCAGCATCAAAATCTACCTGGGTAGTCTGACGCGACAAAATGGAAACCCATACCTGGAACATATTGTTGCCAGAATTCTCGTTGTCACCATAGAATCCCTGGGTTTCCCCGATATTGCCTGCCATAAGTATTACAGTCAAGATGGCAAGCCAAATTGTCCACCATGTACGTCTCATAGGCTATCTGACCCTTTGCTTGCTCCTCATCTCATCATCGGAAAGCACATGCCAGATGTTCCTCATTTCCATTACGATAATAATGAACCCGGGCAGGCAGAACGTTAACGCAAAGCCTAAAGGAGTTTTGACAAAATGCATGACATAGCCGAGGTAAGAAATATGGAAACAGACTCTTCCCACTACGTTCTGGGCTGGCACATTGAAAGGGTCAGCATCCTCGTTGGCATCCCCCTTAGTCCTGAAGTACAATGAAGGCTTGGTACTAATGGCAATAACTCTGTGACTTGTCATTTCCTTAGCTAAAGGGGAGAAAAAGGTGATAGTATCGTTCACCTTAATATCAGCGACATCCACAGGTTGACTTATTGCCAAGCCACCAACTTTAAGCTGGGGTTCCATGCTACCTGACAGTACCACATCAATTCTCCAGTCAAAGCGAGGGGCTAAGAATGCAAGCACAACTGCCGCCATGGCAATGATTATCAGACTGAAGCCGAAATACTGAAATGCCTTCTTCATGACAAGTCCTTTACTGTTCCGAAAGAGTTAAAGTTTAAACATCATTCCTTTTGATTCTCGTCTAGTTTCAGGTATGAGGTGGCGAGGTAAATCCTCACCACCTCATATATTTTTTATGCCTGGGTCAGAGTAAAGGTTACATCAAAGGTAGCCTTATCACTCTGGATGATGTTGTCGTCGACTTGTACGTCGTCACCGGTACCAAATTTACCGTCGGCGCCGGCTCCTCTAACATCGCTGGCAATTTGCCACTCAAGCACATAAGTCAGCGTGCCGCTGGCTGCCAGGGATCGGCTCTCCGCATTAAATACAGCTGCTAAGCCTGAGAATGGCACATAGTTAGAAGCATCACCGAGAATGTAAGTGCCATTGCGTTGAAGCCTGACCCCCACATACTCATCCATATCCCCATTGCCGCCGCCATTGTTGCCACCGACTGCGCTCTCTGGCTCATTCGAGCCGTTCTCTTCAAAGGTCAAGATTGCGGCCATGGTCAGAATACCATCGAGATTGCCGTTATTCTGCAGCGTCCAAGTGATGGAGCCAGAATCCCCGGGTGCCAACCTGTCGAAGACAACGTTACCATTTATTCCGTCACCACCGGCCGTCACGCTATACTTACCGACAGGACCAGCACCGTTAGTAGCAGGAACTAGATTTAACGTCCCCGCAGTGAAAGTGTTTCCGGTGCTAGTCTCGACATCGCTGAAGACGGCATAGATACCGCCACCGATTAACGCCGATATCAAGGCGATAATCATCAGGCTCACAAGTACTT
>JAURWL010000003.1 GCA_030654965.1 Dehalococcoidales bacterium | reverse complement strand
AGAGAGAGAGAGAGAGAGAGAGAGAGAGAGAGAGAGAGAGAGAGAGAGAGAGAGAGAGTAAGTAACACGAATATCGCAAATACAGCGTCGCTGCTTGTGCGCATGGTGGATGTGGCTGTCCTGCTGAGAGACCAAGAGAGAGAGAGAGAAGAGGGAGGGAGGGATGAGTAAAGCAATGTCATTGACGAGAACAGTCGCGCTTTCTGGCTGACAGCTGTCGAGGTCACTGACCTTCTCCTCCTGCGGCAGCGGGATCGCGACATCCGGGCGTGCCTTGCTCGCATCCATTCCACGAGCAGATCTTGCTTCCATCTGCTTGCCTGACGAAATTGTGGATCTTAGAGTCCGCCATCTGCATACACACACAGAGTGGAACAGAGAGAATGAGCTGTTTGATTTGTGTGTCGTGGATTTCTGTGCGCCCTCAATCCAGTCTCTCTCTGCTCTCCCTACCTGCGAATCTCGGAAGAGTGAATGTGGGGAGAGGAATGCCGGGGTGGAGAGGAATGCACCTACGAGCTGAAAGAGAGCGAGCGAATCTAGGATCAGCTCACGCACACGATTCGTCTATTTGATCTCCTTGCGGCCTGTTCACAGATCATGCGAGCGTGACTGTCACTCGTGTCCATTCCATCTGCAGTCGTTGCAGCACCGATGAGTGCCTCTCGCTGCCTCTGTGTATTTCGACCTGGTGTTCGACTCACTCTGTGACAGTCGACGTTGTGTGTCCAGTGAGGAAGAAGTGTTGCGGCGGTGCAGCAGCTGCTGCAGGCGAATATATCGGCATACAGCAAGTCAGCTGCAGCAGCGGTGCAGGGAAGGTCAAGCACACACGTCAAGCCACCCGATCGCCTCAACGAGACGTCAACGTCGACTGTCACGCTCTGGTCAGGTCAGCTGTGTGCCATGTCATCACGTGCACATGACCCTAATAACCCTGACTGCCTGACCGGACCGTTCGGTGAGGTCAGCCAGAACTTTGCTTTGCACGACGCATCGCACCACATCACATTGCATCGCATCGCATCGCATCGCATGTGCGTACCGATCGCTGTACTCACACGTAGGAAAGAACGCGCGAGA
>JAURWL010000249.1 GCA_030654965.1 Dehalococcoidales bacterium | reverse complement strand
CTCGAAGTAGAGGATGTCGCGAATCAACCGGAGCACGTGGATCCGGCCCTTCTTCGGCGGCACGTACTTCTCAATCCGGTCGGTGAAGAAGACCAGTCCGACCTTGTCGTTGTTGCGGATGGCCGAGAACGCGAGCGTGGCCGCGACCTGTGCCGCCTGCTCAAGCTTGAACAGCCGCTTGGTGCCGAACCGGTCCGAGCCGGAAGCGTCCACCAGCAGGATCACAACCAGTTCACGCTCTTCGGCGTACTTCTTCACGTACGGCCGGCCGAACCGCGCGGTCACCTTCCAGTCAATCGTCCGCACGTCATCACCGGACTGGTATTCGCGCACGTCGAGGAACTCGATGCCCCGACCCTTGAACGATGACTTGTAGTCACCGGAGAAGAGCGTGTTGACCAGTCGCCGCGTGCGGATTTCTATCTGCCGGATGTGCGAGCGACCGGCCTTATCCGGTCGCTTCGTGGTGCGGCCGGTCTTCTTTGGTGTTGTGTGCGGGCCGGGACTCACGGAACCTCGACGCCTTCGAGCACGCGCTTCACGACGTCGTCGGTGGTCAGTTCCTCGGCCTCGGCCTCATAGCTGAGAATCAGGCGATGCCGGAGCACGTCCGGCGCCAGCTCCTTGATGTCTTCGGGTATCACGAACCCGCGCCGGCGCAGGAACGCCATTGCCCGCGCCGCGGTCAGCAGGTAGATAGAGGCGCGGGGCGAAGCGCCGTACCGCAACAGCGGCGCCAAGTCGGCAAGGTTGTGCTCTTTCGGCTGACGCGTCGCGAAGACGATGTTCAGGATGTAGTCCTTCAACTTCTCGTCAACGTAGATGCGCGTGCAGAGCGCCCGGGCGCGGATGATTGCGGCCGCTTCGACGACGGGAGACGCGGTCGGCTCGACGCCGGTTGTCATCCGGTCAACAATCAGCTTCTCTTCTTCCTTGGTCGGGTAGCCGACCCGCAGCTTCAGAAGGAACCGGTCGGTCTGCGCTTCGGGCAGCGGGTAGGTGCCTTCCTGTTCAATCGGGTTCTGGGTCGCGAGCACCAGGAACGGGTCATCGAGCTTGAACGTGTCGTCACCGATGGTGACCTGCCGTTCCTGCATCGCCTCCAGCAGCGCGCTCTGCACCTTCGGCGGGGCGCGGTTGATTTCATCGGCCAGCACAATGTTCGCGAAC
>JAURWL010000241.1 GCA_030654965.1 Dehalococcoidales bacterium | reverse complement strand
TTCGACATTTCATCACCCAGGCGAGAACTCGAGCAACGATCTCGCGATATGAAGGAAAGAAACAGCTGAGATCGCTCACTGTGTCAGGTTCACATTCGCAGAGAGTGGTCAAATCTCTGTAACTTCGGCCAACACTCACGGAGGAACGATGGTGAGGAGGGAGTCATCTCTGCAATTGCAATTGTCGACTTGTCCGATCGAGCATCGAAGTTGCAATAGAGTACGAGGCGCTCAAGAGCGGAAAGACAACGGAAATGAGACACATCGTTGATCGACACAGCGGTGCAATACAGCAATGAAAGGGATTTGAGGGTTCGACGGAGATGCGATACGTTGGACAGAAAATAGAGCGATACTACCTCTCTCGCTGCTGAAGCAGAATCTGCGAGAATCGACTGTACGCGAGTGAGACTGGTCTCGATGCGACGAGTACAGGATGTGTCCCGAGAGCAGCGATAAGGACAGTTGGAGAGTGAGTTACTGCACACTCATATCAACAGAGTCAAGAGCACGCGAAATACGAGCAGTGTCAGCGTCCGTGCTGATTCGATTGAATGGAATGCGCGAAGGCAGTCGACGCTCGTTGATCTGTTTCCACACCCGATTGGCGCGACCTGGTCGTGTGTGTCGATCTCTCCCTCTCTACCATGCACCGTCGAGCAGTGCGCATCTCGCTCGGCGGCTCGCTCTCTCGTGCGCAGAGAGAAATTCGACCGTTCCTCATCGATCACACCGAGGCTCAACGTCGACTCGCTTACTCACACTCGTCGTGTAGTGTAGTGTGCGGAGGATGATTGTGTTTACCTGTCAACGATGAATATTTGGATTGATCGTCGAGGCCGTGGATGGATCGAATGAGTGAGACTCGAGTGGAGACGAGTCAACGCGCACTGCACTCACTCTCACTCACTCGATCGATCGATCGTCGGTATGTTTACAGATAGTTACACCGATACGACAGATGAAGTTGCACAGTTAGACTCTCACTCTCAGCTCGCAGCTCGTATCGACTCGTATCGTTGGTTGGATTGGTCGTGTTGCAACACTGTCGCTGTTGGCGTGACTCGACCAGACTGAAGTGGCAGCAGGTCAGAATCATTCGATGCCTCTATCGCGCCGCGGCAGGCCGAAAAGATGGACAACAAATCTGTCGAGTTGACGCTGCAACACTGCACGCGGCTGTGACGAAACTCAAACCCGCGTTGCAACCGCGGCCGCCACCGCGCCTGTCGACAAGTTCCACTCAGCGACGCCGTCCTCCCGCAGTAGCAGCGATACGAGAGAGAGTCAAAGCGGACTGCATGCGGTTCGGCACCGATCCTCGTCGACTCTCTCGATTCCGTCACGCCGATCTATCGCCGCTGCTC
>JAURWL010000229.1 GCA_030654965.1 Dehalococcoidales bacterium | reverse complement strand
GAATGCGTTGGTGATGTACACGAAACGCAGAATCGACGATTTTCTGGGTTGAACTGATTCAGATCGGTTAGTGCTGCCGCCGTTGTGGTCCTCCTGCGAATCTGGTCTCTGTCCTGGCTGTGCTTGCTGCGGATACGAACCACGGAAGCGAGCAGATTCCGGTTGTAGTAACGAGTTCAACGCGCGGATGTTAGCGGAACGAACCGCCAGCGATTGAGTGTACGGCAGTGATCGACCGTGATCAAACATACTAAAGGCTCGGGAGTTGCGCTAAACTCGTTCGATGAACACTCGTCGCGGTGATGATACAGCCGACCCGTTGATACCGATACTGGCCTCATCGTCGACACTAAAGCTAGCGCAGAATTCATCTCAGCTAGCTCAGTTCGTGTTTTGCTTCCCTCCCACCACCACCACCATCACCGCACGCTGTTTGCGACTCGCCGCACCGTGCTCGCGTCTACTACACCACTCACAGCACCCCTCGCGCTGTCGCCACGGTCGTTCACTCACGCATCATCGAGTCCGCACCTCACTGTGAAACGAAACGGTCGATTTCGATGATCGACCACAGGGAGTATAACAACACATGCGCAGCAATAACGAACAGTGCAGTGTAGACAACAGCGCACGGTGCATCCAACGCAGTGTCGCTCGTCGCATAGTGCAAAGTAACAGTGTTGATGCGAGACTCGTTTCATTTTCGTCGCTTCCACTACGATAGAGCCCGCTCGCCGTCTATAGTGCGTCGATACACGATTCACCCACTCTCGCGAGGTCGTCTGTCGTCGTGTGTTCCTTTGTGTGTTAGGAGTGTGCGCTGTGCTGAATGGTACTCATCGCAGTACGTGTGAGAACGGCTATCGCTCAGTGCGCATATCAAGAGAGAGCAGCAACAGTGCGCACACTCCTACAGAGAAGATGGAACAGGAACACACGACGACAGTCACAGCTCTGGCCATTCGGTCGTGAAATCCAATTCGCAAATTCCTCTCCTCTTCCTTCCTCTTCATCCTTCCGCTCACAGTGCGAGCTTCGAGTCGCACGCTGAAATTCTTCTCGCTAGCTCTTCCTAATGATCATCTGATCGTGAAATCATCCTTTCCTCTTCTCTCCGCCTACTTCACTGTGACAGTGCACTCCTCGCTCGGTTGATCCGTCTCATTCTGTCTGTCTCTCGTTTGATTAATCCGATTCAAGCAGAGCAGACGACAACACGAGAGGAGAGAACACACACCACGCCCCCACGGCGAACGAGAGAGAGAGAGAGAGAGAGACAGTCACGAAGAAAGAGAGGAAAGAGTCGACTCGAGTCGAGAGAATGGCCACTGTGACCAGCGACGGATCGGTTGCGGCATCGGTTGCGGCATTTCAGGCGCTTTCCGCTCCACTTTCGCACACTCAGCACCGCCTCTACCATGCCTTAGCCTCCATCAATCCGTTGGAGCTGTTGAAACATTTCGGCGGTGTTGCTGAGTGGCCTCCTGCCAATCGTGTTCAAGCGTGTCAACACTATTCGACCAACGATGGACCACCGTGCTTTCACACGGTCGACGGACCGAAAGCGCAGCTGCGGACACACGCAAGAACAGGACATCTACACGTGGTGTGTGCGAACGAAAAATGCGGAATTACACGGTCAGACAAACACAACGCGGTGACGGAGCAAGCAGCGACGAGAGAGAGAGAGAGAGAGAGAGAGAGAGAGAGAGAGAGAGAGACAGAGAGAGAGAGAGACAGAGAGCAGCGATGAGGCATGCGAGACTGATGTTTCTCTCTGCTGCTTCGAAATTCTCTGTTCTGACGTGATGATTCGACGTATCGGTAATCCCGCACCGACGCTGACTCCTTCAGCCGACTCGTCAGCGTCGGTCATTCAACAGAAACCGGCATCGATTCGTTGAAACTCGATCAAGTCGACTCAGGAATGGGTGGGTCATATCGCGGCACGCTTCGCCGAGCGAGCGGACATTCGAATACAAGCTGCATCAAATCCGATTCGGCATGGTCAGATCGCCTCCGAACAGCTGGCGGGATCCGCGTTGGAGAGAGCGGTATTACAAAGACATTGAAGCAGCGATTTTCTCCATCCAAGCATCTGCAGGCGCGATCGCGTCGTCGACATTCCTCTCCTCCGGATTCGACGCTGCAACCGCCACGCCATATCTCAATCTCAACGCGACTATGAACCGCGAATCCGCTTCAAATCAGTCGATTCAGCGCTTCCTTCTCCGGCACTCGAGGATCCCGCCGCAGCTGCACTTCCATCAGCCTTATCTTCCTCCTCCTCCCCTTTCTTTTGCTTTCCCCCGTCCGCTCCTCCTTCCGCCTTCGAGCGTGCTGCGATCGTGAGTGAGGCTCCGTCGATCGGTCCAGTGCAACGGTCTGCTTCGCATGCACTCACACTTGCAAACTCGGCGTCGATGGTACCTCGCAATGAATCCAATCCGCAGATGCAGCAGCTCGATCGAAGGCGAACTTGTCATCGTCATCGGCCGCCGTCATCGATATCCTACCTTCGTCGCGACAACGAAAGAAATTGCGTGCCTCAACCGCTCGACGAGCAATTCAACCATTCAACCGACAATATCTGCTCCTCCTCATCGCTTCGAGAGGAGACGAGAGGAAGGACGGACGATGCAATAGTCGACACTCGATGCAACATCAATGTCGACAAAATGAGATGCGCACACACTAACTTTTCATTCATCTGTTTCACTGCCGGCAGATTCCGCTCTGCTCTGACGCGTCTCGCGGCATCCCGATCAACTCGACTCCACTCATCGCCTCTCGATCGACCGATTTCCTCTCTCCAACGTCGACCCAACCCGACCGACCCGCGCCGCTGTTTTCATCTTCACTCTCGACTCCGTGACGGATCGATCTCATATCAGACCGATCCTCGTTCGAATCTCTTCGGCAGCCCATTCTGAGCTAGGCTCCATTGTGAATCAATTCACTCACCGCTGTAACAGTCGTAACGGTTCGGTTCGCCTCCATCACGCGCGATTCGATATCGATTCGATCTAATCCCGACTCGCCGCGACCATCGCACCGATGAGCGCTCACAGCGACAGTCAAATGGACGATGGAGATGCAGCAGCAGCAGCGACTGACGTTTCTCGTCACACGACCAATTCATCTCCAACGAGTGTAACTGCAACCGCTGCAGACACCGTCGCCGATCATCAATCAACGTCGATCGTCACACCGCAACAACAGCAGCAGTGCCACTCGCCGCAGCTACACGGTCCGATCATCGATTCACACTCGCAGCCGTCTTCGTCCCCTCTCGCTGCCCCTCCCTCTCGCCCCTTTCCTTCCTCTTTCCCCCTCCCATTCGCTCTACTATTGCCGAACGGTGACCGTCGACCCGCTGCTGCCGCCCGTCCGTCGTATGATCTGACTCATCTCACTCATCGTGCGTTGGCGTATGAAATGAGAAATCGTCGAGATTGGTCGACGCTCATATTCGATCCAATCATTCGTCGAAGATGGGCGGCGGAGTGCAAAGCGAGAGTGCCAGACATCAGCGAGGGGGCTGTCGAAACGATCATACAAGAGACTCTCTGGTGGGCGGAGCAGAAAACTATTACAGCAGCAGCAGCAGCAACAGCAAAGAAATTATATGCAACATCGAAGACGAAACATCCCGCATCTGCGGCTCATGCGACTCATATTTCGCTTGGTGCCGCAGTTCGATTCACTGAGTCGACTCGATCGGACTCCTCTTCATCATCGATCGAATGTAGAGACTTTTCCTCTCCTCTACCGTCGTCTGTGGACCGTTCCAACGTGTTGGTCGAGTTTGCCTCCTCGACGATTCTCATACCGACGGGCATCGACTGTGTATGGCAGACCGATGACGCAGATGATGAGATGAGACTGACTCACGCGATTCTCGATGAAATTCGAACGATTGAGAATTCGCACGGTTCACAGTGCACGGATCACGCTCGACCAATATGCAGATTCTCACCCAATCGAGCAGAAGCGCAGACGAAGCAGACTCAATCGGGGGTCGATGCAGCGGCGATGGAAAATTCATCGGCGGCTGAGATTGGCATCGGCGCTTGGTCTCATCAGACGGATTGGAATGAGAATCGATGGGTGAGAGATTGTCGGTCCGTTGCGACTGGTGGTAACGGTCGTGCGAACGGAGAGCGAAATCATCCACAGTGGAGTCATTATATTGACCGTGCTGATCCGTATCTACCCCTCGTCTCGTTGGTGGATCCGTCGAT
>JAURWL010000204.1 GCA_030654965.1 Dehalococcoidales bacterium | reverse complement strand
TCTCTCTCTCTCTCTCTCTCTCTCTCTCTCTCTCTCTCTCTCTCTCTCTCTCTCTCCACACTCTCGCGTCCGTCAGTCGTTGACTCGCTAAGAATGGCCTCGAAGGATGTAATGGCGCGCGTGGCCGCAATCATGGCCAAGGATAAAAGCAGAGCAGCAGGTGAGATATGGAGGAAATGAGAGTCAACACTCGAGTGAGCTAGAGGCACCACTCGAGTGAGTTGCTCTTCGCTGACTCGACTCGTCGCTGTTTCTGTTTCTGTGTGTCAGGTCGAGTTGGTGCGTCGAGTGTCTCACAGCCAGCTCGCAGCACTTCTGCCGCTTCTGGTCTCTCCCTCTCTCGCGGTCGCTCTGCACGCGAGCTCGAAGAAGACGACTTCTCGATCGACGACGCCGATCTATCGGTACGATCGTCACGACCATCGACAGCGGGCGCAGCAACGGGATACAGATCGCAACAATCCGTTCGACCGAATCTAACTGCCGCAGCCAGTGTCGGCGCAGCGAGACGGAAAGTGTACGATGATAGTCTGGGCATGAGTCTGAGTGTGAGCGGCGAAGAGGTCGATGCTGCGATGCGTGGTGGCAGAGCAGCGGACGACGAAGAAGAGATCGAGATCAGTGATGATGATGCTCCTATCGCGAGAACGGCAAGCCGAACGACGAAGTATCAGCAATCGAGCACTGCAAAACACGGTTGGGAGGACGATATGGATGACGAAATCGGCTCCAGTTCACGTACTCGCACCGGCAACGTACGACCAACCACAGGAGGGGGTGACAGTGAGGAGATTATCATCAGCGATGACGAGGCTCCTGTCACAACGAAACACGTGCCTCCTGCTCGCGCGGCAATCACGAACAAATCACAGATGCGTGCAGCTGCTCAACCGGTTGAAGAAAATGTCAGCATCGAATTTGACGTCGACGAGGAGGAAAATATTCCTCCGCGATCGAAAAATCGACCAGCTGCCGCCGCGCCTTCCACGCATTCGTTTGTGAAGCACCAACATCAGGATGAGAGTATCGAGATCGATTATGATGACTACGTGGTGCCTGCCAAGTCGTCCGGCCAGTCTGTGCGCGGTGCGCCTCTCCCGAAGCGTCCGTCGCATTCCGCTGAAGAAGACATCGAGATTGATGATGATGATGATGCCTCTCCGCCATCTCGAAGTACTCTATCGCACAATGTCACTCCAATACCAGCGGCTATTCGACCGATCATGCCGATGCCGGTGATGCGAGCACCAACACTCGTCGAAGTTGATGAAATAGATGAAGATGAAGAAATTCAATCACCGCGCAGCAAGGCTGCAGCACAGGCAAAATCGAAAGCCGCGGAGATATTGGCACAACAAAACTCGCTACTGGCGCCACCACAGCAGACACACGAGGAGTCATACAGTGAAGTATTCGACAGCGTCGACGCAAGTGGAATGATGCAAGCCACATCGACAGCTCCACTCCAACCGGATGATGAATATTACGAAGACGATGTCGAGCCGATGGAGGAGGAAAAGTCGCATGCGCAGAAACCAGCTGCATTCACGATTCAAGTGCAAGCTCCTAATGGCTCCGCTGTGTTGGCTGCACCTGTTGTGTCTGCCGTTCCTACTGCCTCTGTACCTGCCGCTGTTCGTTCTCGTCG
>JAURWL010000203.1 GCA_030654965.1 Dehalococcoidales bacterium | reverse complement strand
GCAGCATGCCGCATCGCATTGCGCAAGTTATTGAACGTGGCGGTGCATACACAGACTATTGATTAATTATGAACACTACTTCTGTCGGTAGTTGGCTGCAGAGGCCGTTACTCGCCCTAATAACCCTGTTGCAAGGCGAGTGATTCAAGATCACGAATTCAAGGGACTTTTGGAAAGGGTTGTATTCCAAGTTGTATGATCAGCAATACAATGGCCGCTCAATCGGCCGCCGAAGCGCTGGCTCCTCCGCTGCTGTATGACTCTAGTCTCATCTTCAGTTCCGGCTCCTCAACCAGGGTGCAGATGGTCTTCATGAGCTGCAGAGCTGGTTCGGAGTTGAGTGTCCCCAGCCACTCAAAGAGCTCCCTTCTGTCCGGCTCGGACTCGACGCCAGTTCGGTTCGTCATCAAGTCACGCGCAGTCATCGCGAGCATCCACCAGTCGTGCAGCGGCGAGGCCACGTAGTGACCCATCCTGATATCGCGCGGCAGGTATGTGTCCGTGGTGGATCCCTCCTTGCAACCGAATAGGCGCACCGAGCCGAAGTCGCCGAGGAAAAAGCCGACTCGCGTCGGTGAAAGAAAGATATTGTCCGGTTTGACGTCCATGTGTGCGAGGCCCGCATCATGCAACCGCTTCAGCGCGATGATCATCTGCGCGATCACTGGAGTCGGATCGACGTAGCCGCATAGGATACGCGCGTCACCGGAGAAACGGGGCATCCAGCACCACTGACGTACAGGGCCAGTACGAGGCTCGGCTGCCTTGTCCAACTCTTGCTGCTCCGATCGCGATTTCATTGGAGTCGAGAACAACGTCACTCCTTGCGACGGGATGGAACGCTGATCGAGATCGTCCAGCCGAGACGGAGACGGAGACGGCTGTTGTTGGTTTTGCGTCTTCTGCGGAGTCGTCGGAGGACTTTCGAGCTTGAAGATGCAAAAGTAGGTGAGGTGACTCTCCTCGAAGAACTCGCGAGTCCACTGCGGCACTAGCTTGTACCCCTTGTACTCCTGCGCAACCTCGCTCTTAATTAATCCGTCGCGGCCGCGCACGCCTGTCAACTTCTTGATGATGACAACTTCTGATTCAGCGCGGCGAACACCAATGAAGTGAAGACCAGAGGAAGCACCACCGAAGATATCACCAGTGTACTCGATCCCCTGCTCATGAAACCGATACTTGGTCGACATTTGCGGCTCATCATCGAGGTTGACTATGAAGGACTTCAGCGAGCGAACAGCCTCCAGCTCAGGCAAATCTCGCAATACACTCATAAATTGGGTGTGCTTTGTCACGAGCAGTTGGAGTAACTCAGCACGCTGCGCTTGGTTCGGACGGCAGTGGGTGAGCTCCAACAGACGCGCCAAGTTGGTCCCTGAGAGAGAGAGAGAGAGAGAGAGAGAGAGAGAGAGAGAGAGAGAGAGAGAGAGAGAGAGAGAGAGAGAGAGAGA
>JAURWL010000202.1 GCA_030654965.1 Dehalococcoidales bacterium | reverse complement strand
AGTGCTGCGGTGAGTGCGAAATACTGAGGTGCGGTGATGCGTAAGTAGTTGAACGCAAAGATCGTGTTCGGTGCTGCAGCGCTGCGTGCGATGATGAGCGCCTGGTCTGCTGGGACAGTCGCTGCAGTCTTCTTGTTCTCTGATCCTGACGTTGTAGCGGCTTCGGCAAGACTTGGTGTGAATGTGAATCGTCCAATCTCCTCCAATTTTGCGCTGTCGGTCAACGTGTCGAGGAACGATGAAGCCATCATGCCACACGCGACTACGAGCAGGTCGCACGAGCAGACAGACGAAGAAGCGCTAGCGCTGGACGAGGGGGAGCTAGCAACGGTGAACTGAACAGACAACAGAACAGAGCACGAGCACAGTCAGCATCAGCATCGTAGCGGTTGCTCACCGCTGCATCTGATGTTCTCTAGTGATCTGACTTTGACTTGATTCGCACCCATCTGTTGTTCCTTCTTCCATTCGCGTGCTGCCTTCTCTTCCTCCTCGGCCTCCTGTTGCTCGTCGACTCCACCGCCAACACGACCCCAAGTTGGAGCATCGAGACCGGGAATATTCATAGCGAGAGAGAGAATGGGAATGAAAGATCTGCCGCAGAAGCAAGCATCCAACAAAGTCAGCTCGATTCAAGAAGCATCAATGATTATCAGCAATCGCGCGACTGTCGAAACAAAGGTTCCAGCCACGGCTGTCGCTGGTCCGCGGGCGATCATGAAAGATTGCATCAAGTTTCGAACGTCTTCGTCTTGCATGAACATCTCCAGCAATCACTTGCAAACTTCGGTAGGAGTGAAGGAAATGCTTGCTACCGGTTTGCAAACGAGATTGCTTGAGGCTGGCTCGTTTCTTCTCCGCTGCCCTAGCTTGTCGGTGTGGCAACTTGTATTGGATGTGAGCTTTGCTGTTCGTTGACTCCATTCCAAACGTCAAGATCGATCGAATGACGATTCGTGCAGTGGGGAATGGCGTTCGACCTCAATCCTTCTCGCGATCGCATGTTCCGCTCATGTTTCCCACAGCGACGACTGGATCCTTCGACTCAGTGATGGAGAATCGACTCGATGCTGACAGGATTGTTGAAGCTGCTGAGAGCGATCAATGGTACCACTCTGAATTCTTTGTTTTTGCCTTGCTTGATTTCAACCGTGTCTGTGCCAACTGCTCAATTTCAGCGGCGTGCTAGTCGGTAGAGTCGACTGATCTGTCGCTTTTGCATCTCTGTTGCCTCTGATTGTCTTTGCTGGTCCAAATGATTGATGCTGTCGTCGTACGATGATGCAACGGTGAATCGTCCTTCTTGGCGTGATGACTCGCGCTGTTGGATTCATCGCACTGACGAGTGAGGTGACGAATCAGACTAGGGAGGATCTCGATCGTGAGTGTGATTCAACGAGTCGATCGTCAGAACCACCAATTCTTCCTGCACAGCCCGTCGCCTCTGCCTCAGCTGTTCGGTGCGGTCGAGAGTGAAGTGGGAGCGGGCAGACGAAGCGACAACACGACCTGTTCGCATCGACACCGGACACGACAGGAAGGACAGATGCAGAGAGAGAGAGAGAGAGAGAGAGAGAGAGAGAGAGAGAGAGAGAGAGAGAGAGAGAGAGAGAGAGAGAGAGAGAGAGAGAGA
>JAURWL010000188.1 GCA_030654965.1 Dehalococcoidales bacterium | reverse complement strand
GGGAGATAATGGACTCGGAGATGAACTGCTGCCGTAGTGCAGAGGCGGATCGACAATGCCAAGCAAGCACTGTCACTCGCGAAGGCGAGCTCGCGCTATTATGCACATACACGCTCAACAGAGTTCAAGTCATCAACGCGCACTGCATCGATATCAGCGCAAGCTACATTTAGCCATAGCTTGCAATTGATCTGAGCACATATGCATGCAGGAGCTCATGATCAATTGCAAGCACGTACGTCGATCGCGAATTCGAAGCTTGAGTTGAATGACAAATTCATGGTCTGATCAATTTGAGTCTATCTACGTGGCCCGCACGGCGAGCGATTCGTTCGAGTCGTTCATTCGATTAAGCCGCGAACGTGGTGATGGCGGTGTTAACGAAGTAGAATCCAACAGCTGCCGAGACGGCGACGGCAGCAACGTTGAGTACAGCGATCTCCCAAGGATCCAACATGCTGGAGACGGCGTGGATCTTCCACGACCAGAGAGCTGAGAGCAACAAAGAAGAGAGCAACAAGACGACGAGTGAGCGAACGAAGACGAAAGCACGCACGCACGCACGCACGCACGCGCACACACGCTCGTTCGGTCGCTCGGTGGTTTGCCTGCTCTCGTTCTGCGTCGTGTGCTTTGCTTCACGTACCTCGTCGCATGTATCTCCTGAGCTTGTCTTCTGGCGGAATGTACTCAGAAGCGAACGACTCATCCGTGATACCGGCAGGCATCGGACATTTCATGCCGGATGTCGAGGAGGATGCTGCTGCACTGCGACGCTTGCTCGACGCAGATGATGATGACTTGCTCTTGGATTTCGATCCTGTCGATGCAGACTTCGACGACGACGAGACTGAAGACGGCTCGGCTGCTCGTGGTGACTCCCCTGCCACTGCGCTTGCAGCTGCGGTCGACGCACTGGCGATTGCGCCTGCTTTATCTGCTTTGCTTCGTTTAGCCATGATGTTGGTGAGTTGAGTGGAGTGTAGTGTCGAGTGACGTCAACGAGCGACGAAATGGATGAATCAACGAACGGTCGTGTGAGTGTCGAGTGCGATGAATCGATGTCTGTACCAGCGATGGATAGCGATGAGGCAAAGTATACTCGCACTGATAACGATACGATGAGATGAGGAACAGTGTGTGACGCAGAGCTGAGAACGACGACTCGACGTGCACGCAGTTTCGTATTCCAATCGATCGACAAGAGACAACACACAACCATGGAAGAACAGTCAACATTCATCGAATGTAGCATACAACGTTTCTCGCTCCTCTCCATGGTTTCTCGGAGTTGTAGGACTTTGGAAAGAATCGCGTTCGATTTCAGCGACGTCGCGCACCACTGTTCCTAACATGTATGTCTGCGAGAGTGCAATATGCGATGCGTGTGTGTTACTTGCTGGTGTCGCTGAGTGACGAGTACACACAGTGTGTTGAACTGTTGCTCACTCGCTGCGGAGCTTGTCTGCAGATCTGACGATATCGATTCCTCGTC
>JAURWL010000175.1 GCA_030654965.1 Dehalococcoidales bacterium | reverse complement strand
GCTCTTCTTCTGCCTCCTGCTCGTGCGTGTCCATTTCCACTTGCATGTCCCTCATCATCGTCGCCGCCGTCGTCGTCGTATTGACCACTCTTACGTTTCATTGAGGCTGAAGAACGGCGACGCGGATGAGTGTAAGGTTCGGCAGCGGCAGCCGGAATGTCTTCCATCTTCTCTCCACTCGTACCTTCACCCATCATCTCCTCATCCTCGGCTTGTGCTGCCGCTGCCGCCTCCAACTCCGCCTGTCTCTGTGCTTCCGCTTCTTCTTCCTCTTCATCCTCCGCTGCTTGTTTGCTCGCGAGTGCTTGTGCTTCGGCTTCTGCAGCTTGTTCTTCGACCGAGATATCAATCGGTGTGGCGTGTTTCCACTTGCCGATCTTCGACGCACACAGAGCGTTATGCAGACGATTCGACAAACTCGTCTTTGATTGTTCACGGAGGAGCGAGATGAGAAAGGTTGCCGACATGAGTGACGATTTCGGTGCTCGTTTGCCAAGTACACCACAGTCTTTGAGCCAACGAATTTCATCCTTCGTTGCATCGATCAGATCCGTCGCGTACAACAGCATCAACTGTCGTGCCTTCACTCGAGCAGCTTGTTCGTTCAACTGTGCGGTGGTGGAGTTGAGTACCGACTTCTTCTTATGTCCTGTGCCGCCCGATCCAGATGTACTTCCGGAGTGACGCAGCAACTTCGAGTCGATCTCACGGATGGAGAACAACGGATCGGTGAGCGAAGCACGCAACAACGCGTGCAGAGTCAAGGAAGCGGTGATGTGCAAGGCAGTGTGGGACATGATGGAGTGGCGTGGAGTGAGTTGTGTGTGTGTGTGTGTGTGAGAGAGAGAGAGAGCGTCAGAGTCAGAGAGGCGATCGATCGAGAGGAGTCCGAGTCTTGTTGCAGCGGCCTGTTCGATGAGCTCGAGTGAGTCCAACTGTGTCGATATTCGTACCCCGTTAGTTGCTACTGATATGTGTTAGTGTCGTGACAATATTGCTAGTCTGTGTGTCGCATGATCACACGAGAGAGCGTGCTGAGCGATCGAAAGGAATGAATCGAAATGAACGACGAGTCAAATCATCGTCGCGCTCGTCTCTCGACACACACATCGACACACACAAGTGCATCACTCGACAGACATACACGAGTAGATACATGTGCACACTCACATCACGATGGTGTCGAGTGCGATCGTGCGTATCGGAGTTGAGTTGAGTTGCAGAGTCAGTCGAACGAAGCTGCAGTCGAATGGATTCTCACTCTGCTCTCGTCTCGAGTTTAGTTTCTTGTCACCACTAGTTGCCGTCAAGTGTTCTCTCTCTCTCTCTCTCTCTCTGTCTCTCTCTCACTCTCTCTGTTCGCTTGCTGTGTCTGCTGTCTGCTGTCTCGACTTGCTCTGCTTGTTCGTTCGACCGACTGTCTGCGTGCGAATCTCGATCGAAGCGTCGAATGGGCACCGTTGATTGCTTTCCCGGTGCGACTGCGTGATTCATACAACACGACACGAGCAGACTGATAATACTCCATCGAACTGTCTATTGTCGTTGGGCGCTCTCCACGAATCGGACACTCTCTCGCATCACATCGCACTCCGCTCGTGTCGTCTGCGCATTTCGCTGTCTGCCTCTCCCTCATGTCCGCCTCTAAGCTCGAGACTCCTCTCTCACTCAACGAGTCTTCCTTCATTCGTTCCGCTCTCTCCCTCGGTGCTGGTGGGTTGCGTGTGGATGGTCGTGGTCGTAGTGATGTTCGCGGTGTGAGTATCTCCTTTCCCGGAAATGTCTCCGGCTCAGGTTGTGTCGAAGTCAAACTCGGTGGCACGAGAGTACTAGCAGTCACTACGGCAGACCTTGTAGCACCGTTCGCAGATAGACCGACGGAGGGGGCGTTGAATCTGTTCATTTCGTTCTCGCCGCTCGCTTCTCCCGTGTTCCTCGCCGGACAACAGAACGAACCTTCGGTGGAGATCGCACGCATCATCGATCGAGGCTTGAGAGAAAGCCGAGCGATCGACACGGAAAGTCTGTGTGTACTCGCCGGTCAGAAGGTGTGGAACATTCGTTGCGATCTGCACGTGCTCGATCACGAGGGCAATATGTTGGACGCACTGAATTTAGCAGCCGTCACGGCATTACTTCACTTTCGACGACCCGATGTCACCGTCGTTGGTGAGCAAGTGACGGTACACTCCGTCGAAGATCGTCAACCGGTTGCACTCGCATTGCATCATATTCCGATCAGTAGTACATTCGCCTTCTTCGATCCTTCCGCCGATGCTACTGGCACTTCGTCATCGACTGCCTCCTCGGTCCAACCGTTGTTCGTCATCGATCCCAGTCTGAAAGAGGAGCAAGTATCTGATGCTAGTCTGACTGTGACACTCAACGTACATGGTGAGGTGTGTTGTCTCCAGAAGGGCGGTGGTGTCGGGGTCGATGTGACGACACTTCTACAATGTACTCAGATCGCACTCACGAAGACACAAGAACTGACGACACTCATTCAAAACAAGTTGAAAGAAGACGCGGCGAGATATAACACCGGGAATGCCGTACGAGGAGCACAGCCGGTGTTTCACGCACCGGCAAAGCCGATCGACGCGTTTGGCGTCAATGTGACAAAACCGGCGGGACAACATCAAACAGCAGGAAGACCGATCGAAATCGACATGGCGAAGACACCAGCGATGAACAAGAGCAATGCGGGGACCAATGCAACTTCGAGAGCGGAGTCAGAAGACGATGAGGACGATGATGAGGATGAAGATGGATCTGACGATGCCGAAGACGACGATGACGAATCGATGGAGGATCAAGCCGAGATGGCGCAAGTCGCGAAGAAGCTGCAAGCCCGGCATTAACACGCGCAGGCTGGCGCACATCATTGTTGTTCAACACGCACTGTTCGAGATTGTCACTGTCATACACTGCTCGACATTTCATCACCATCAAGTTTCATGTTTGCAAGCGCTCAATTTACTTCAGCAATTGCAAGCGCTCACAATTTTTTCGATGATTGCATTATTCAAACAATGGTGTTGTTGTTATCGATAGTGCTTGAGGATTAGACAATGGCTGGACAAGTGCTTTGGAAGGAACATTGGACGGATCCGGAGTGAGACAGACAGACGAGGAGTGAGGCACCAATCATTCATTCTCATATCTCTCTGTTAACATTCTCTGCTCATCACTCCGAGCAACCGCAGCTGCTGGACTTTTCTCTAATTGACATTTGCTTTGCTCGACTACTAGGTTTCTATTTCCCATGATGATGAATTGATTTGAATAATCTCTTTAAGGCCTGAGCCCGCCCCATCTCTGGTTGCTGAGTGATGTATTGATTGCATGATAGGATTAACTGTGAGGGAAAAGTTCGCAATCTAGACTACGACGCGACGTGATACATTCTCAGCTGAGCCGGAGACCGAAGCGGAATTGAGCAGCTTAATGGGTGAAGCGGCAAGAATCAC
>JAURWL010000103.1 GCA_030654965.1 Dehalococcoidales bacterium | reverse complement strand
AGTGAACAAGGGAACAAGCGGGCAGCGAGATTGCAGTGAAGGGAGTTTCGGTGAAAATCACACGCACAGTGAGACGGTCTTAGGCAAAACGAGTTGAATACACATTACACAGTGATTTACGCTTGTTATTCCAACAATTGGTCGGTGGGCATCACCGACCATTTGCGCTCGAACTGATTTGGTCGGTGCCGTTCGGGTCACCACCGGGGCAACTGCGACACGGTCAGCACTCAATGTGTCACATGCACTCAAATAGTCATCCAGTTAGCGTGTGTACTGTGAGCATCGCTTTGCGAGAAATGATGGACTGACTCCAAACAAATCAAAAGAAGAAATTGCGAGAAGTCTGGTCATTTGATTCAACTGAAACTCTCCATGGCGCGCTCGACGAAGAAGCTCGCAACGAACAATGCTACGCGCCAGGCGGACAGCGGATGCGAATCGGTCCGGTGCATCGCGATGACGATGGGAGGCACTGGTAACGGACAGCCCGACCATCTGCACAGTCACAACGACCATTTCTGACCAGTCAAGGGGTCTGGACTGAATTAATTAGCGTTGATTGGACTCAGTGCGTACGGTAATTGATATTTCCGTGTGTCACTGAGAATTCGCGCGTTTGTGGTTTGCCGCCGTCAAAATCATACCGTCGCGCACCGTGTCATTCGATCCCTCAACTGACCGTAGTACTCACTGCATGCGTGCGGTGTGTGTATAGCGTGCGCATCCAAACAGAAGAGTCAGAGAGAGAGAGAGAGAGAGAGAGAGAGAGAGAGAGAGAGAGAGGTACACAACCTGATGCAATTGCGAGCGTATGCGCGCTCTGCTCTGTTTCAGCTCGACTGACGAAATCGCAGTGCAGTGCAATTGCGAAGGGGTTGACCAGAGGGAAGGGCCTGGTTGGTGCAATCTCATGCCTGAGTGCTGCTCACTTCTGTGCTGGATCATCTGTTCTCACGCCATCGATTGTTGCAACCGCAATCGCACATCACCCCCTCCATCCAATCTATCCATCCTCACCTTGCAGCGATCACTTTTCGACTTCGCAGAGCAGTTGACGAACTCTGTGAGCATACACTCGGGTGAGACAGCGCGCGAGAGAGATGCAGTTGGCTCACATCCTCTCGCTTTGGTTGGA
>JAURWL010000166.1 GCA_030654965.1 Dehalococcoidales bacterium | reverse complement strand
CCGAGGCACGGTCGCGGGCACTTTATCTCCCCCACTGAGC
Source organism: Dehalococcoidales bacterium (assembly GCA_030654965.1). GTDB lineage: Bacteria > Chloroflexota > Dehalococcoidia > Dehalococcoidales > Fen-1064 > JAURWL01. The sequence goes on along the minus strand of JAURWL010000166.1, from coordinate 4,561 downwards.
TCCCTGCCCGCGCTAATATCTACGCTCTGAAATCGCTCGGCGTTCAGCATATCATCGCCGTGTGTTCTGCCGGCAGTTTCGAGGAGAGGGTGGCGCCCGGTCACCTGCTCATCCCGGACCAACTCATCGACCGCACCTACAACCGGGTCAGTACTTTCTTCACAGATGGCATTGTCGCCCACATCAGCTTCGCGCACCCCTTCTGCCCGGACTTGAGCAAAATCCTCTACGAATCGGCAAAAGAGGCGGGCGCCACCGTCTACCCGAAAGGAACCTATGTCACTATGGAAGGTCCCGCCTTCTCCACCCGCGCTGAATCACGACTGTACAAAAGCTGGGGTGCGGACATCATCGGCATGACTGCTCTGCCGGAGGCGAAGCTCGCACGTGAAGCTGAAATCTGCTACGCTGTTATTGGTTGCGTCACGGACTACGATAGCTGGTGGGAGCCGGTCGAGCCGGTCAATGTCCAAACTATCCTCAAGACCCTGCGGGAGAACGTCGATACTGCCCGCCGCATCATCAAGCTCGCGGTCAAGAAGATTCCGAAGAAGCGTGATTGTGAATGCGCCAGCGCTTTGAGTGGGGCAATCGTCACCGAGCCGGCAAAGATACCCGTCGCGCAGAAAAAGAAGCTGGGATTACTGATAGGAAAATATATACCGTAACTGTCTTTGCGAGAAGCCATAGCCTTGTCCCGTACTTGATACGGGAGACGAAGCAATCTGACACCGCAGTGTCATTCCCGCGAAGGCGGGAATCCAAAAATGGTGATGGACAAACAGTACTATATTTACATTATGACCAACGCGAAACATACGGCTCTCTACACGGGAGTCACTAATGACCTGAAAAGAAGAGTCTGGGAGCATAAGGAAAAATTCGTCGAAGGATTCACAAAGAGATACCACATTGACCTGTTAATTTATTACGAAGTGTGCGAGGACGTTATTAGCGCCATTTCAAGGGAAAAACAAATAAAGGCGGGGTCTCGAAAGAAGAAAATGGAGATGGTTAATAGTATGAATAGTGAGTGGCGTGATTTATACGGAGAGCTTTAGATTGCCGCGTCCCGACAGGTCGGGACTCGCAACGACAATTGGAGAATAATGCCAGACACTAAATTCGGTGGTTTACAGACAATGATAGGCAGTCTGCCATATAAAGATGCGAACAAAGCAGTTGAGGTGGTCACACGCTACCTCAAGGACATTCCCGCCTGGCCCCAGCTACCCAAACGCGCCTATGTCGAGAACATGTATACCCAGTACAGCGAAGGCTTCCCCGGCATCGTTGTCACGGAAAGCAAAACGTACGTTAACCGTAAACAGGACTTAACACGGCAACTGGAGCGGTTTTACACCGACTACCTCGCCAACGACTTTGCTAAATATGCGGTTTCGGCGGAGTATGCGGCCGGTCTGCATAAGTTCCTCTCTCTAAACAATCTGACGCCGCGCGCCGTCAAAGGGCAGGTCACCGGTCCCGTCAGTTGGGGTTTGACCGTCACCGATGAAACCGGCAAGGCAATTATCTACGATGAGACCTTCGGGGATGTGGTGCCGAAATTCCTGCGGCTCAAGGCAAGCTGGATGGAGCGGGCGTTGAAAAAGCTCAATAAAAACACCATCATCTTCCTCGATGAGCCGTATATGTCCGCATTCGGCTCGGTGGGTATGCAGTTATCGCGGGAGCAGGTTATCAGTCTTCTCAATGAAACATACGCGGGCATTAGCGGTATCAAGGGCGTCCACTGTTGCGGCAACACCGACTGGTCGATTCTACTGCAAACAACGGTCGATATCGTCAACTTCGATGCTTATAACTATGCCGGCTCGCTTGCCATTTACCCGGCGGAAGTTAAGAAGTTCCTTGACAGGGGTGGTTTAGTGGCGTGGGGTATTATCCCCACCAGCACTGAGGCTATCCTCAAGGAGTCCGTGCCCGCTCTGAAAGACCGCCTGGAAGAAGCGATGGCACCCTTCACGCGCAAAGGCATAACCATGAAAAAACTGGTGGAGCAGAGTTTGTTGACGCCCGCCTGCGGCTTACCTACGGTCAGCGAAGACGCTGCGGAACGCGCCCTGCAACTATTGGCGGAGCTTTCACAGACAATCCGGCAGAAATACCCCTAAGTTAAGTGACAACTGACAATATTCAAGTTTCAATAATTCATATTCTGTTTGTTAGTTGATACTTGTCCCCCATTGTCATTCTGAGCCCTTCACTATTGAGAGTTCAGGATAAACTCCGCGAAGAATCTAGTCCTCATTACCATTGTCTATGTATAGTCACTATATTCACTCCACCCTATTGGAATTCAGAATGACGATTTTTAACCCTCGTAGTAAGAGCTTAGAGTTTTTACTGTTGATACTTGGCAGTTGATACTTTATCATTAGTAGATATGAACAAAGGTAAAAGAAACGCTCTCATCGAGCACCGCAAGAAGCAGACGCAGGCTAAAGACAAGCGGCGTGCCGAACGTGCCGCCTCAAAAACAGCCGCCAAGAAATAGCTCACGGTCTGTCATGAAACACGTTTGCCTGCTCACGGGACCGCCCCGCGCCGGCAAGACCACTCTTATCAAACAGGTGGTCGGCGAATTCCGCGGGAAAGCCGGCGGGTTTTACACGGAAGAAATCCGGGAACACGGCGATAGACTTGGCTTCCGTCTGGTCACCCTCAATGGCAAGGATGTGGTGCTTTCTCAAGTCGCTTTCAAGAGTCCCTACCGCGTCGGCAAGTACGGTGTCAATGTGGAAGGACTGGAGCAGGTGGGCGTGACAGCTTTACTCGATGCGGCGCGTGATTGTGACCTGGTGGTTGTGGATGAAATCGGTAAGATGGAGATGCTGTCGCTCCAATTCCGCGATGTCATTACCCGTCTCATCAGCAGTAACCGGAGAGTGTTGGGCACAATACTTCTGCATCACCATACCTGGTCGGATGTCATCAAAGCCCGCCCCGAAGTACAGGTGATGATGCTCAACCGGGACAACTACTCGCAAGTCCTCACCGAAGTCAGGCGCTGGCTCGAGGAGATAAAATGACCACGCTTGCGGATATCATTACAGTCCTCTCTCAACCCGTCGCTTATCCCGAACCGACGAAACAGGTGGAGATTGTCCAGACGCAGATGTCCGTGGTCTTCCTCACCGATAATTTTGTTTATAAAATCAAGAAGCCGGTCAATCTCGGCTACCTCGACTATACCACGCTGGAGAAACGCCAGCGCCTTTGTGAACAGGAAGTCAGACTCAACCGTCGTCTCTGCCCAGAGGTCTATCTGGGTGTGGTGCCCATCATGCTGGATAAAGGCAAAATAACCCTCGACGGCAATGCTGAACCGATTGAATACGCGGTCAAGATGCGTAAATTACCTCACAACCGTATGATGGACGTTCTCCTGGCAAAAAACCGTGTCACGCCAACGATGGTAGGTCAGGTAGCGGAAAGGGTGGCTGATTTTCATAGTAAGGCAGAGACCAGTCCGGATATCGGCAAATTCGGGAGTCTGGAGACCGTTACCTTCAATACCGAAGAGAACTTCAGCCAGACGGAAAAGTACATCGGGCGCGCCTTTACGTCGGAGCAGTACAACCGACTTGTTCAGTACACGCGCGACTTTATCAAGAACAAGGCAGTACTCTTCAACAAACGCGTGTCTGACTGTAAAATAAAGGACTGCCATGGCGACCTCCACGCGCAACACATCTGCTTTACCGACGGCATCTGCATTTATGATTGCATCGAGTTCAACGACCGCTTCCGCTATGTGGATGTGGCGGCAGAGGTCTCTTTCCTGGCGATGGACTTAGACCGATGGGGACACCCGGAGCTCTCGAATCACTTTGTGAATGCCTATGTCGTTAGGAGTGGCGACAGAGAAATCCTTGCTCTGCTTAATTTCTACAAATGCTATTTTGCTTATGTGCGCGCCAAAGTAAATTGTTTCCGCCTCGATGATGCGCTTCTCTCCGGGGAGGAGAAAGCAAAGGCATTGGCTGATGCCAGGAACTATTTCGCGCTGGCGGAATCGTATAGAATGAGGGACGAGTAAGAAATTCCGGCTGTCTTTGCGAGGAATCCCGGCCCGTCGGAATGATGCGGCAATGTGACATCATAGTGTCATTCCCGCCCCGTATCAGTGCCTGTCCCGTGCCCGAAACGGGATACGGGGTAAACTCCAGCGGGAATCCAGAGGGACGTGTTGTGCCCCTCCCTGGGATTTCCCGTATCGAGTACGGGTTCACCGTGAACGGGACAAGGTTTCGTTGCACTCGCAATGACATTATGGAGGTGCTAGGTAGTGAAACGGCTATTTCAGGACTACGTGAAGGAAGAACTGGGCGATGATTTCCTTTTGATGACCACCGGTTTGCCCGCCACCTGGAAAACAGAAACCTGTGACGAGGTTGTCAAGATAAAGCAGTGCCCCATGCTCAGGTCGGACATCATCCGGCTGGAGGTGCTAAAAGGGCAGGATGTTTTCGATGAAAAGGTTGCGGGCAATATGAGTAACCGCCTCTCGGTTTACGATGAGGTATTCCGCCGGGCG
>JAURWL010000159.1 GCA_030654965.1 Dehalococcoidales bacterium | reverse complement strand
GGCATGAGCGACATTTGCAAGAATCGTTACGAAGCCTTCGGTGCAGCGGGCCAGGCGAGCAAGATCAGGAAGGTCTTCAGCCTGGAAGACATGCAGAAGCGCTACGACAAGGGCGAACTGGATCCCAAGGTCAAGTGATCGTCGGCTTGCCGAAATCGAATGGGGCGCTGCGGCGTCCCATTTTTTATGGGCTTTCGGGTGCTGTTGTGATCTCCGTTGTGCCAACGGAACCGGTTCCGCACATTGGAATACCGTGTTGAACTTGGATGGCACTTGGTGGATTTCTTCCAGCCAGGAACACCAGGGAGGGGCTTGGCCGGGAAACACGTTATTGGGCGGCTGGTGTAGATCAGCAAGCGGCCATTCGCGTGGTCGGCGCGTACTTCTGTTTATCGGCTACCGTTGTGGCCAACGGGTTCCGGGCCAGCTTGGTCTGCTATGCGGTTCTTGAGCCGTCACTCATCAGCAATACACGGCAAACGCGCACTCCCGACCTGAAGCGGTCTAATGCGTGAACACCCCAATTTTTATTATGATGATGGTGAGACACTGAAATAATATTGTTCTTGACATGGGGAAAGTGCGTTGTCTATACTTGCCGCATGTGATGTCAGTGCGACATCGCAATCACAATTAAAGGGTTGAGATGGACAAGCCAACAAATCTGACTTATGAGCAGTTTGAAAATGACCTGAAAAGGGCCATGTTTAACTTTGCAGATATGCTGAACACGGTTTTTGATGCTGAGGCAGCGGAATGTTTGCTAGGCATGGACTCCACAGAGCAGGGTGCTGCTGATATTGACCTGGGGAAGCTTGGTGCAGGGTGCGAGGCAAGAACCCTATACGAATATTCTTTAAATGCACGTATTGCCTCTAACGCGACCAACTACATAGATATGCTTACGGGTCCGGAGCAACTTCTTTTGATGCTTGAGTCTCAACCCGTACTTCTTCCACAAAGTGTTGAATACGTTATACGGACATCCGTCGCGCGCTGGAAAATTGATGATGAGAATGAAAATTATCCGCTCACATTGCAGGAAATCGCTCTTCTTGCGAATATGGAGATTCGCAGCGTACGCAACGCTGCCAGCGCCAAATCTGATCCACTCAAAACGTATAACGAATCAGGAAGGACATTCATCGCAAAGGACGATGCTATAGCCTGGCTGAAAAGTAGGCGCGGGTTCAAGCCTACTGTGGTATTCAACCCGGGTAGTGATGACATTGATGTCCCAACCTTTCTGTCACAGAAAGCGGTTGGTGATTTCGTCAAGAAACGCCGTAAAGATATGAAGCTTGGACGCAAAGAATTATGTGGCAGAACCAAGGAGCAAAACTCTCTTGATGAGGAAACTCTTAACCAAGTCGAGTCCGGAAAGCTTTCGTTTAGTCCTTCCACATGGCTGACTCTGGCAAACGCGCTTGGTGTTAATGGAGAAGCATTTGCTTACAACGTTCTTAAAGCGATACAGCGGGAAGAACTGGAGCAAGTTCGCGCGGCCGTCATGATCAAACACAAAAAGCTGTGATGAACACCACAAAACACGCAGCATCACGTATCCAACAACGGGGCGTCCCTCCGATCATTGTTGACCTTCTTCTTCAGTTCGGCGCCAGACAACATGCAGGAGATGGTGCTGAAATATGCTACTTTGACCGCCGGGCAAGAAAGCGTCTGCATTCCTATGCAGGGGGCCTTATCAGCAGACTTAGTGAAGAACTCGACGCCTATGCTGTCGTTGCAGGCGACAAGGTAGTCACTGTTGGATTCCGCTATAAGCACATCAATCATCCGTAATTTTCAGGGACTGCTTCAAGAATGAATACAAATACCCTTTTCCCGCAGTACGCAGACGCCATTAGAAATTTAGATATCAACGCCATTCGCGATATCAAATCCATCCCGCAAAGTCTATTGTTGGCGCAGGATGGAAAAATATCAGTTCACTACATTCCCTTTGATTATGTGAATTCGAAGGCGAAGATTGTCTTAGTGGGTATCACACCCGGCTTCACGCAGTTCATTGACGCAATGAGGGAAGCCCAGAAGCAGCTTAGAAGTGGCGCGGACCAAGAAACCGCACTCCGTGCGGCAAAGCAAACGGGAGCCTTTTCAGGGTCAATGCGCCCCAATCTCGTAGCCATGCTGGATTATCTTGGTATTAACCGGTGGCTTGGGATACAGAGTTGCGATGCGCTTTTTGATCATTCGAGCGGATTAGTACAAACCACCTCAGTATTACGTCACCCTGTATTTGTGGCCGGGGATAATTACAATGGCACGCCGAATATGACCAAGCACCAATTGTTGCGCCGGATGCTGGTGGAACATTTTGCCAAAGAAGCTGCGCAACTGAAAAACGCAATCTTTGTTCCACTTGGGCCGAAGGTTTCCGAGGCACTAGCCTGGATGGCAGCAGAGGGCGCTATTGATGGCTCACGTGTTCTTGATGGCATGCCTCATCCTTCCGGCGCCAATGCTGAAAGAATTGCATATTTCCTCGGCAGGAAAGCCAGAAATCAGCTTTCTACAAAAACTGATGCTGATAAGCTCGATAAGGCTGCAGCAGGCCTAATGGAAAAAATGGCGGCCATTGGAAAAGCAGCTTGAACTGGCACTTTTGGCGTAAACGCCGAGGACAAGGTCGGGTTCCATTCAGTCTAGAATTACATCACTTACTTTTTTAGAAAATACGATGACAAACGACAAACAATCACTGACAGACTATTATGACGAGAAGGGCAAAGTGCGCTTCATGATGGTCACAAGCAAGGAACATAAGGCTGAACTCACGCGCCGCTGTAAATCGCTGGGGATTTCGCAGGGTGCCATGCTTGAAGTCTTGCTAGATCTGTATGACGGTCTCGACCCGCAAGCTATCAAGGACGCAGCGGCCAAGCAGCAGGTGTCCAAGCGTTCCGGTCGTGTCAGCACCTCTGCTGTCAGCAAGAAGCTCAAGGGTCTACCCAAAGAACAGCTTGCGGCTATCGAGAAGTTCATCGAAGAGCAGTTGCTACAGGCCAAGAAAGATGCTGATAACTGTGCCGAGCATGGCGTTTTCAGC
>JAURWL010000138.1 GCA_030654965.1 Dehalococcoidales bacterium | reverse complement strand
ACTGAATCAGATCTGCACAGCACCGGCGCGACGCACTCTGTCTGCCTCTCTCGAAATTGAATGCTCAACGACAGTACAATTGGCAGCATCGTGAGAGCGGATTGCGCAATTAGACCGCACGACCACACGCTTCGACGCTCAGCAACTGCTCACAACTCGCAAGTTGCTCCCGAAGAAATAAATTCACTCAAGATGGAAGTCGACAACTCATGAATCTGCAAGGAACACTGCCGCTGCTGCTGTCCTCTCGACGGCGCCACGATCCTCTCGACAACAACTACTCGCGATTGGCCAATCAGACAACTCGAGTGTCCTTCATCGCTGCATCGACGACACGACACACGAGCGAGCAGGACCGACAATCAATCAACACAACGACATCGAACACGCACACGACGCCAGCGAGGACTCGGTAAACAACAGGCGCGTGTCTGCCATGAAGAGCCAACAAGTCCAGATGCAGCACGACCAACAAAGGTTCCGTCAAATCGCATTCATCAGCTTTCACTCGACGACATGCGAAGCCAGATATCGATGCTGCTTTCGCGGCGGATCTGTATCGCATCCGTCTGATTCTCGAATGCATTCGACACAAGTTCGCCGACGCTTCAATTTCTCGCTCGCACCGAGTTCAGCGGGTTGCTTTGCCCGCGTAGGACGAAGACTCTGCATTGGTGCACGAGCAGAACATGAATATACTCGCGCAAGATGTGCTGACGTTGTGCGATTTCTTACTCAGATTTCCCGCTCCTCTCGTCACACTCCTCGCAGCGCAGCGCACCTCCTCCGATGAGTGCTCCCGAGTCCTCCGCCTTCTCGTCTCACGCGCAGGCCCCGATGATGCCGATCGCTAAACCGCAGCGGGCATTGACACGAGCAGAGTCATTCCTAAAAGTCGTACAGTCGAACAGCGTGGAATTCGAATACTGTCAGGCGTGGGCAAAACGAGATGCAGCTATGTTTGCCGGATGCTTCGATGAACGAGCAAAGTATCGCAGCTTCCTCGTACAGACGCAACTCTCGGCACGCTCGAAACGCGTGTCTCCTTCTTCGACCGACACTTCTCCTGTCGACGAACTCTCCGCTGTTGATTTTCCTCGCTTCTTCGAATCGTTGACACGCGACATCCGCGAGTGGCAAGTCACTTTTCACTCCATCGCACACTCCGCAGCGACGACGGTACTGGAGTATACTCTGCGCGGCGTATGGTCCGGCAGACTTCCATCCATGACAGTCGGAGTGTACGATAAACCGATTGCACTCCGATGCATCGACATGTTGCGTTGGGACGACGCGCATCGAGCCATTCAACGCGTAGACGTCATGACCGACCGATACGACTTCCTCGTGCAGATAGGCATGGCGCAGGCGAAATTGTGAACGCATACGGCTCGCGATATCTTCATACACGAAAAGCTTAAGTGACTTCAAATTACCTTTCGCTGCAGCGCCGCGCGCATGCGCAGCTCGATTAATTAAACTTTTCGATCACGCGTCCGCGAGCTCTAGATCTCTGCAGCATCCCGCGCGCGCACGGCGCCAGGCGATCTCGAATATCGAGCTCGCGTTCGAATTCAAATCTGCAGCGCATGCAATATGGCAAGATTGAGTGCGATTCATGATCAGTTTCATACATGTATATGCATTGTTTGCGACATGCGCATCATGTTGACATTACAATTATTGCAAATTGGCTAAATGTAGGGACAGGGAAGATAGCTTGGAGTAGCTGATCCGAAGTGAACATGTGGCTGGATTGTTGACAAGAACCAAGAGAAGTGTCGTCGAATGATGAGAATGAATGGGCAGTGACAGAGTGGAATGTGGGTGCATTGATTGATTGATTGATTGATTGATTGATTGATTGATTGATTGATTGATTGATTGATTGATTGAT